>NZ_JBQCWN010000006.1:0-139244 GCF_051957355.1 Neisseria sp. P0018.S001 | reverse complement strand
AGATAAAGGGAAGAAAGATATGTACTTAAAAGCATTTGACGGAAAACGGAATGGGGCAGCTGTACAGAGGGGCTACTCCTTGATACAGCTGTTGGTGGTGATGCTGCTGGTTTCGATATTGGCGACGGCGGCATTGACTGCCTATCGGGAGTCAGTCCGTTCGGCCAACTTGCGTGCGGCTCATGCTGCCCTGCTGGAAAATGCGCGCTTTATGGAGCAGTTCTATACGAAAAAGGGCAGCTTTAAGCTGACGTCGACGAAGTGGCCGGAGCTGCCGGTCAAGGAGGCGGGCGGTTTCTGCATTCGGATGAACGGTCAGGCTAAGGGGATCCTGGAAGGGAAGTTTACCCTGAAGGCGGTGGCGCTGGACAGGGAGGCGGAGCCGAGAGTATTACGCTTGAACGAGTCGCTGACGGTGGTGGTGTGCGGGAAGATGAAGGTGAAGGGAAGCTGTACGGACGGTGAGGAGATATTTAAGGGCAATGATGCGGAGTGTCGTCCTTTTACGGGGTAGAAATATGATCGAAAGGGAGGAAGCGGATAAAGAAAAGGACGTGCTCAGGCACGTCCTTTCGGGAGAGGGGTTATTCGCTCCAGCTGACCCAGCCCAGCATCCAAGTAAGGAGAATCAGACCACCAAATACAATACGGTAGTAGGCAAAAGGCACATAGTTTTTACTGGAGACAAATTTCAGCAAAGCTTTTACTGCCAATAAACCGGCGATAAATGCTGCGATAAAGCCGATGGCAATTTGTCCGACATCTTGCAAGGTAAAGAGTTTGTAATTTTTTAAGATGTCGTAACCTGTTGCCGCAATCATCATTGGTACAGCAAGGAAAAATGAAAATTCGGTAGCCGTTTTACGTTCCAGTCCCCACAACATACCTCCCATAATCGTACTGCCTGAACGTGATGTACCAGGGATAAGGGCGCAAATTTGGGCGCATCCTACAACAAATGCGTCGATTGGACGCATATCGTCTACATGATTGACTTTGGGTTTAGCTGTTGTTTGGCGTTTTTCAACCCATAAAATGAAGAAACCACCGAGTACCAGCATGGTAGCAACGGTAATTGGGTTGAAAAGGTGTAATTTGATTTGTTTGCTGAACAAGAGGCCAACAACCGCAGCAGGTATGAAGGCAATAAATAAATTCAGTACAAAGCGATTGGCTGTCCGTTCTTTACCGAGTCCTTTTATGATATGGGTGAATCGTTGGCGGTATTCGAATACGACAGCTAAAACTGCACCGAGTTGAATAGCAATTTCAAATACTTTTCCGTTGCTCTGAAAGTTCATTAAGTCACCGAATACAATCAAGTGACCGGTACTGGAAATAGGGAGAAACTCGGTTAAACCTTCGATAATACCGAGAATAAGTGCTTTAAATAAAATTAGAATGTCCATAAGTTTTCAGACGGCCTTGAGGCCGTCTTTCTTTTGTTGATTAGTTAAAGTGGTTTTGAGTATTGTTCGCGGCGGACTTTGACGATGAGCTCGTCTATGGTTTTCATACCGGCTTTCCAGTCGCCACCATTGAAATTGACTTTGTATTTACCACCGACAATGACAGTTGGTGTGTTTTCAATTCGATAAGTTTCCGTCAATTGCTGCATTTTTGCAGCAGTCGATGCGGCAGCAGGACTGTTGTAAGCTTGAAGCAGTTTTTTACTGTCAAAACTTGTCTGTTTACCCACCCATGATCGGAATACATTTGCATCAGCCAGGTTGATTTTTTGTTCGTAAACTGCTTTGAAGATGACTGGATTGGCCTGATATTTTAAACCTGAAAGATTGACGGCAGCGGCTACTTTGGCCAAGCCTAACATTTCAGGCATCCAAACGACGTGTTCTGTCCGTAAGGAAACATCTTTGGCAAAGGTTTTGCTGTGTTGCAACAAAACTGGATCGAGATGGTAACAATGGACACAGAAGTAGCCGAAAAATTCTAGCACTTCAATTTTTCCGGCTTGTTGCTGCGGAATAGGGCGACTGAGGACAGTATAGTCCACGCCCTCGGTAGCAGCCTGCGCACTCAGACTGAGCAGGCTCAGGCTGAGTGCGGCAATGGTTTGTTTTATACGCTGCTTCATCAGTGATTCCATTATTTGGTAGAACGAATCAAGCTGTTGATATTATGGCCTTGCAGGTTTTTTTGCAGTTTTACAGCGGTTTCCTGCGGCATGGTGTTACTTTGAACTCGGTAAATGGTTTTATCGCCGTTTTGCGATTCAACCACTTTGGAAGACACACCTAAAATAGCCAGTTTTGCACGTTGTGAGTCTGCGCTGGAGCGGTCTGCATATGAACCAAGTTGCAGGAAGGCTTTTTTACCGCTGTTGGCAGTTGCTTCAGCTTTTTCTGCTGACTGTTTACTTGCAGCGTTGCTGCTTTCTTTTGTTGCAGAGGCATTTGCTGCTTTACGTGCTTTTTCGATGCTGCCGCTGTTGAGGATTTGCTCAGGTGTCGGCTTGTTTTGTTTTTTGGCTTCGGCTGCTTTTTTCTCGGCCAGTTTGCGCTCGGCACGCTCTTTTTGTTTGGCAGTCAGTTGGTCGGCTGCTTTTTTGTCTTTAGCAGCGTTATCAGCAGCTTCTTTTTCCGCTTTGGCTTTTTCTTCGCGTTTTTTCTCTAATTCGGCTTTTTTCTCAGCTAGTTTTTTCTTAGTAGCTTCTTTTTCTGCTTCAGCTTTTGCAGCTTTTTCTTTGGCTTCGCGTTCGGCTTTATCGGCAGCAGTTTTGTCTGCTCTTTCTTTGGCTTCACGTTCGGCTTTATCGGCGGCGGCTTTTTCAGCTTTTTCTTTAGCTTCGCGTTCGGCTTTATCAGCAGCGACTTTCTCTGCTTTTTCTTTAGCTTCACGTTCTGCTTGTTCGGCTTTTTCCTGAGCTTCTTTTTCCGCTTGAGCTTTTTCTTCAGCTTCTTTGGCAGCCTTTTCAGCCGCTTCTTTAGCTTTGGCTTCTTTCTCGGCCGCTTCTTTTTCTGCTTTGGCTTTTTCTTCATCTGCTTGGGTAGATGAAGTGTCGGTAGCTGGGCGTTTCTCTGCTTTGTCCTGAGGTTTCAGGATTTCAGGTTCTTCGCTTTGTTTAGGCTGAGTCAGCTCTTTAAAAACGTTTTGGTTACCTTGGTTCAAGAAGAACAAAATACCGGCAATAATACCTGTTGCCAGTATCAGGCCGAAAAAGAAACCGGACAAGCCTTTACCATATTGTGTAGATTTTTTCATGACTTACCTTGTAATAATGTGTTCAGACGGCCTGAAAGGAGGCTGTCTGAGTTGGATTCGATATTTTATCAATAACCGTTATGGACGGCAAAATCCTGATGCTTTGTTTACTCTAGTTTTACTTAAACATAAAGATTCAGGCCGTCTGACAAGTTAAAGGGCGCGACGGAAGCCGATGGCTTTCATCACATGGGTTTTGCTGACTTCTTCGTCGCCTGCCAAATCGGCAAGAGTACGGGCAACGCGCATGATGCGGTGGAAACTTCGTGCGGAAAGGGACAGTTTTTCAAGCATGGTTCCCAAGGCTTCTTGCGCTTCTTTTTGAATACGGGCTTTGCCATCGAGCTCGCTGACACTCAATTCGGCATTAACTTTGCCTTGTCGATTGTATTGGATTTTGCGTGCGGCGGTAACGCGTTCCAATACGGTGGCACTGGATTCGCCTGCTTCTTGTTGCATCAGCTCGGCAGCGGAAAGGCTGGGTACTTCGATGGTTAAATCAATACGGTCGAGCAATGGCCCTGAAATTTTGTTGCGGTAGCGGGCAACGCTTTCAGGCGTACAGCGGCAAGGTTTGGACGGATGGCCAAGATAGCCACAAGGGCAGGGGTTCATGGCGGCGACAAGTTGGAACTTGGCCGGATAAACTGCTTGGCGTGCGGCGCGGGAAATATGGATTTCGCCGTTTTCCAAAGGTTCGCGCAATACTTCTAATACTTTACGGTCAAACTCGGGTAATTCGTCTAAAAACAACACACCGTGATGCGCCAATGAGATTTCGCCCGGACGTGGGTCTGAACCACCGCCTACCATGGCTGCCGAGCTGGCACTGTGATGAGGACTGCGGAAAGGACGGTTGCTGTCGAGTTGCTGTTGATGGTTGGGCAGGAGTGAACGCAATGCCCATACTTCGACCAATTCGTCTTCAGTCAAAGGCGGAAGGATACCGGGCAAACGTTGCGAAAGCATCGATTTGCCCGTACCCGGAGGGCCCATCATCAGCAGGCTGTGTCCGCCTGCCGCTGCGATTTCCAAAGCAAGGCGGGCGGTATGTTGGCCTTTAACATCGGCTAAATCAGGAATTTTACTTTGTTCAGACGGCCTTTGCGTCAGCTTGCATTCAGTTTGTGTCAACGGTTCGATACCGTTTAAATGCGCGGCCACTTCGCCTAAAGAACGCGCTCCATAAACCGCGATACCGCGCATGACGGCAGCCTGTTCGGCATTTTCTTGCGGCAAGACGAATGAACGGCCGGCCTGCATTCCCTGCCATGCCATGGCCAGCGCGCCGCGCACGGGACGCAGCAGGCCGGACAGTGCCAATTCTCCGGCAAACTCATATTGCACGAGCTTTTCAGGATTGATTTGTCCCGATGCGGCAAGAATGCCTAAGGCAATAGGCAAATCGAAACGGCCGGATTCTTTTGGGAGGTCGGCCGGTGCGAGGTTGACGGTAATTTTCTTGGCGGGAAAGTCGAAGCCGCTTTGGATGATGGCGGCACGTACACGGTCGCGGCTTTCTTTGACTTCAGTATCGGGCAAACCGACGATATTGAAATGTGGCAAGCCGTTGGCAAGGTGGGCTTCCACTTCGACCAACGGCGCATTCATGCCGCTTAAGGCGCGGCTGTAAACCAAAGCAAGCGACATGTTTCAGACGGCCTTATTCGGCAGCTTCGGTTTGTTGTTTGATTTCGGCAACAGCTTCTTCAGCAGCGGCTTCGGCAGCTTTCAAAGCCGCTTCTTCAGGCTCTTGAGCAGCTTCGAGTTTGGCCAAACGGGCTTCCAATTCGGCCAGTTTGGTACGGGTTTTAATCAAAACCTGTTGTTGGATGTCGAATTCTTCGCGGGTCACCAAATCCATGCGGTTGAACGCGCTGCCGAGCATGGCTTTAACGTTTTTCTCCATGTCTTTGGCAGGGCTGTTGGCGATGGTTTCGCTTATTTTAGAGCTGACTTCTTCGAAAAGTTGTTTGCCGAACATAATCCGTATCCTTTATTCAGAATGTATATAGAAATTTAAGTGGCTATTGTATAAGGAAAAAGGCCGTCTGAAAACGTTTTGCTTTTCAGACGGCCTCAAATGCGGAAGTTTACACGCCTGCGGCTGCTTTCAATGCGGCTGCTTTGTCGGTGCGCTCCCAAGTAAATTCAGGCTCCTCGCGGCCGAAGTGGCCGTAGGCGGCGGATTTTCCGTAAATTGGGCGCAGCAGGTCGAGCATTTGGACGATGCCTTTAGGGCGCAGGTCGAAATGTTCGCGAACCAGAGCGATCAGTTTTTCTTCGCTGATTTTGCCGGTACCGAAGGTATCGATGGAAATCGAAGTCGGTTCGGCAACGCCGATGGCGTAGGAAACTTGGATTTGGCATTGGGTTGCCAAACCGGCAGCTACAATGTTTTTCGCAACATAGCGGCAGGCGTAAGCGGCGGAACGGTCGACTTTGGACGGGTCTTTGCCGGAGAATGCGCCGCCGCCGTGCGGAGCTGCGCCGCCGTAGGTATCGACGATGATTTTGCGGCCGGTCAAACCGCAGTCGCCTTGCGGGCCACCGATAACGAAGCGGCCGGTCGGGTTGATCAGGTATTTGGTTTCGTCGGTCAGCAGTTCAGACGGCAGAACCGGTTTGATGATGTGTTCGATAACAGCGTTTTTCAGCTCTTCGTAACCGATAGACGGATCGTGTTGGGTAGACAGGACGACGGTGTCGATGCGTTTTACTTTGCCGGTTTCGCTGTCGTAAACCACGGTCAGTTGGGCTTTGGCATCAGGGCGCAGCCAAGGCAGGCGGCCGTCTTTGCGCAATTCGCTTTGGCGTTGCATCAGGCGGTGGCTGTAATAGATGGCAAACGGCATCAGGGTAGGGGTTTCGTCGCAGGCATAGCCGAACATCAAACCTTGGTCGCCTGCGCCTTGGTTCAGGTCGATACCTTCGCCTTCGTTCACGCCTTGGGCGATGTCTGGAGATTGTTGGTCGTAGTACACGCCGACTGCGCAGCCGTTGGCGTCAAAGCCCAGCTCGGAGGAGTTGTAGCCGATGCGTTTGATGGTCTCGCGTGCGACTTTGATGTAGTCCACTTGGGCAGTAGTAGTAATTTCGCCTGCCAATACGCACAAGCCTGTATTGACCAAGGTTTCTGCGGCGACACGCGCTTTTGGGTCTTGCGCCAAGATGGCATCCAAAATCGCATCGGATACTTGGTCGGCAACTTTATCCGGATGGCCTTCGGATACCGATTCGGAAGTAAACAGATATTCGCTCATTGCTATTCTTTCATTAAAAACAGGCTGCTGTGTTTTCAGACGGCCTTTTATTTCGGACAGCGGAAATCATAACAAAAACTCCGCTTTTTCTCTATACAAGTGAGAAACATTCGCACTTGTCTGCTGTTTCGGAATCCTGTTGCACGTTTCTTACAGGCAAAAAAATTCCCGCATTAAGCGGGTTTGGATTGCTCTGGCGAGCCACATCGGTTTTTCAACCGTCCACCTTACCTTTCTTTCGGAAAAGCAGGTTGGCATGGAATTCCCAACTCTTAATGCAGCGCGGATAGTAGCAGAAAAGCAGGTGTGCCGCAATATATTTGCCCGAAGTCTGTTTTGTTACCTTCCTTTTGCAAAAAAGAACTTTTAGTATTAAACTTCTAGAATGAAATAATTCCTTTATTTCACACAAAGAACGTACTTATTTACATAAAATAGTTCAGCATTCGCGCGTATATACATTTGTATGTGCATTTGTACAATTTAGTGAATAAGAAGAAAAAAGTTTTGAAAAGGATAAATCATGAGTAATAGACAAAAGAAACGTAATCCTCATGCGTATAGCTATGTCGATAAACGACCAGCTACTAAGCATCGAAATAATTTGCAACGATATGAACAGGATAATGACAATTATGTCATTCTTCAAAGGGATCCCTTTGAAATTGTAATGGGGCTATGCGCTATTGCTTTCATGGCTATTTTATTTTTCCTAGCTTAATTTTTTGCCTTTCATATATTAAATGCTATGCGTTATCGCAGTATTTTTTATTTGAAAGGAAATTCCTGTGGAAGATATGTACACCAAAAAAACCAATGCTCCTAGAGCTAATAACGTTAAAAAAATTAACTCGAAACCTTTTAATAGGTTCGTTACATTCCTATCGTTATTGATAATTATAGTAGCTTTTAGTATGGTGATCTTACCTAAAAAAACAATTAAGGTTGAAAACAAGACTGGAATACCAGCCTCGTCTTTACCTTATAATTTTACCGGTAATGGTTGGGATTCAAGTTTGGTTATAAAAATATCCTCACTTGGTCCAGAGATAGAAAGAACGATTTATTCGCCTAAAGGCGAAAGAAGTTATTTTTATGCTCAAGCAACATATTGTGATAAAAAAAATATTTGCTTCTATGATTACCAGACGAAATCTGATGTTGTAATTAGCCGTATTGATGATAAGTCAATCCGATATGATGCAACCTTTAAAGCAACAGGAGAAAAACAAACTCTTGTTTTTTCTCATTAATCACCAAAGAAGCCTTCGGGCTTCTTTTTTTGGTTAAGCTTTATATATATCATCAATCTGAGTCATAATTTCCAGTGTTTTTGATAAAGTCAAAATCACCCAGACGGCTTGTTTCGTTTACAATCTGTCCACTTCATTTTGGTAAAACCTTATGCAAACGCTTGTTACCTTTATTTTTAAATTTCTGGCCGCACTGCCTTTGGCTTGGTTGCACAAATTAGGCAATCTGCTGGGCAGTTTGGGTTTCCGCTTGCTGTCGAAAGATCGCCGGCGAGTTTTTGAAAACATGAAACTTGCCGGATTGAACCCGACGGACGAGGCGGTGAAAAAAGTTTTCCGTGAAACGGCAAAAGGCGGCTTGGAATTGCCGGTGGCGTTTTTCAGACGGCCTGAGGAAATTGAAAACCTGTTTGTCAGCGTCAACGGTTGGGAACATGTTCAGACGGCTTTGAGTGCGGGCGAAGGTTTGCTGTTTATCACGCCGCACATCGGCAGCTATGATTTGGCGGGCCGCTACATCAGCCAGCAACTGCCGTTTCCGCTGACGGCGATGTACAAGCCGCCGAAAATCAAGGCTTTTGATGCGGTGATGCAGGCGGGGCGCGTGCGCGGCAAAGGCAAGACTGCGCCGACCAGTATTCAGGGCGTCAAACAAATCATCAAAGCGCTGCGCGGCGGCGAAGCAACCATTGTGTTGCCGGACCATGTACCGTCTCCGGAAGAAGGCGGCGACGGCGTCTGGGTGGACTTTTTCGGCAAACCTGCCTACACCATGACGTTGGCGGGCAAGCTGGCGCAAGTCAAAGGCGTGAAGGCTTTGTTTTTCTGCGGCGAGCGTCTGCCTGACGGGAAAGGCTTTGTCTTGCACATCGAGCATTTGCGCGGCGAATTGAACGGCGATAAGGAGAACGACGCGCGCGTGATCAATGAAAATACCGAATATTGGATACGCCGTTTTCCGGAACAATATTTGTTTATGTACAACCGCTACAAACATCCCGAAGGCGCGCCTTTCCCGCCGGAAGTATAGGCTTGCCGAATGTAAAAAACCTGCTTGGACTCAAGCAGGTTTTGTATTTGGTCGGAATGAGAGGATTCGAACCTCCGACCCCTTCGTCCCGAACGAAGTGCGCTACCGGGCTGCGCTACATTCCGAATGTGGGAAATTATAGGATAGGAGAAGCCGGTTTGTACAGGGGTCGATAAATAATTAATAATTGGCTGCCGATGGGTTTGTTTTAGGCCGTCTGAAGCGATGCGTTTCAGACGGCCTGTGTTTTTGTTTGCCGCTTCTGCTGAAGCATTTGTCCTAATGGCATTATAATGTGGGCAATTGTTTTTTAGATTGTCTGCTATGTTTTATCTTTATCAGTCCGACCGTTTGGAAGCGCTTGCCGAAATGTGCGCGCATATTCATCAGGCCTTGCCCTTGGATTCTGTATTGGCGCAGGAAGAAGTGGTGGTGCAGAGCCAGGGGATGCGGCGTTATCTGAATGTGTTTTTCGCGCGCAAACTCGGCGTGGCGGCGAATTTGAAGTTCAGCCTGCCTGCCGGTTTGGCGTGGCAGCTGATGCGCAAATTGGTTCCCGATGTGCCACCGCTCAGTCCGTTTTCGCCTGAAGTCATGCGTTGGCGTTTGCTGGATTTGTTCCGCAGCGAAGCGTTTCAGACGGTCCCGGAATACGAAAACGTGCGCTTGAAGCTGGAAAGTTATTTGCATAGCTCGGCATCGGCGGATTATCAGCTTGCCGGACAGATGGCGGATATTTTCGACCAATATTTGGTGTACCGTCCGGATTGGATTGATGCGTGGCAGGCTGGGAAGCTGCTGGGTTTGGGCGATGATGAGGATTGGCAGGCGCGGCTGTGGCGTTATTTGGACGATGGCAGCCAATCTGCGCCGCATCGCGTGGCCTTGTGGGAAAAGCTGTTGGCGCAGTTGGATAAATCGGTCTTGCCGCAAAGGTTGTTTGTATTCGGCATTTCGACAATGGCGCCGATGTATCTGCAACTGCTGCACCAAATTTCCAAGCATTGCGATGTGTTTGTGTTTGCACTCAATCCGAGCAGCCAATATTGGGGCGAGGTCATCGACGAGGCGCAGATTTTGAAAAGGGGCGATGAGGCGGATTTGTCGCAGGCAGGGCATCCGCTGTTGGCTTCTTTGGGCAAGCAGGGGCGCGATTTCTTTGATTTTCTGTCGGAAGTGGAAACCGAGCAGGATATTCAGGTTTATGAAGAGGGAAAAGACGATACCTTGTTGCATTGCCTGCAAAACGATATCCAAAACTTAATCATGCCGTCTGAACGCTTATATCAACAGGAAGAAAGCGAAGCAGGCGCGCAACAGGCTTTGGTTCAGGTTCACGATGCGGACGGCAATTTAGTGTGTGTTGAGCCGGACAAGCTGTTGAATGACGGCTCGGTCAAAATCGTTGCGGCACACAGCCCTTTGCGCGAATTGCAGATTTTGAAAGAAGAGCTGTCGCTGGTGTTGCAAAAAAATCCCGACTGGCAACCGCACGATATTGCTGTTTTGACGCCGAACATCGAGCCCTACAGCCCGTTTATCGAAGCCGTTTTTGGACAGGAGCATGCAGGCAGTCAGGCTTTGCCGTATTCGATTTCGGATGTGAAACTCAGCCGCCGTCAGCCCTTGCTGTATGCTTTGGCGCAAACTTTGGACTTGCTGGAAAGTCGGTTTGAAGTGGACAAGGTTTTGCCTTTGCTGGAAAGCCGGTTGGTGCTGCAACGCTTCGGTTTGAGCGAGGAGGATGTGCCGCTGCTGCATGAGACTGTTGCCGGATTGAATGTGCATTGGGGTTTGGACCAAACCATGCGCGAGGGCAAAGACAACCTCTTTACTTGGCAGCAGGCGGTAGAGCGTTTGGCCTTGGGCTGGATGCTGCCTGAAGGCGGCAACGGTATGTGGCAGGGTGTGAGCGCGTGGCATAGCAATGTCAATCAGCTGGACGTGTTCAGCGGTTTCGCCGAATTTATCCGTACTTTGGCCGATATGGCGGCGCAATGGCAAGAGCCTGCCAATGTGGAAAGCTGGGTGCAGCGTTGCCGCGATTTGCTGGAGAAACTGTTTACTCCGGATACGGACGACCAATACGCCAAGCAGCAGTTTGAGCAGTCTTTGGCGAAATGGCAGGAAGAAGCGCAGTTGGCCGAATTTGACGGATTGTTGCCGTGTAAAACCGTTATCCGCCATATCCGCCGCTTTTTGGACAGCGAAAGCCAAGCCGGATTTTTGAGCGGCGGCATCACTTTTTGCAGTATGGTGCCGATGCGCAGCCTGCCGTTTAAAATGGTTTGCCTGTTGGGTCTGAATGACGGCGATTTTCCGCGCAATACCAAAGCGGTGGTGTTCGATCTGATTGCCAAACATCCGAAAAAAGGCGACCGCGCCCGCCGCGACGACGACCGTTATCTCTTCCTCGAAGCCTTAATCAGCGCACGTGAAATGCTGTATTTGTCTTATATCGGCCGCGATATACGCAATGATGCCGAGTTCGCGCCGTCTTCGTTAATCAGCGAGCTGCTGGATACCATTGCCGCCATGACGGGGAAAAGCGGGCGCGAGTTGTCGGAGAAATGGGTGAAACATCATCCGTTGCAGGCGTTCTCACGCCGTTATTTCCAAAAGGACGCGCTTTCAGACGGCCTCTTCAGTACGCGCCAAGATTACGCCGATGCGTTGAACCAACCGCAAGCGGAAGCGCAGCCGTTTTTCCTTGAGGCCTTAAGTCAGGAAGAGCCGGGCAAAACCATTCACCAGGGCGAGCTCATCAGTTTTTGGCGCAACCCTGTCAAAGTTTGGCTGAAGAAAAATTTAAGCTGGGATCAGCCGTATCTGGACGGCGCATGGGAATCTGCCGAACCGTTTGAGCCGCAACATGAAGGTCGGATTGCCGATGCTTATTTGGATGCGCGGCGCAAAGGTGAAGATTTTGAAGATACGGCCATTCGGCTGAATGCAGAAAGTCTGATGCCGGTAGGCGAGTTAGGCGGTTTGTGGCAGAAGCAGTATCAGATATCTGCGAAAAACGTGGATGTCGAGCTGATACGCAGTGACAAAAGGCCGTCTGAACCTTATGAAGAACACTTTGACGACTTGGTGTTACAAGGCACCATCGGCAATCTTTACGAATGCGGCCGCATTGTGTTCCTAAACCAAAAAGACAATGCACCCAACCGCATTGCCCGTTTATTGGAACATTTGATTTTTTGTGCCGTCGCCCCTAAATCCGTTGCAAACCGACAAACCTATATTGTCAGCTTGGGGCAGACCGAAACCTATGCCGCCATCGAGCAACAAACAGCAAAAGAACTTTTGAAAAAATGGTTGGTATATTTCCGAATCGGACAAAATACCCCCTTGCCGTTTTTTGCCAAAACCAGCCTTGCCGCAGCGGAGGAGTACAACAAGAAAGAGGATTGGGATGCTGCCTTGAGAAAAGCCCATGAGGTTTTTAACGGCAACAAAATGAGTAAAGGGCAGAAAGAATATACCGAAGTGAAGCTGGTGTTTGGTCATTCGGAAGAATCGCCTCTTGATGAGCCGCTATTTGAAAACCTTGTCGTCAATCTACTTGTGCCGCTTTTGACCGGCGTGGCAGGGAAAACCGATACAACAGAACAGGAGTAAAGCATGGCTACTTATGCAGAATATTTGGATTTTGATACCGAAGAAGACAAATTGAAACAGCAGCAACTCTATCAGGCGACCGAGCTGTCGGCGCAAACGGTAGCGGCGGTCAAAAAGATCAGCCGTCCGCAAAACTGGCTGCTTGCCGCTGCACCATATTGCCCTGATTGCCGCGTGTTTGTGCCGTTTATTCAGAAAATAGCGGAGTTGAATCCCAATATCCGCGTCAACTATATTGCCCGCAACGATTTTGATGACAGCAGCCGTTTTGAGAATCCGCGCCAACAGGAAATCGTCCGCGCCAATCAAAAAATCCCTGCGCTGTTTTTGATGGGGCATGAAGAGGCTGGGCCTGTGTTTAAAGAGTTTCCGCAAGTGGTGTTGAACCAAATTGCGGCAGATGAAACCCGTCGCACAGAATTGCGCGATGCGTACCGTGCCGGTGAGTTTAATGCCGATATTGAGGCTCAGATTGTAGCGGCGTTGGCATGGGCAGAGCAGCGTTGTTGAGCAAATAGTGCTGGTGTGTGCGCCTATGTTTTGAACTGTTTTGATATTTTGCTTCGTAATAAAAAGGCCGTCTGAAAAGATTTCAGACGGCCTTTTTTGATGCTTAACGCTTTATCAAATCTCGATTTTATTCGGCGTAAAGGTTTGCCATTTATTGCAGGCAGGACAGTGCCAGAAGAAGACTTGAGATTTGAAGTGGCAGTTGCGGCAGCGGTACATGACACTTTTTTGCAGCTGGCGGCCGATAATGGAACGAATCATATCGGTATCGGCTTTCCACTCTGGATTCATATTGCTGAGTTTCAATCCAAGCAGGCGGTACACGCCGTTGAGATCGGGTTTTTGGCGGACGAGTTCGACAGCGATTTGCGCCGCTTCGTTTTCGCCCTTGAGCAGCAAGGCTTTCTCGTAAATGACGTTGATCAGGTCAAGATCGGGGAAGGTCTGCATATAGCCGATAAGGCGGTTGAGGCCTTCTTCCTGTTTGCCTTGCGCAGCATAGGCTTCATAGAGTTTCTCGCCCACCATGCTCAAATAGGCGTGGTTTTGCTGCTCAATGGCGGAATACGCTTCCACTGCGGCAGGGAAATTGCCCTGACGGTATTCGATGTCGCCGAGGATGATGTTGGCACGCGTACATTTTTTGTTGGCTTCGAGTGCTTTGCCGATGTTGTAGCGTGCGGCATCGAAGTTGGATTTGAACAGCGCGGCTTGGGCGATTTCGCAATAGAACTGGGCGATTTCAAACTGGTAGGTCTGTTCGTCATGGCTCAAGAGCTGCGCCATTTCGATGGCTTTTTCCCAGTCTCGGTCTTGTTGGTAGATGCTCAAAAGGTGTTGGCGGGCTTCGCGTGCCATATCGCCTTCCTGCAAACCGAGGAAGATTTGTTCGGCACGGTCTACCAAGCCTGCGCTTTGGTAGTTTTGCGCCAATTCAAAAAGCACGCGTGCGCGTTTTTCGTTGACTGTGTCGGGCGAATCGAGCAGGGCGCGGTGCATATTGATGGCTTTATCGTTTTCGCCGCGCTGACGGTAGAGCTTGCCTAGGGTCAGGTTTAAGTCGTATGACTGCGGCTGTTGGTCAATCACTTCCGCCAATTCGCGCGCGGCGCGGCCGCTGTTGCGGTCAACGAGGGCGTCAAGGCTTTTGTAAAACCCTGCCGGTATGCTTTTAGCCTGTTTCAGGACAGTCTTCATATCGACGCGCGCGGCAAACCAGCCCATAGCGAAGAAAACGGGGAGGAGGACGATGGGCAGTAAGATGACCCACAATTCGTTGTCCATGGTATTCCTTTATTGATTGGTGGCGTTACGCTTTGGGAGTGGCTTCGGAAGTCGTTGCCGGTGTTTCGGTTTTGACCGGGGTCAGGTCTTTTTCGGAAAGGTGGGCGTATTTTTTCACTTCGGCACGCAGGCGGTTGTTTTCGCTGCGCAGGGACAGCAGACGGCCGAAGAGGGCAAACATACCGAACACGATGCCGATAATAAAGGCACCGAAAAGCACGACAATCAGTGGCAGATTGACGTTTTGGCCGGGCAGGTAGAAGAAGGATACGGTGTGGGTATTGGTGATGGCCAGCAGGAGGAAAACAAGAAGAATCAGGATTTTGATGATGGTAGAGATGAGTTTCATGGGTTACTCCGGGTTGGCTGCGGTTGGGGCAGGCCGTCTGAAAAATGGTATCAGTTTAAACGATTTGCCGGATTTCGGATAGGACGGCATGTTTCAGACGGCAGGGGGCGGTGTCTTTATGCTGACGGGTACTTGTCAAACCTATATTGAAAGGCGTATTGTTCAGTCTTTAATTAATTTATTTTGCACATCAGAATAAGAAAGGCAATCATCATGAGCAGACCAGTTCCAGCCGTATTCGGCAGCGTTTTTCACGCTGAAATGCCCGTTATCGCTTATCGTGAAGGTAAATGGCAGCCGGTAGAATGGCAATCTTCCAAAGACCTGACAATCGCCCCCGGCGCGCACGCCTTGCATTACGGCAGCGAATGTTTTGAGGGTTTGAAGGCATTCCGTCAGGCAAACGGCAAAATCGTGATGTTCCGCCCGACCGCCAATATCGCGCGCATGCAGCAAAGCGCAGATATTCTGCACCTGCCGCGTCCTGAAACGGAAGCTTATTTGAATGCTTTGATCGAATTGGTCAAACGTTCCGCCGAGGAAATTCCTGATGCGCCTGCCGCTTTGTACCTGCGTCCGACTTTGATCGGTACCGACCCTGTGATCGGTAAGGCCGGTTCTCCTTCCGAAACTGCTTTGCTGTACATTCTGGCTTCTCCTGTCGGCGACTATTTCAAAGCCGGTTCGCCCGTTAAAATCTTGGTGGAAACCGAACACATCCGTTGCGCCCCGCACATGGGTCGTGTGAAATGCGGCGGCAACTACGCTTCCGCCATGCCTTGGGTATTGAAAGCCAAAGCAGAGCACGGTGCAAACCAAGTATTGTTCTGCCCGAATGGCGATGTTCAGGAAACCGGCGCGTCTAACTTTATCCTGATTAACGGCGATGAAATCATTACCAAACCGTTGACCGACGAATTCTTACACGGCGTTACCCGCGATTCTGTACTGACTGTTGCCAAAGATTTGGGCTACACCGTTACCGAGCGCAACTTTACTGTCGACGAGCTGAAAGCCGCGATTGAGAATGGTGCGGAAGCGATTCTGACCGGTACGGCTGCGGTTATTTCTCCGGTAACTTCTTTCGTGATTGATGGTAAAGAAATTGAAGTGAAGAGCCAAGAGCGCGGTTATGCAATCCGTAAGGCGATTACCGACATCCAATACGGTTTGGCAGAAGACAAACATGGCTGGTTGGTCGAAGTTTGTTAAATAGAACGCATTCAATAAAAAAGGCCGTCTGAAATATTTTTTCAGACGGCCTTTTTTATTGGATTTTAGAGAGGGAAGACAAATAATAAAATGCTAAATTTTACAAACAAACGGTAGCATTTTAAGATAATCGGTATATAATGCGCAATTATGTTGTAAAAATACACATTGAAAATATCGAATTTTATTGATTTTTCGATGAAGTTAAAAACATTTATAGATATTTATTTTGTATATTTTGTAAATTTAGTTAAATGGGGAATGCTAAAAACATATTGTGTTAGAATTCCCCTCCTTTTTGGCTTCGCGGTATTAACTCTGTCACGCCAAAAAAGAAAACAATGCAAGATAAAACCATTTTTATTTTGCTATAAAAATCAAAAATAACTTAACTTTGGATGAACTAATCAATTAAAAAGGGACTCTGATACATTTTCCGTCAAAAATAACCGGACACATGGTGCGCGGACAGATTACCTATAAAAGTCATCCAAGGGTTCTGTCCAAACACCATTACCGTTTTCAATCAGAAAATCGGCAGAAGGGGAAACGCTGCCGAGTTTCTCAAAGTGGCCAGCTTTATACAGGCAATTGCTGTTACGACAGAATCCGTCTTACCTCTTTATTCATCGAACTTTTTTGTTGCACGCTTGTGCGGTGGGAAAGGACGATATTTGATACAAGGAAATACGCTGATTATGTCACATAAACTTGCCCCTCTTGGCCGTACCCATATCCGTCAAGGCTCCTCAACTCCTGAAACCACTTCCGAATCATCTTCTCCTCTAAAAGAATGGATACACACCCAAAATTTTGGGGGAAGTCCGTCTGTTTTTCCTGAACCCAAGCAATTAAGCGGTAAAAATACTGTAACGAGAGATGCGGTTCATGTGGCTGAGGCGGCAAGATTAAACAGTACCTCATCATCTTCAGACGGCGTTGTAACAAAAATGCGTGTCGTACGGGCCAGTGTTGCTTCTGCAAGTAGCGTTTCCGGTAAAAATACCATTGCGTCTAAAGTAATGGACAAACAGGTTGTTTCAAAAGAGCCGGTAAACAAACCGGTTAATCAATCAATGGAAAAAATTCTGGCTGAAAAGCAAAAAAAATACGAAGAGGCTAAAGCAAAAAAAATAGCCGAAGCCGCCACAGCCAAAGCAAACGCCGTCGAGCATGCAAAAGAAGCGCATAAAGCAGCAGTCGAAAAAGCGATTGCAGAGCGTAAAGCCAAACAAGACGCTGCCCGCAAAGAAAAAGAGGCAGAAGACAGAATTGCCGAAGGAAAAAAAACAGTCGAAATTGTGCATAAAAAGATTTTGAACGATTCAGACGGCCATAACAAAGTCGTGAGTGTTTCTTCAGGCAAACAAACAGCCATGAGTCACGATAGCCACCTCAGTTCAGTCAAAGAAAACAAAATTGACGATCATGCCGAAAGCAGGGCCGGTGTCTCTGGAAAATACCGCGTGTATCAATCTAAAGAGTACGGTAATTATGTTCGCGTGAATGATTTTGGTGCCGATGCGCAGGGTAAAAAAGACAGCCTTCAGGCATTTAAAGCGGCTTTAGAAGCGGCTCATAAAGAAAAAGCCATGGTCTTCTTGGATGGTACCTACTATATTTCCAACCAGATTGTGATGGATAAAACCGTTTCCGGCGCACGCGGTTTGTTTGGTTCGGGGATGGGTAAAACCAAAGTAACGTTTGATAAGGTGCAGACAGGCGTGTTCAATCCGAACACCAACCATGATGACATTCGCCAATTTGCCGGTATCTTGATCGATGGACAAAACAATAAAACCATTGCCAACTTGTCGGTTCAATATACCAACCCTGATTTTTACCGCAAAGGCTTAAGCTATTTTGGCAAGGTAAACGGCATTTTGGTGAACGATGCGGACAATACTTTAATCAGTAAAGTAGAGGTTTCCGGTGCCAATCGTGCTGGTGTGATGTTCACGTCGACCGCTTCTTTGGAAAAGGAAAAAGGTCATAAGCTGACCTTTAAAGAGCGCGTACAAAGCGGCGAAATTGATGAAAAATATGAAGCGCTGCCTTTGGGTGAAAACAACCGTATTGTTGATTCGTATCTGCACCACAACCGCGTTGCCGGTGCGCTGATCGGTTTCCAACAAAACTTTATCGGCGAGGGCAACCGTTTGGATTGGAACGGCCACGAAGCGGACGGCGGTACCGGCTACGGTATGGCTGTGGTTGCGGGCAGCTACAATTACGGTGTCACATACCGTAAAAACACGACCAACCACAACTACCGCAAAGGCTTGGATGTGCATGATGGTACAGGCATTGTCATTGAAGACAATGTGTTAACAGGTGACCGGCTGTATGGTATTGCTGCTTACAACCGCCAGTTTTCTATGGATAAAGTCAAAATTACCGGCAATACCATTATCCAAGACCCGAGCTTCCGTTTGAATGTTGATGATGACTTGGGCAAGTACTATCACATGTATTCAGGGATTCAGGTGCAAACCAATACCCAATACAAAGATTTGCACTCGGCTAACAAAGGCTATTTCGATATCAGCAATAATGTCATTAAAAATCTGACGGTTTATCAAAACAATATTCAGACTTACGCGATTGAGTTCCGTAACCATGAAAGCAAAATGGATTACACGCTCAATATGGCAAATAACAAGATCAGCGGCGAATCCACCAAATATCTGATTGCCGTCATCAACGATACCTACGACCGCGTTTTATCTAAAAACGGCATTGGCAGCGGTACTATTACCATTAGCGGCAATGATGCCGATATCGGCAAGATTATGAAAGGCGCAGTACCGGTTTATGTGGAAGAACACCATGGCAATGTCGCTATGCATGGTGCGGTGACAATTCACAACAACAAAATTTCCGTGCGTGAAAAATCTGACGGCTATGTCGAATTTGCTTATTTGAAAAGCAATGCCAAAGAGTACAACATCACTAATAACACATTGAAACTTGGTGGTGCCCTAGATGATGTTTTGGTAGACGTATACAGTACCAACCCTAAGGGCAAGGCATCTTTAAATGTAGCCAACAATAAAATCATGACGGACATCAAAGACGAACTGTATGATTCATGGCTGCGCTTTGAAAATAACATCAAAACGTATTCAGAAGGCAATAGCCATAATGGTGCAGCACTGACAAAGGTGAATACGACCGGCAGTAAAGTTGCCTTGAGCGATATCTTGTCAGAAGCCAACTATATTGTCGCAACAACTAAAGATGCTGTGTATCACCATACTAAGAACGTGTATACATCAGGAGTGGAAGAACATCATATAACGACAGGGATTTTGTAAACTGTTGAATTCATGATATTTATTTTTTAAATATCGATAAATAAAAAAGGCCGTCTGAAAATTTTCAGACGGCCTTTCATCTAACTCACATTATTTAGCCAGTTCGGCACGCAGTTTGTGGGTTACGTTCATCATCACTTGGAGTTGTTCCAGAGTTTCTTTCCAGCCACGTGTTTTCAGGCCGCAGTCTGGGTTAACCCACAGACGTTCAACCGGTACAACCTCGATGGCTTTGCGCAACAGATGCTCAACTTCAGCTTCAGTCGGTACGCGTGGGCTGTGGATGTCGTAAACGCCCGGGCCGATGTCGTTCGGATATTTGAACTCGCCGAACGCAGTCAAGAGCTCCATGTCGGAACGTGAAGTTTCGATGGTGATGACGTCAGCGTCCATGGCGGCGATGGCAGGCAGGATGTCGTTGAACTCAGAGTAGCACATATGAGTGTGGATTTGGGTGCTGTCTTCGCAACCGGTAGAGGACAGGCGGAAAGATTCACCGGCCCAGTTCAGGTAGGCATCCCAATCGGCACGTTTCAAAGGCAGACCTTCGCGGATGGCAGGTTCGTCAATTTGGATGACTTTGATGCCGGCTTTTTCCAGATCCAATACTTCGTCGTTCAGAGCCAGTGCGATTTGTTTGCACACGGTAGAGCGAGGAATATCGTTGCGGACGAAAGACCATTGCAGAATGGTTACAGGACCGGTCAACATACCTTTCATCGGGCGGTTGGTCAGGCTTTGTGCGTAAGTAGACCAGGCGACAGTCATGGCTTCAGGACGGCTTACGTCACCGAAGATGATAGGTGGTTTAACGCAGCGTGAGCCGTAGCTTTGTACCCAGCCGTATTGGGTGAATGCAAAACCGCTCAACAGTTCGCCGAAGTATTCGACCATGTCGTTACGCTCGGCTTCGCCGTGTACCAGTACGTCCAAGTCCAGTTTTTCTTGCTCTTCAACCACCAAGGCGATTTCTTTTTTCATCGCAGCTTCGTAATCGGCGGCAGACAGTTCGCCTTTTTTGAAGGCTGCGCGTGCTTGGCGGATTTCGGTAGTTTGTGGGAAAGAACCGATGTTGGTAGTCGGCAGCAGAGGCAGGTTCAACCATGCTTGTTGCGCTTTGATACGGTCGGCAAATGGAGATTTGCGTTGGTCTGCGTTGGCAGGCAAATCGGCCAGGCGTTTGGCAACGTCTGCACGGTGGATTTCGCTGCTGTTGGCACGGGAGTCGGCAGCAGCTTGGCTGGCGGCCAGTTCTTCGGCAACAGAATCACGACCTTCATTCAATGCGGCTTTCAGAACGCGCAATTCTTGGGTTTTTTGCAGGGTGAATGCCAACCAAGAGTACAGGTCAGGTTTATTGGCTTTCAGTTTTTCTTCAACTGACAAGTCAAATGGAGTGTGCAGCAGAGAGCAAGAGCTGGAGATCCACAAACGGTCGCCCAGTTTGGCTTGCAGAGGCTCAACAGTTTCCAAAACTTTGTTCAGGTTGGCGCGCCAAATGTTGCGGCCGTCGATAACGCCGGCAGACAGAACCTTGTCGTAGTCGGCAAATGCGTCCAGTTGCTCAGGGGCGCGTACCAAGTCGATGTGCAGGCCGTCAACAGGCAGGGATTTCAGCAAAGCAGCGTGTTCGGCAACAGAACCGAAGTAAGTGCTCAACAAGATTTTGGCGTTTACTTTGCTCAAAGTGGCGTAAACGTCTTTGTAGGCTTCCACCCATTCTTTAGGCAGGTCGACAGCTAAAGCAGGCTCGTCGATTTGAATCCATTCGGCACCGGCTTCAACCAAAGCGTTCAGGATTTCAACGTAAACAGGCAACAGTTTAGGCAACAGGCTCAGACGGTCGAATTCGACAGCGCCTTTTTCTTTACCTACCCACAGGAAAGTCAATGGGCCGACGATGGTCGGTTTGGCTTTCAGACCCAAAGCTTGGGCTTCTTGCAGTTGTTGAACGTAGTGTTTGGCGTTGGCTTTGAATTCGGTATCGGCGTGGAATTCAGGCACCAAGTAGTGGTAGTTGGTGTCGAACCATTTGGTCATTTCGATAGCGAATTGGTCTTTGTTACCACGCGCCAGTTGGAAGAATTGTTCCAAAGACAGGTTTTGGCTGTCGAAGCCGAAACGGGCAGGGATGGCACCGGTGGCAACTTGCAGGTCGAGGATGTGGTCGTAGAAAGTGAAATCGCCTACGGCAACGTAATCAGCGTTGGCCGCGGCTTGGTGTTTCCAGTTTTTCTCGCGCAAGTCTTTAGCAACAGCCAGCAATTCTTGCTCGCTGATTTCTTTGCGCCAGTATTTTTCTTGTGCGAATTTCAATTCGCGGAAGGCACCGACGCGCGGGAAGCCTGAAAAATGCAATGTTGTCATGTTAACTCTCCTAGTTGGAATTTTGAATCAGGCCGGTATGGCCTGAATGTTCGATATTGTAAATCAGAATGGGGAGGCCGTCTGTTTTATTAACGCGGACGCACGCCCAAAATATGGCAGATGGCGTAAGTTAGTTCGCTGCGGTTGAGGGTGTAGAAGTGGAAGTCTTTGACACCTTCGCGCGAGAGGACTTTGACCATGTCGATGGCGATGCTGGCGGCAACAAGGTTGCGCGTGCCTTGGTCATCATCCAAACCTTCGTACATTTTAGACAGCCAGCTTGGGATTTTGACGTTGGTCACTTGGGCCATTTTGGTCAATTGTTTGAAATTGGTTACGGGCAGGATGCCGGGAACGATTTCAACGTCAATGCCCATCATCACGCAACGGTCGCGGAAGCGCAGATAGCTTTCCACGTCGAAAAAGAATTGGGTAATAACGTGGTTTGCGCCCGCATCGATTTTGCGTTTCAGATTGATTAAGTCGGCTTGTGCGGATTTGGCTTCCGGGTGCACTTCTGGATAGGCTGCTACGGAAATATCAAAGTCGGCAACGGAGCGCAACAGCTTGACCAAATCTTCGGCATAGAAAGGTTTTTTCTCGTAGCCGGGCGGCTCGTCGCCACGCAGGGCGACAATGCGGCGGATACCGCTGTCCCAATAATCTTTGGCGATTTGGCGTAACTCGTCAGGGCTGGCATCGATACCAGTCAAGTGAGGGGCGGCTTCAAGGCCGGTTTCTTGTTTGATGCGTTTAACGATACTGTGTGTGCGGTCGCGTTCGCCGGAGTTTGCACCGTAGGTTACGGAAACGAATTTCGGATGCAAGGTTTGCAGACGATGGATGGAATCCCACAGCATGGTTTCCATTTGTTCGTTTTTCGGCGGGAAAAATTCGAATGAAACATTGATGTCGCCTTTCAAATCGGAAAGGCTGTTGTTTAAAGCGGCGATTTCTCGAGCGTGATTCATGGTTATGCACCTTCTGCATATCTTTTATTTGTTGTCAGGTTGCATAATAAATTTGAGGTTGGTATGAGTCAATTTCGAAATTTTCCGAAATTGTATGAATAGATTTAATAAAGACCTCAGGCCGTCTGAAAAAACAGCCTGAGGTCTTGTTTGATAGGGAAGGGAGAAAGATTATTCTGCTTCATCTATCCATGCTTGTTGCACGGCTTCGAGAATACGCTCGCCGCAACGCGCCGGATCATCGTCAAATTCAGGCAGAGTCATAATCAAATCACGCAGTTGGGTAAAACGAACGGTTTTCGGGTCGATGCTGTCGCCGTGTAAATCGTAGAGTTCTTCGGCGATGCGTTGAGTATCTGTCCATTTCATGATGTGTTCCTTTATTGGGTTTCGACTATTGCCAATTATTTTAATCAAGAAGAAGTCGGACTGCCAGATTGTTTTACGGAAGAAGGGCAGATAAATGATGGCGCTATTTTTTAACAAAATAGCATAGTTGCGTTAAAATACGGCAAGACACTTAAAATTCACGGCATATTCCTTTTGAATCTACCGTTTTATACTTTCTATTCCGTTTTGAATGATTTGGTTTCCATGCAAAATTTACATTTCGCTATGCAACCAAATTTTTTGGAACGGCTCTTAAGACAATCCATCGCTTAAAAATAAAAGGAAAAAAGATGAATAACGCACTCAACGCCAAGCTGTCCAAACTGATTTACGCGCTCGCTTCCGATGAGCCGGAGTATCTGTCCAAAGCAGGTGCATTTGACCGTTTGCTGTTGTTGGTTCGCGAATTTTATCGGATGCTGGACGAAACAGAAGGTTTGAAACAGCTGGTGTTCCGTCTGTATTACGGCAAACATTATGGCTTGATTAAACTGGATGCTGCTTCATCCAATGACGATGCAGGCGCATTGAGGTTGAAACGTTGGATGGTTTATTCGCGCATCGCCGAGCGTATCGAAAATTGCAGCAAGCATTTGTCGGTCGTGCTTGAAGATGCGGTGTTGGAAAATGGCGCGGACAAATCGCGTTATATAGAGGAAGCCAATGCCATTATCGAGCGTTTCGGTTTGGCAAGGGATGAGGCTGCACTTTCGGCGATTGAGGCAGAGGAAGCTTTGAAGGCTGAGGCTGAACTGCCGACAGTCAACAAATCTCAGAACGTTGCTCCCCGTTATAACGGCAATCTGCATCAAATCAGAATGCAAGAAAAAATTGAAAATTACTCCGCTACGCAGAAAGTGGCCTCCATGCAGATTTCGCGTATGCGTTTTATTTTTCCTCATATCAAATAGTTTGCCGCATAAGCAACAGGCCGTCTGAAAACCATGAATTTGTGGTTTCAGACGGCCTTTTTCATTAAGCCTTGTTCTAGTGGTCTTCACGTGCATGGTTGATCGTATATTTGGGAATTTCTACGACCAAATCTTCATCGGCAACAACTGCCTGACAGCTCAAGCGTGAATCGGCTTCCAAGCCCCATGCCTGGTCGAGCAGGTCTTCTTCCAGTTCGCTCGGCTCTTCCAAGCTGTCAAAACCTTTGCGGATGATAACGTGGCAGGTGGTGCAGGCGCAGGATTTTTCACAGGCGTGATCGACTTCGATATCGTGGTCGAGCAGTACGTCAAGGACGGTTTGACCTTCCGGTGCGTCTTCGATAACCGCGCCTTCGGGGCATAATGTCGCGTGTGGGAGTACGGTAATTTTTGGCATTTTTATTGTCTCGGTTGTTTAAGAGTGGTTGTGGTTAAAGTAGTTTCAGACGGCCTTGGGTATTCAATATTCAGGCCGTCTGAAAAATGGGTTTATAACATGATGCCTTTACTTTTTAAATTTTCCAGACATTCGTCCAAGTAAGCATCATCATGTTCGGCATAAATCGGCGAAGTAGCTGTTTCAGCCGCGTGCGAATGGTATGGGGCAATGGCTTTGCCGCGATATAGCGGGTCTTTCCATAAGGCATCGGGTTTGTAACCGCGCTTTTCCATCTCTTCCATAATCAAGGAATGGTAAAGATAGAGTTTGTAGGGCGAATGGGTAAAAACGTAATTTACCGTTGCATGCGTCCTGCCCCAGCCCGCCCCGCGTAAAGCAGCGCATTCGCGGTGTTGCCCCAAAAGCTGGGCACGGGGGAGTAGGGGGATAAGGGTTTGGTGCCAGAGTCGCATAAAAGAAATCGTTTCAGTTTTTGGATATTTAGATAGACGACCTTTGTATCTTCCGAGGCCGTCTGAAACTGTTTGCCGTCAAATATCATCCACACTCTGCCCTGTCAGCGCACGTTGGATGTTGCGGTTCATGCGTTTGGCGGCGAAGTTGTCAGTGCTGTGGCTGAGTTTGGCGACGGCGGCGCGGATGTCTTCGGCTTTGCCGTCTTTCAGATAGCCTTGCAAAGCGGCGATGTCTTGTTGAATCTGTTGCAATTCTTCGGCTTCCAATAAATCGCTGTCCAACTCAAGGGCGGCATTGACGGCGTCGGTCAGGCTTTCGGCTTCGACTACGGCTTCGGCGCGTGCGCGTGCGGCCATGTCTTCGGCGGCGTTGTTCATACTGTCTTTGAGCATTTGGGTGATGGTGCTGTCGTCTAAACCGTAGGAAGGTTTGACTTCGATTTGCGCCTGTACGCCGGTGCTTTGTTCTTGTGCGGAAACAGACAGCAAACCGTCGGCGTCAACTTGGAAGGTTACGCGGATACGCGCTGCGCCTGCGGCCATCGGCGGAATGCCGCGCAGGGTAAATTTGGCCAGGCTGCGGCAGTCGGAAACGAGTTCGCGCTCGCCTTGTACGACGTGTATCGTCATGGCGGTCTGGCCGTCTTTGAAAGTAGTGAAGTCCTGCGCGCGCGCGGTAGGAATGGTGGAGTTGCGCGGGATGATTTTCTCAGCAAGGCCGCCATAGGTTTCCAAACCGAGCGACAGGGGGGTAACGTCCAGCAGCAGCCATTCGCCGTCGGTTTTGTTGCCGGCAAGGACATTTGCCTGTATGGCGGCACCGAGTGCAACCACTTCGTCTGGGTTGAGGTTGTTTAGCGGAGTTTGTCCAAAGAAGGTGGCGACCGCTTGTTGAACATGTAACATGCGGGTCGAGCCGCCGACCATAATCACGCCTTTAATGTCGGCTTTGGTCACGCCTGCGTCTTTCAGTGCTTGTTTGACCGGCTCTATGGTTTTTTGCACCAGATTTTGGGTCAGATTGTGAAACTCTTGGCGGGTAATGACAGTATGGACTTTATGGCCGTCTGAAAGTGTAGTTTCGATGACGGCTTCGGTTTGAGTGGTCAGTTTTTCTTTGGCGGCACGGACAAGGGAAAGCAGAAGCTGGCTGTCTTGTTCGTTGAGTTTGGAAAGGTCGTTTTGTTCCAGCAGGTGGCAGAACAAGCGATGGTCGAAGTCGTCGCCGCCCAATGCGCTGTTGCCGCCGGTGGCTTTGACTTCAAACAGGCCTTTAGTCAGTTGCAATACGGATACGTCGAATGTGCCGCCGCCCAAGTCATAAACGACAAACGTGCCTTCTGAGGCGTTGTCCAGTCCGTAGGCGATTGCGGCGGCAGTCGGCTCGTTGAGCAGGCGCAATACATTCAAGCCTGCCAAACGCGCGGCATCTTTGGTGGCTTGACGTTGGGCATCGTCGAAATAGGCAGGAACGGTAATGACGGCGCCGACCAAATCGCCGCCCAATGTTTCTTCGGCGCGCAATTTGAGGGCTTTGAGGATTTCTGCCGATACTTCGATAGGCGTTTTCGCACCTTGACGGGTGTTTAATTCGACCACGCGCTCATTGGGGGTAAATTGATAGGGCAGGTATTGCGCATCTTGTGTAAGGTCGGTAAGGGTGCGGCCGATCAGGCGTTTGGCGGAGCTGACGGTATTTAGCGGATCGGTTTTTTGGGCAGAAAGGGCGTTTTTGCCGACTTCGACTCCGCCATCCAAATAACGGACAACCGAAGGCAGGGTGGTACGGCCGTCTGAATCGGGCAGGCAGACTGCGCTGCCGCTGCGTATGGTGGCCACCAAGCTGTTGGTTGTGCCTAAATCAATGCCTACGGCGAGGCGGTGTTGATGGGGGGCGGCGGACATGCCGGGTTCGGAAATCTGCAAAAGAGCCATGATTGTGTGCCTTCTGATGCTGTATTTATTAGGATGGGGCAGATTTTAGCAGATTTTTAGCAGATAGTTGAGTGGTTTGCTAGGAAATAACCCTAAGGCCTAATGTTGTTTTTTAATTGAAAAGAAAGTGGATTTTGAATCCGGACTTGTATTTTTTAAGAAATGCGGATAAAATTCAGCCTCTTTGCCTTGCCTTTTACTTCGCATGGTGAAAGGCTGTTTTTAATCATCCATAAGGAGATAACATGCGTCATTACGAGATCGTGTTTATCGTTCATCCTGATCAAAGCGAGCAAGTGCCTGCTATGGTTGAGCGTTACAAAACCATGATTACTGAAGCCAACGGTAAAATCCACCGTTTGGAAGACTGGGGCCGTCGTCAATTGGCTTACCCAATCAACAAAATCCACAAAGCACACTATGTTTTGATGAATATCGAAACTACTCCTGAAGTGGTTGAAGAGTTGGAAACTGCTTTCCGCTTCAATGATGCCGTACTGCGTCACCTGACCATCAAAACAAAACACGCTGTAACTGAAGCTTCCCCAATGCTGGGTGGCGAAAAAGCAAAAAACTTGCTGAACGGTGCGGCTGAAGAAGTTGCAGCAGCCGAATAAGATTGAATAATCTGATTAAGCTTACCGCCCGTATCTTGCAGGTTCAGCCTTTGAGATATACGCCGGCAGGAATTCCTGTTTTAGATATTGTGTTGCAACATGAATCTTGGCAGGAAGAAAACGGACAGAAATGTCTGGTCAAATTTGAAATTCCTGCACGGATTTTAGGTAAGCAGGCTGAGGAATGGCAGTATCGGCAAGATGCCGTCATCGAGTCGGAAGGTTTTTTGGCGCAACGCAGCCAACGCTTCCCCAAGCCGGTACTACGCATACAGAACATTAAAGAATATAAAGGTTAAACGACAATGGCTCGTCAATCATTCAAACGTAGAAAATTCTGCCGCTTTACGGCTGAAAAAATCCAAGAAGTTGATTACAAACAAGTTGATTTGTTGAAAGACTTCATCTCTGAAAACGGCAAAATCATCCCTGCCCGCATTACTGGTACTAAAGCACACTACCAACGTCAGTTGGCTACTGCTGTGAAACGTGCCCGTTTCCTGGCTCTGTTGCCTTACACCGATCAACACAAATAATTTTGGAGTTTAAATCATGCAAATTATTCTGTTAGAAAAAATCGGCGGTCTGGGTAACTTGGGTGATATCGTTACCGTTAAAAACGGTTACGCACGCAACTTCCTGATCCCTGCCGGTAAAGCAAAACGTGCAACCGAAGCCAACATGAAAGAATTCGAAGCACGCCGCGCTGAATTGGAAGCCAAACAAGCTGAAATCTTGGCTGATGCTAAAGCCCGTCAAGAAAAACTGGAAGGCCAAACCATTACTGTTGCTCAAAAAGCCGGTGTTGATGGTCGTCTGTTCGGTTCTGTTACCAATGCTGACATCGCTGAAGCGATTGTTGCTACCGGTATCCAAGCTGCTAAAGCAAACGTACGTCTGCCTAACGGTCCTCTGAAAGCTGTTGGCGAATACGAAGTTGAAGTGGCTCTGCACACCGACGCTGTTGCTAAAATTACCGTTGCTGTTGTTGCAGCCGCTGAGTAATTGATTCATTCAAGGCCGTCTGAAAATCAAGGGTTTCCTTGAATTTCAGACGGCCTTGTTTATCTGCTTGAGCCGAATTAAGTAAATATCGATTTGTCTATATTTTTTAAGTCTGTCTGGAAATATAGCGGAAGAGATGATGTATTGGCCGAATATTCATTCGTGTTCGGGTTTGTCGTATTATTTAGTAAAGAGATTATTTATGAATAAAATCAAAATCTTTGGGATAGGTCTGACTGCTTTGGCTTTAGCTTCATGCGGCACTCCGCAAAAGCCTGCTGTTGATACGGCAAAACCTGTCGAGCCTGTTTCCTCTGCAAAACGACCTGTATTTGATGCTGCGGCTGAATCTGTTGCCAGCAGTGGTTTTAATGAAAACGTCAATGTTCAGCAGTTTATCCAATATGAAGTGAAAAACCGTCGTTTCAGTGCGGAAGAATTGCGTAACTTCTTCAATGGCGTGGTGTATAAAGGCAATATTATTACCATTATGTACCGCCCAAGCACTTCGCGTCCGTGGTATGAATTCCGTACCGGTAACTCCGGTGTAGCCAAATTTAACGGCGGCAGACAATTCTATGCGGCAAACCGTGCCGTAATCGATGATGTGGCGCGCAAATACGGCGTACCTGCCGAATTGATTGTGGCGATTCTCGGTATTGAAACCAATTACGGCAAAAATACGGGCAGCTTCCGCGTTGCCGATGCCTTGAGTACATTGGCCTTTGATTATCCCCGCCGTGCCGAATTTTTCCAAAACGAATTGAGCGAATTTTTGCTGATGGCAAAAGAAGAAAAAGAAAATATTTTTGACTTCAAAGGCAGCTATGCTGGCGCGATGGGCATGCCGCAATTTATGCCTTCAAGCTACCGTAAATGGGCGGTGGACTATGATGGTGATGGTCATCGCGATATTTGGAATAATGTCGGCGATGTGGCGGCTTCTGTTGCCAATTATATGAAACAGCATGGTTGGCAGACCGGCGGTAAGATGGTTGTGCCGGTCAGTCTGACGATTACTCCACACTTGCAGGCGATTATCGATGAGAAAACTGCCTTGACGCGCACTGTCGCAGATTTCAAAGCTTTGGGTGTCGTGCCTCAAGCTGCTGTTGCGGATAATGAAAAGGCTGTATTGTATGCTTTGGAAACCAGCCCGGGCGTATTTGAATACTATTTGGGCCTGAATAACTTCTACACGGTATGGCAATATAACCACAGCCGCATGTATGTAACAGCGGTACGCGATATTGCGAATGCAATCAATAATAATAATGGCCTGTAAGCCATAAGAAAACCACCCGTTTGGGTGGTTTTTAAGTATTTATGACTTTTGCAGAACAATTTAAGCTGTTAGTCTGATTTTCATGGCGTAACGTTTTTTGCTGTGCCCTGAAACAAATTGTCCGCCTCGGGCAGGGGATAAAAACGCATTGCCTTCTGCGGTTGGTTCCGCACAAGTATATTGACCGTTTCGATCGCTCCAGAGGGCATACACAGGTAGATTGTGGGTGCGGATATCCAGTTTCAAGCCGTCAAATGCAACGTGTGCATCCTGGTCGGAGGAAACAAATTCGGTATGGGAGATATAGTCGGCATCGTATGGGGCGCCGTTGAAATCAAATTGTGTGCCAGCGGCGGTAAAGTAGGGGTGGAATCCCGGGGATGTGCGGACGGGCGATTCGCCGTAATTGCAGACAGTTAGGATGGCGATAGCTTCATCTTCGTTAGGCAGGCTGTAATCAAGCAACCATTCGACGTGTTCATAGCCTTTTTCTGTGCTGATTAATTTCAAACCGATATCCGATTCATTTTGATGGCGGATTTCCCAGTCTGAAGTTCTGCCGAAACCATGTTGGGCCAGATGATTTTTGCTGTCCGGTCCGAATTGGGGTAAGCAAACGTGCATACCGCCGCGTAATTTTGTGTCATTGGCGACTTGAACGCTGGTTTTCGGAAATAAGACTTCCCGTCCTTTTAGAGTCAGGGAGTCAATATATCCGCCCATCGTATTGACTCGCATAGTGGCTGATTGATTGCGTAGTATGATTTCAGACATAATGATTTGAGCTTCAAATTGTTTATCATTTGTGTAGCATTCTAACATTGCGATGACATGCTGTCGCCGTCGGCTTGATAGAAAATCCTTAATAAAAATCAAAAAAATGCTAGAATATATACCATTTTCTGAGGCCGTCTGAAGAGCGGATAATTCTTTTCAGACGGCCTTCCGATTTATTTCCCGTAGAGAAACAACATGGCTTATCAAGTTCTTGCACGAAAATGGCGTCCGAAAACCTTTGCCGATTTGGTCGGTCAGGAACACGTCGTCAAAGCCCTGCGCAACGCGCTGGACGAAGGCCGTCTGCACCATGCCTATCTGCTGACAGGGACGCGCGGTGTGGGTAAGACCACGATTGCCAGAATTTTGGCCAAGAGCTTGAACTGCGAAAATGCCGTGCATGGCGAGCCATGCGGTCAGTGTGAAAGCTGTACGCAAATCGACAGCGGCCGTTATGTGGATTTATTGGAAATCGATGCGGCATCGAATACCGGTATCGACAATATCCGCGAAGTGTTGGAAAACGCACAATACGCGCCGACTGCGGGTAAATACAAAGTCTATATCATTGACGAAGTGCATATGCTTTCCAAAAGCGCGTTCAATGCCATGCTGAAGACTTTGGAAGAACCGCCTGAACACGTTAAATTCATTTTGGCGACCACCGATCCGCACAAAGTCCCCATTACCGTATTGAGCCGCTGTTTGCAGTTTGTTTTACGCAACATGACAACCCAACAGGTTGCCGAGCATTTGGCACATGTCCTGGACCGTGAAAACGTTCCTTATCAGCCGCAGGCCTTGCAGCTTTTGGGACGTGCCGCCGCCGGTTCGATGCGTGATGCGTTGAGCCTTTTGGATCAGGCGATTGCCATGGGTTCGGGTAAAGTTGCCGAACAAGATGTCCGCCAGATGATCGGAGCGGTCGATAAACAATACTTGTTTGAGTTGCTTGAAGGAATCATTAATCAAAACGGTGAGGCCTTGCTGGAAAAAGCTCAGGAAATGTCTGCCAGAGCGATTGGTTTTGACAGCGCATTGGCAGAATTGGCCATGCTGTTGCAACGTTTGGCTTTGATTCAAACCATTCCTTCTGCCTTGGCAAATGACGACCCTGAACGTGAAACTTTGCTGCGATTAAGTCAGGCTTTGAGTGGCGAGCAGATTCAGCTTTATTATCAATGTGCTATTCATGGAAAACAGGATTTGCCGCTGGCTCCGGACGAGTATGCCGGTTTTGTCATGACGCTTTTGCGCATGCTTGCATTTGCGCCGTTGGCTGCTTCGGGTTGCGATACGCAAAGCCAAATTGAACACACGGATTTGCATTCCGACCATCAGAAAGCTGAGGCCGAAAAAAAGCCTTTTCAGCTGCCGAAATCTGAGCCGATAGCAGCAACGGCGGTTGAGAAAGAGGCTGCTTCTGCCAAACAGGATGCCGTTGAAAGGCCGTCTGAAGAAACCGTTCAGCCTGTTCTGCAACAACAGGCGGATGTACCGCCTTGGGAGGAAATGCCGAGCCAAGTATCGGCTGAGCCGCCTAAAACACAAACGGTGCAGATGCAAGAAGCGGAGGCGCCATTGCCTGTTGCAAAAGTTCAGACGGCCCCTGAGCCGGAAGAATATCCGCACATGGATGAGGAAATTCCACCTCCGTATTTTGATGAAGCATATGCATTTGAAGATTCACATCGTGCTGATGTGATGGAAGTACCGCAGCCGGTTGTGTCTGCTGAGCCTGAAGAAGAGGAGGGAGATGAAGAAGAGCTTCAGTTCGCTCCTTTGCCTGAGTTTAAAACTGAGAATTGGCACAGCATTATCGAACGTTTCGCCCGTAAATTAGGTGCGGCGCAGATGTTGGCACAAAATGCGGCATGGACGAGTTATGATGCGGAAGCAGGATTAATCATGCTGTCGTTGACGGATGAGGCCAAAGCCACTGCCAATAAAGAGCGCTTGGATAAAATCTGCCAGACGTTGAGCGAGGCATACCATCTTGGCAATTTAAGGCTGCAAACCGAGCCTTGGCAGGATGATAAAGGCTGGGAAACGCCGGTTATGCGCCGCAAACGTATTCAAGAAGAAGGGCGGCAGCAGGCGCAAGATTTGCTGGAAGCGGATACAACGGCGCAGAAAATCTTACAAACCTTTGAAGCGCAATGGCTGCCGGATTCTTTAGAATTGGCAGGACATTCTTAAAATACTGATATACAAGGCCGTCTGAAAGGCAAGAGCGTTTTTCAGACGGCATGAGTGAACCCATTTATTTCAAACCCATAGGAGTAAAATATGTTCGGAAAAGCCGGATTAGGCGGCCTGATGAAACAGGCTCAACAAATGCAGGAAAACATGAAAAAGGCACAAGCCAAGCTGGCTGAAACCGAAGTTGAAGGTGAAGCAGGCAATGGTTTGGTGAAAGTTGTGATGACGTGTTCGCATGTTGTCCGCAAACTTGAAATCAGCCCTGATTTGATTCAAGAAGCCGCTGACGACAAAGAAATGTTGGAAGATTTGGTATTGGCCGCTATCAATGCCGCTTCTGAAAAAGCCGAAGAAACCACCAACAAAACCATGGGTGCATTCACCCAAGGCCTGCCTGCAGGTATGGGCGATTTCTTCCGTTGATTTAAAAATAAATAAAAGGCCGTCTGAAGCCAGATTTGGGTTTCAGACGGCCTTTTTTATTATGAGGATTCATGGGCTTTCTTTGGGAAAGAACAAGCGTTCCTTATTGATGTAAGGAAGCCTGAACAGCAGTTCAGGCTTTTGAAATTTGGCTCCCCGACCTGGGCTCGAACCAGGGACCTGCGGATTAACAGTCCGTCGCTCTACCGACTGAGCTATCGGGGAATGGGGCGTATTATAATGGCTGGAAAAAATGTGTCAATCAATATTTTTAAGAAAATGGTGCAAAATATTTCAAATGTTTGAATGTTAAAAATATTTTGTAATCAAGTTTCACATGCTCCCCAGCCGTTTCAGACGGCCTTTAGTATTTGGCGTTAACCAATTTGCCGTTTTGGAACACTTGCTGCTGCATCACCGTGCCGTTGTAGGCGTAAGTGGTCAGCGAGCCGTTGCTTGGCGTGGCGCGGAACTGCATCAGTTGGTTGCGGCTGAGGACGTAGGGGTCCGTGCGTTTTTGGCTGTTGTCGCTGTAAAAGTCTTGGACGACATATTCGTTGTTGCGTTTGCTGATCAGTTGGCGATGGAAGCCGCCTTTGACTGCGCTGTTGCTGGGTGTGCCGTGTGCATCGAAATAGGTCACGATTTGTTCTTCTGAGATACGGATGCCGTCTGAATCCGTGCCTTTGGTGGTTTTGTCCAAGCCAACAGGGATGTTGATGGATGTGCCCAAGCCGACGTGGCGGCCGATACTTGTGCCGACGCCTAAGCCGACGGAAACGCCGGGTGTGCCGACTGTACATGCGCTGAGTGAAGCGGCCAAAAGGGCAGGTAAGAGAACTTTTTTCATAATGTGTATCCTTGTAATAAGAAATGTTTGTAATGTGGGAAGTATAGTATTTTTGCGGGGTGGCTGGTGTTAGTATTGGTAAAAGGGCGCAATGCCGTCTGAAAAACAAGATAGAAACGGATATATCATTCTGGTGTAGAATGTGCCGAAATAATGATTTAATAAGAATGTGAATGAATAATGAAAACTTTAAAATTTACGAAGATGCACGGCTTGGGCAATGATTTTATGGTGGTCAATGCCATCGAGCAGGACTTTGATCCGTTGGCTGCGCCGCTTGCTCAATGGGCAGACCGCTATCGCGGCGTGGGTTTTGATCAGTTTTTGGTAGTGGAGAAGCCTTCTTCTGATGCGGTCGATTTTCGGTACCGCATTTTCAATGCCGATGGTCGGGAAGTAGAGCAGTGCGGCAATGGAGCGCGTTGTTTTGCGCGTTTTGTCGCGGATAAGGGTTTGACGGATAAAACGGAAATTTTGGTCGAAACGGCCAAAGGGATTATTGTGCCGAAGCTGTTGGATAACGGTTTGGTTGCCGTCAATATGGGTAAACCGCGTTTCATGCCGTCTGAAATTCCGTTTGTGCCTGCACATGGTGAAAATGAAGATGCGCTGACACATATTGTCTTAGTCGGTTTGGAGTCTGTACCGGTAAGCTGTGTGAATATGGGTAATCCGCATGCGGTGATTTTGGTTGATAATGTTGAAACCGCACCGGTGGAGCATTGGGGCGGCGCTATTGAATCTCACGAGCAGTTTCCTGAACGGGTCAATGTCGGCTTTTTGCAGGTTGAAGATGAGTTGTCAGTCCGCCTGCGTGTGTTTGAACGCGGGGTGGGGGAAACTCAGGCTTGCGGCACCGGAGCGTGTGCGGCGGTGGTGGCAGGCGTGCGCAATGGCTTGCTGAAAGCGGGTGCGCCTGTGCGTGTTACTTTGCCTGGAGGCGAATTGTTTATCAGTTGGGAAGAAGGTGGCGATGTGCAAATGACCGGCCCTGCTGAAACCGTTTTTGAAGGCGAGTTGCAGTATTCATGATGGTTTCTTTGGATTTTTGGTTTGCCATTGCGTATGCTGCGGTATCGTTGGCATTTATTTTTCGCGCACAGCGGTTTCAATGGCTTTGGGCTACGGTGTTGTTGTGGCTGGGGATTTCGGCACTGGGCGCACGCTTGTTGCCCGGAATGTGGGGCTTTACGCATACGGGCCCTTTGTTTATCCCTCATTTTTATCTGACAATCGCCAGTATTTTCTTCTTTATTGATGACTGCAGTAAAACGGAAGACAAAAAGTTTTGGTCGGCAGGCGAATATGCCGGTTTGACCTTATTTGCGGTTTCCAATGTCGTCATGACTTTGGCTTTTGTTTTCTTGGCAGGCGTGGTTTATTTCATCTTGCCGCTGGCAGGCTCGGTTTTTGCATGGGTGGCCTTACTGAAAATTTATGCTTTGAAACCCATTTATTGGTTTGCATTGCAGGGCGTCCTGATGCTGGTGTTTTATCTGCACAGAGTGGTTGTTTGCAAGCAGTCTGCCTCTCTTTTCAGTATGCGGCAGATGTGGGCAGGCTGGATGGTTGCCGTCGTGATGCAGGCTGTGGTTGCCGTTGCATTGATTTTTGAGCGCAGTGGATATTGACCGCGCTTGAACCAAAAGTTATAAAGAAAGAAATTTTCGATATTGGTTTTTCAGACGGCCTGAGTTTAATATGCAGGCTGTATTACATCTAAATCAGGAGCAGGAAATGAAAATTGCAAATAATATTACCGAGCTGATCGGCAACACACCTCTGGTGAAACTGAACCGCCTGACCGAAGGTTTAAAAGCGCAAATCGCCGTTAAACTTGAATTCTTTAATCCAGGCAGCAGCGTGAAAGACCGTATTGCCGAAGCCATGATTGAAGCGGCCGAGCAAGCCGGTAAAATCAATAAAGATACCGTTATCGTCGAGGCAACCAGTGGCAATACCGGTATCGGTTTGGCCATGGTGTGCGCGGCCCGCGGTTATAAATTGGCCATCACCATGCCTGAAAGCATGAGTAAAGAACGCAAAATGCTGCTGCGTGCGTTTGGTGCAGAATTGATTTTGACTCCTGCTGCCGAAGGCATGGCAGGCGCTATTGCCAAAGCCCAATCTTTAGTGGACGAACATCCGGGCACTTATTTCATGCCGCGCCAATTTGATAACGAGGCCAATCCTGAAGTTCACCGCAAAACCACTGCCGAAGAGATTTGGCGTGATACAGACGGTAAAGTAGATATTTTCGTGGCCGGTGTGGGTACTGGCGGCACGATTACCGGCGTGGGCGAAGTGTTGAAAAAATACAAACCCGAAGTTCAAATCGTGGCTGTCGAGCCTGAAGCTTCTCCGGTATTGAGTGGTGGCGAAAAAGGCCCACATCCGATTCAAGGTTTGGGCGCAGGCTTTATCCCCAGCGTTTTGAATACGACTGTTTACGACAGCATTGTCAAAGTACCTAACGAAGCAGCGTTTGAAACTGCACGCGCTATGGCTGAAAAAGAAGGCATTTTGGTAGGTATTTCTTCAGGTGCCGCAGTATGGAGCGCATTGCAACTGGCCAAAAAACCTGAAAACGAAGGTAAGCTGATCGTTGTCTTGTTGCCATCATATGGCGAACGCTATCTTTCTACGCCTCTCTTTGCCGATTTGGCATAATATAGGATTGTTGTTAAAAGGCCGTTTTCAGACGGCCTTTTTTGCGTATGGGCTTGAGATATCGTATGAAATCTGTTGTAATTCAGTTAATGAGCTTTGAATACCGTTATTCAAAAGTTGGTTTCTTCAACGAATCATGCTTATAATGCGCATCATGAAAAAATACATTCTTCCTATCCTTGCTGTGGCGGCACTTGCCGGTTGTGAATCAATTTATGTTCCAACATTGAAAGAAGTGCCAGTTCGACCAACCAACGTCAAGAAACCTAAGGCTGATTCACAAGTTTCAGCTACCGGTTATCATTTGGCTCCTTCGCATTGGGCAGATGTTTCCAAGATTCATGATGAAGCACGTCGCTTGAGTACCCAAGTGAGCCAAGGTAGTCTGACTAAAGTTCAGGCTGCCCAATATTTGAACCGCTTCCGTATCCAACAAGTGGGACGCAACTCTGTCGATGACAGTATGTACGAAGTTTATCTGCGTTCTGCCGTTGACAGCCAACGTGGTGAAATTACTACCGAGCAATCCAAACAGTACATCCAAGGTGCTTTGCGTGGTTGGCAGCAACGTTGGAAAAACATGGATACCAAGCCAAGCAATCCTGCGTTTACCAATTTCCTAATGGAAGTTATGGGTATGCAACCTTTGAAATAAAAAAGTCATAAACTGAGAAGGCCGTCTGAATATTCAGACGGCCTTCTTCTCATATTTATATATGTGTAGTCGAATTGTATCCAATTAAGAACCAAACAGCTTGTCAGCCGCTTGACGGGCTTTTTCTTGAATATCTTCGGTCAGATAGTTTTTCATCTGAGAATAAACCAGCGCAATGACGGCAATGTCATCGCTGAAGCCAAATGGAATCAGAAGGTCGGGAATGCTGTCGATAGGGCTGAGGAAATAAACCAGTGCGCCGACAATAATCATTTTAGCCCGTTTGGGCGTGTGTTCAGATTCCCAAAGGTAATAAAGTGCATAAAGCTGTCGGACGACAGGTTTGCCCAGGCGGCCGGCAAAGCGTCCGAGTTTTTTCATAAAACCGGATGTGTCCAAGTTTCGACGGCGGAAGGAGGGGATGTAGTCTTCCGGATCGGGTGTGTTTTGATGAGGGGAGTGTGTCATGATGCAGCTTCCTTATAAGGTATGGAAACATTGTTGGTGTTGTGCCGTATTTTAGTCCATCTAGAGATGGATGAAATGTCTTTGAATGTATAACTATGTAAGAGTAGTGGTGATAATGCAATGGTAATAAGTTAAGAATGGCTTATGCCTTTGTAAAGATTAGGTATCAAGAGTGAGAATTTATCTCACAATAGATACAATTCTCAAACAATAATGATGTTATCGTAAGTGCTTTGATGGGGAGATGCTTAATTGCAGGAAAGTAACAAAAAAGGCTAGCCACGCAAAAAAAAATCTAAGAATGATTGTTTGATTTTATTAGTCTTTTGGTAAAAATCATTAGAGCATTCATAAATTGCACTGTTCAAAATGAGATAAAACAGGTAAATTATGGTTTATGTAGCTTATTGTAGTGCTGAGCTATAGGTTTTGAGCTGATAATAAATCTAGAGGAACTGACCATGTCCGCCAAATCACGCCCGGTATTTTTGGAAATTCCGAATATCCGATTGCCCATACCGGGGATTGTTTCTATTCTTCACCGTATCAGCGGCGTCGGCTTGTTTGTGATGCTGCCTGTTCTCTTGTATTTCTTCTCTGGAACGCTGGATCGCGAAGCGTCGTTTGAAGCATATCGTTCTGCTATTTCCAATCCGTTTGTGAAGCTGATCCTTATCGGTCTGTTGTGGGCATATCTGCACCACTTTTTTGCCGGTATCCGCTTTCTGTTTTTGGATGTGCATAAAGGCCTGGAATTAAATACTGCCCGTACTACTGCTAAAGTTGTATTTGCTTCTGCTTTGATTCTGACCGTCGTTTTGGGAGCTTTGTTATGGTAGAACGTAAATTGACAGGTGCGCATTACGGTTTGCGCGATTGGGCAATGCAACGTGCAACTGCGGTCATCATGCTGGTGTACACCGTGGTTCTTTTGGTTGTTTTGTTTACGTTGCCTAAAGAATATTCGGCATGGCAGGCATTTTTTGATCAAACTTGGGTGAAGGTGTTTACCCAAGTGAGCTTCTTGGCCGTATTCCTGCATGCATGGGTAGGTATCCGTGATTTGTGGATGGACTACATTAAGCCTTTCGGCGTGCGTTTGTTTTTACAAGTTGCCACCATCGTTTGGTTGGTAGGCTGCTTGGTGTATTCAGTTAAAGTAATTTGGGGGTAAATATGGGTTTTCCTGTTCGCAAGTTTGATGCCGTGATTGTTGGCGGTGGTGGTGCAGGTTTACGCGCAGCCCTCCAATTGTCTAAATCCGGCCTGAATTGTGCTGTTTTGTCTAAAGTCTTCCCAACCCGTTCTCATACTGTAGCGGCTCAAGGTGGTATTTCTGCTTCATTGGGTAATGTGCAGGAAGACCGTTGGGATTGGCATATGTACGATACCGTGAAAGGTTCTGACTGGTTGGGCGACCAAGATGCGATTGAGTTTATGTGTCGCGCCGCGCCTGAAGCCGTAATTGAGTTGGAACACATGGGTATGCCTTTTGACCGTGTGGAAAGTGGCAAAATCTACCAACGTCCTTTCGGTGGTCATACTGCAGAACACGGTAAACGCGCGGTAGAACGTGCATGTGCTGTTGCTGACCGTACCGGTCATGCGATGTTGCATACTTTGTACCAACAAAACGTCCGTGCCAATACACAATTCTTTGTGGAATGGACAGCACAAGATTTGATTCGTGATGAAAACGGCGACGTAGTCGGTGTAACCGCCATGGAAATGGAAACCGGCGAAGTTTATATTTTCCACGCTAAAGCTGTGATGTTTGCTACCGGTGGTGGCGGTCGTATTTATGCTTCTTCTACCAATGCTTATATGAATACCGGTGACGGTTTGGGTATTTGTGCCCGTGCAGGTATTCCGTTGGAAGACATGGAATTCTGGCAATTCCACCCGACCGGTGTAGCCGGTGCCGGTGTATTGATTACCGAGGGTGTGCGCGGTGAGGGCGGTATTCTGTTGAATGCCAACGGCGAACGCTTTATGGAACGTTATGCTCCAACCGTAAAAGACTTGGCTTCCCGTGACGTGGTTTCCCGTGCGATGGCGATGGAAATTTACGAAGGTCGCGGCTGCGGTAAAAACAAAGACCACGTATTGCTGAAAATCGACCATATCGGCGCAGAAAAAATTATGGAAAAACTGCCGGGCATCCGCGAGATTTCCATTCAGTTTGCCGGTATTGACCCGATTAAAGACCCGATTCCTGTTGTGCCGACTACCCACTATATGATGGGCGGTATTCCGACTAACTATCATGGCGAAGTTGTTATTCCGCAAGGTGAAGATTACGAAGTGCCTGTAAAAGGTCTGTATGCGGCAGGTGAGTGCGCATGTGCTTCCGTACACGGTGCGAACCGCTTGGGTACCAACTCCCTGTTGGACTTGGTGGTATTCGGTAAAGCTGCCGGCGACAGTATGATTAAATTCATCAAAGAGCAAAGCGACTGGAAACCTCTGCCTGCTAATGCCGGTGAATTGACCCGTCAACGTATCGAGCGTTTGGACAACCAAACCGATGGTGAAAACGTTGATGCATTGCGTCGCGAACTGCAACGCTCTGTACAACTGCACGCCGGTGTGTTCCGTACTGATGAGATTCTGAGCAAAGGCGTTCGAGAAATCATGGCGATTGCCGAGCGCGTGAAACGTACTGAAATCAAAGACAAGAGCAAAGTGTGGAATACCGCGCGTATCGAAGCTTTGGAACTGGATAATCTGATTGAAGTAGCGAAAGCGACTTTGGTGTCTGCCGAAGCGCGTAAAGAATCGCGCGGCGCACACGCTTCAGACGACCATCCTGAGCGCGATGACGAAAACTGGATGAAACATACCCTGTATCATTCAGATACCAATACTTTGTCTTACAAACCGGTACATACCAAGCCTTTGAGCGTGGAATACATCAAACCGGCTAAACGCGTTTATTGATGAGTTTTCAGACGGCCTTTATCTTAAAGGCCGTCTGAAACCTAACCATACCCACATTGAACTGCTTGAATTCATAATACAAAATCATTGGGCAGTTTATGAGAAAAGGAACACTTCTCATGGAAAAAATGAGTTTTGAAATTTACCGTTACAACCCGGACGTTGATGCCAAGCCTTATATGCAACGTTACGAGTTGGAATTGGAACCAACCGACGTTAAACTTTTGGATGCTTTAGTGCGCCTGAAAGCACAAGACGATACATTGTCTTTCCGCCGTTCTTGCCGCGAAGGTATTTGCGGTTCTGACGGTATGAACATCAACGGCAAAAACGGCTTGGCATGTCTGACCGATCTGCGCGGCCTGAAACAGCCGGTTAAAATCCGTCCTCTGCCAGGCCTGCCTGTTATCCGCGACCTGATTGTGGATATGACCCAATTCTTCAAACAATATCACTCCATCAAACCTTACGTTGTCAACGATAACCCTATCGATGCGGACAAAGAGCGTCTGCAAACTCAGGAAGAGCGTAAAGAGTTGGACGGTTTGTACGAATGTATTTTGTGTGCTTGCTGCTCGACTGCCTGCCCGTCATTCTGGTGGAACCCTGATAAATTCGTTGGTCCGTCTGGTTTGCTGAATGCTTACCGTTTCATTGCGGATAGCCGTGATACCATTACTAACGAGCGTTTGGATAATCTGAACGACCCATACCGTTTGTTCCGTTGCCACACCATTATGAACTGCGTAGACGTATGTCCTAAACACTTGAATCCGACCCGAGCCATCGGTAAGATTAAAGAGATTATGTTGAAACGAGCCGTTTAAGAAATGATGGTTTTTGACGATATTGCCAAACGGAAAATCCGTTTTCAAACCCGCCGGGGATTATTGGAATTAGATTTAATCTTCGGCAGGTTCATGGAAAAAGAATTCGAGCACCTGAGTGATCAGGAGTTGTCCGAATTTTCCGAAATCCTCGAATTTCAAGACCAAGAGTTGCTTGCCTTGATTAACGGACATTCGGCGACGGACAAGAAACACCTGATTCCCATGCTTGAAAAAATCAGACAGGCATGACGTGTTATAGAGCTTGTTTGCGATGCCAATCCGAACAAGCTCTTTCCATACGGAGGCCGTCTGAAAAAAAGGACCGTGCCGCTTGGGCGGCAACGAAAGCCCCAACTTACAAAGGAGTTTAAGAATGTCTAAATCAGTCAAGCTCACCACCCCAAATCAAGAGACCTTGGAACTGCCAGTATTGGAAGCAAGTATCGGCCATGATGTGGTTGATATTCGTGCTTTGACAAAAAATACAGGTCTGTTTTCCTTCGACCCCGGATTCGTGTCAACTGCAAGTTGCGAATCCAAAATCACTTATATTGATGGCGATGAAGGTCTGTTGTATTACCGTGGTTATCCTATCGAGCAGTTGGCCGAAAAATCCGATTACTTGGAAGTTTGCTACCTGTTGATTTACGGCGAACTGCCTACCCCTGAACAGAAAAAAGAATTTGATGCCACAGTCGGTCGCCATACTATGCTGCATGAGCAGCTGACTTGGTTCTTCCGCGGTTTCCGTCGCGATGCGCATCCGATGGCGATGATGGTTGGCGTGGTTGGCGCTTTGTCTGCTTTCTATCAAGACAGCTTGGATATTGCCAATCCTGAACACCGCAAAATTGCGATTTACCGCTTAATCTCCAAAATCCCGACAATTGCAGCAATGTGTTACCGTTATTCCAACGGTCTGCCGTTCAATTATCCAAAAAATAACCTTTCCTATGCTGAAAACTTCTTGCACATGATGTTTGCAACACCATGTGAAGAATACAAACCTAATCCAGTATTGGCTCGCGCGCTCGACCGCATCTTTATTTTGCATGCCGACCACGAGCAAAACGCTTCTACTTCGACCGTACGTTTGGCCGGCTCTTCTGGTGCAAATCCATTTGCCTGTATCGCTGCCGGTATTGCCTGTCTGTGGGGTGCTTCACACGGCGGTGCAAACGAAGCTGTGTTGAAGATGCTGGACGAAATCGGCGATGTATCTAATGTTGCCGCATACATGGAAGGTGTGAAACAACGTAAATACCGTCTGATGGGCTTCGGTCACCGCGTATACCGCAATATGGACCCACGAGCCAGCATCATGCGCGAAACCTGTTATGAAGTCTTGAAAGAATTAGGCTTGGAAGACAGTCCTAAATTCAAGCTGGCGATGGAATTGGAACAAATTGCACTGAAAGATCCATTCTTTGTTGAACGCAAGCTGTATCCAAATGTCGATTTCTACTCCGGCATCGTCTTGTCTGCATTGGGCATTCCAACTGAAATGTTTACCGTTATCTTCGCATTGTCGCGCAGTGTAGGTTGGATTTCTCATTGGCATGAAATGATTAGCGATCCGGCACTGAAAATCGGTCGCCCACGTCAACTGTATACCGGTGCAGAGCGTCGCGATTACGTTCCGGTAGATAAACGCTAATAAACAATACATTAATATATTGTTGAAAAGTCGTTTGAAAAAATCGAATTGCCGTTTTCAATGAGGTTGGTCGTAATTAATTAAGTTGATAGCAGGTAATTTGATTTGAAATAGGGTAGAATAAAGTGTCATTTCAGACGGCCTGAATTCCGTTCGGAGAACACGGGATTCTACCCTTTGTTTATATTTTAAAGAAAAGAGCTCACGCCATGATGGACGAAAAACTCAATTTCTCTTATCTGTTTGGTTCTAATGCGCCATACATCGAGGAGTTGTATGAAAAGTTTCTGGATAATCCGGAATCTGTCGATGAAAAATGGAAACAGTACTTTACCGATTTGAGTAAACAGCCGGGCGCAGTCGCTGTCGATGTTGCCCATACACCGATTCGTGAATCATTTGCCACTTTGGCTAAAAAGAAAATTGCCGCAGCCGTCGCAGGCGGTGTGGATGAGGCAATGATGAAAAAGCAAGTCAGTGTTTTGCGACTGATTTCTGCCTATCGTATCCAAGGCGTGGGTGCAGCCCAACTTGATCCGCTCAAACGTATTCCTCCTCAAAATATTGAAGCTCTCGATCCTAAATTCCACGGTCTGTCAGATGCCGATATGGCGCTTCAGTTCAATATGGGCGAGGGCGATTTTTCCGGTCAGAGCAAACTGCCTCTGTCCCAAATCATCAGCAACCTCAAACAAACCTACTGCGGCCATATCGCGGTAGAGTACATCTACATTCCAAATACCGAAGAGCGCCGCTGGGTTCGCAATTATTTTGAAAGCGTACTGTCTACGCCAAGCTACAACGTTGAACAAAAACGCCGTATCTTGAAAGAAATGACTGCTGCCGAAACTCTGGAACGTTACCTGCATACCAAATATGTTGGTCAAAAACGCTTTGGTGTAGAAGGCGGCGAAAGCGCTATTGCCGGTTTGAATTACTTGATTCAAAACGCTGGTAAAGACGGCGTGGAAGAAGTCATCATCGGTATGGCACACCGTGGCCGTCTGAATGTTTTGGTTAACATTTTGGGCAAAAAACCGGCTGATTTGTTTGCTGAATTTGAAGGCCGTGCCGAAATCAAATTGCCTAGTGGCGACGTGAAATACCATATGGGCTTCAGCTCCGACATCGCTACGCCACACGGCCCAATGCACGTTTCTTTGGCATTCAACCCGTCACACTTGGAAATTGTTAACCCAGTAGTGGAAGGTTCTGCGCGCGCTAAACAAAAACGTTTGGGCGAAAACGGCCGCGATAAAGTCTTGCCAGTATTGATTCACGGTGACTCCGCATTTATCGGTTTGGGTGTTAACCAAGCAACATTCAACCTGTCTAAAACACGCGGTTATACCACCGGCGGTACTGTTCACATCGTGATCAACAACCAAATTGGCTTTACAACTTCCGATACCCGCGATACCCGTTCTACCGTACATTGTACCGATATTGCGAAAATGGTTTCCGCTCCGGTTATCCATGTGAATGGCGATGATCCTGAACGCGTTTGCTTTGCCATCCAAGCCGCTTTGGATTACCGCAAAAAATTCCATAAAGACATCGTGGTCGACGTTGTCTGCTACCGTAAATGGGGCCACAACGAGGGTGATGATCCGACCCTGACCCAACCGATGATGTACAAAAAAGTATCGCAACACCCAGGTGCGCGTGCTTTGTACACCGAGCAACTGATTGCCGAAGGTGTGGTAACTCAAGCTGAGGCTGATGGTTACATCCAAGCCTACCGTGATGCTTTGGACAAAGGCGAACATGTTGAGCAAACAACTTTGAGCAATTTCCAACGCACACAAATCGATTGGAGCAAATACCAAGGCAAAGATTGGCGCGAACAAATCGAAACCGGTTTGCCTGCCGCAGATATTGAGCGCCTTACCGAGAAATTTACCGCTGTACCGGAAGATTTTGCCCTGCATCCGACTGCAAAACGTGTGATCGAAGCGCGTAAAGCCATGGCATCCGGCAATCAAGCCATCGACTGGGGTATGGCCGAAACCTTGGCATACGCAAGCCTGCTGACTAAAGGTCATGGCGTGCGTATCTCCGGTGAGGACTCCGGCCGCGGTACATTCTCACACCGTCATGCAGTGTTGCACGATCAAAAACGCGAAAAATGGGACGACGGTACTTATGTTCCTTTGCGCCATATGGGCGAAGGCATGGGCGAGTTCCTGGTTATCGACTCCATTTTGAACGAAGAAGCCGTGATGGCGTTCGAGTACGGCTTTGCCTGCTCCGCACCTGACAAGCTGACCATTTGGGAAGCTCAATTCGGTGACTTCGCCAACGGCGCGCAAGTGACTATCGACCAATTCCTGTCTTCAGGCGAAACCAAGTGGGGTCGTTTGTGCGGTCTGACCACCATCCTGCCGCACGGCTACGACGGTCAAGGCCCTGAGCACTCTTCTGCACGCGTAGAACGTTGGCTGCAACTGTGTTCTGAGAACAATATGCAAGTCATCATGCCGTCTGAAGCGTCGCAAATGTTCCACCTCTTGCAACGTCAAGTCTTGGGTTCATACCGCAAACCGCTGGTGATTTTCATGTCCAAACGCCTGTTGCGCTTTAAAGGTGCAATGAGCCCGCTGGAAAACTTCACCGAAGGTTCGACTTTCCGTCCGGTTATCGGCGATACCGCCGAACGTGCAAGCAATGACAGCGTGAAACGCGTAGTATTGTGTGCCGGTCAGGTTTACTATGACTTGGAAGCTGGTCGTGCCGAGCGTAAACTGGAAGATGATGTTGCTATCGTCCGCGTTGAGCAGCTGTATCCGTTCCCATACGATGAGGTTAAAGCTGAACTGGCGAAATATCCGAACGCAAAATCTGTGGTTTGGGCGCAAGAAGAGCCGAAAAACCAAGGTGCGTTCTACCAAATCCGCCACCGTATCGAAGACGTTATCAGCGAAGAGCAGAAACTGTCTTATGCCGGTCGTCCAAGCAGTGCATCGCCTGCAGTGGGCTACTCAAGCAAACACATTGCTCAATTGAAACAATTGGTTGAAGACGCTTTAGCGTTGTAAGCCAAGCAGCATTCCGTCTGAGGCTGCTCAGGCGGAATGCCCATATGCAGAATTAAAAACACACAACAGGCCGTCTGAAAGGGCCATTGGAGACACAAAATGATTATTGATGTAAAAGTACCTATGCTGTCTGAAAGCGTATCTGAAGGCACGCTCTTGGAATGGAAGAAAAAAGTTGGCGAAGCAGTTGCCCGTGACGAAATCCTGATCGATATCGAAACTGACAAAGTGGTTTTGGAAGTACCTTCTCCACAAGCCGGCGTATTGGTTGAAATCGTAGCGCAAGACGGTGAAACCGTTGTTGCCGACCAAGTTTTGGCGCGCATCGATACAGCTGCTACTGCCGCTGCTGAAGCCCCAGCCGCCGCGCCTGCCGAAGCAGCCCCAGCTGCCGCTCCTGCTGCTGCACAAAACAACGCCGCTATGCCTGCTGCCGCCAAACTGGCTGCCGAGACCGGTGTTGACGTGAACGCATTGCAAGGTTCTGGCCGTGACGGTCGCGTATTGAAAGAAGACGTACAAAATGCCGCTGCCAAACCTGCCGCAGCCGCTGCTCCTGCTGTTGCACTTCCTGCCGGCGCACGTCCTGAAGAACGCGTACCAATGAGCCGCCTGCGTGCCCGTGTTGCAGAACGCCTCTTGGCTTCTCAACAAGAAAACGCCATTTTGACTACATTCAACGAAGTCAACATGAAACCGATCATGGACTTGCGTGCGAAGTACAAAGATAAATTCGAGAAAGAACACGGCGTAAAACTGGGCTTTATGTCCTTCTTCGTTAAAGCCGCTGTTGCCGCCCTGAAAAAATACCCGGTTGTGAATGCTTCTGTTGACGGCAAAGACATCGTGTACCACGGCTACTTCGACATCGGTATCGCAATTGGCAGCCCACGCGGTTTGGTTGTGCCAATCCTGCGCGATGCCGACCAAATGAGCATTGCCGACATTGAACAAGCAATTGTTGATTATGCGAAAAAAGCAAAAGACGGCAAAATCGCTATCGAAGATCTGACCGGCGGTACATTCAGTATTACCAACGGTGGTACTTTCGGTTCTATGATGTCTACCCCGATCATCAACCCGCCTCAATCTGCGATTTTGGGTATGCACGCCACTAAAGAGCGCGCCGTGGTTGAAAACGGCCAAGTTGTTGTCCGTCCAATGATGTATCTGGCTCTGTCTTACGACCACCGTATCATTGACGGCCGCGAAGCTGTATTGACCTTGGTAGCCATTAAAGACGCGTTGGAAGATCCAGCTCGCCTGTTGTTGGATCTGTAATCGTTTCAGACGGCCTTTTATTTGTTAATGAAAAGGCCGTCTGAATTTTTATTTAGATGTAGCGTAATGTAGTATCGTGCTACAATAGGCTCAACGAACGATTGAGGCCGTCTGAAACATTTGATTCGAATGAATCGACAGATATGGACTTTCAGACGGCCTTTTCTTAAAACCATCAAAACGCAGTCATTCAAAATAAAAAAGAAACAAAAAGTATCGTTTTTATTTTGAGATACTGCAAAAAGCAAAGGATGACACGATGTCTCAATATGATGTAGTAGTGATTGGTGCTGGCCCGGGCGGATACGTTGCCGCCATCCGTGCCGCGCAACTGGGTTTCAAAACCGCTTGCGTCGACGCAGGCGTTAACAAAGCAGGCAATGCCCCTGCATTGGGCGGTACTTGCTTGAACGTAGGCTGTATCCCTTCTAAAGCCCTGTTGCAATCCAGCGAACATTTTCACGCTGCGCAACACGATTTTGCCGAGCACGGTATCACTGTCGGCGACGTAAAATTCGACGCAGCCAAAATGATTGAGCGCAAAGATGCCATCGTGACCAAGCTGACCGGCGGCGTGAAATTCCTGTTCCAAAAAAACAAAGTAACCAGCCTGTTCGGTACTGCTTCCTTTGCCGGTAAAAATGGCGATGCCTACCAAATCGAAGTCGATAACAAAGGCGAGAAAACCGTTATCGAAGCCAAACACGTCATCGTAGCGACCGGTTCCGTACCGCGTCCGCTGCCACAAGTCGCTATCGACAATGTGAACGTGTTGGACAACGAAGGCGCATTGAACCTGACCGAAGTGCCTGGCAAACTCGGCGTAATCGGTTCCGGCGTGATTGGTTTGGAAATGGGTTCCGTATGGAACCGCGTGGGTGCAGAAGTTACCATTCTTGAAGCTGCGCCGACCTTCTTGGCTGCCGCCGACCAACAAATCGCAAAAGAAGCCTTCAAATACTTCACCAAAGAGCAAGGCTTGAGCATTGAATTGGGCGTGAAAATCGGCGACATTAAATCTGAAGGCAAAGGCGTTTCCGTTGCTTACGAAACTGCTGCCGGCGAAGCCAAAACCGAAGTATTCGACAAACTGATCGTTGCCATCGGTCGTATTCCAAACACCAAAGGCCTGAACGCCGAAGCAGTAGGCTTGGAAAAAGACGAGCGCGGCTTTATCAAAGTAGATGGCGAATGCCGTACCAACCTGCCTAACGTATGGGCAATCGGCGACGTGGTTCGCGGCCCGATGTTGGCACACAAAGCCAGCGACGAAGGCGTTGCCGTTGCCGAGCGCATTGCCGGTCAAAAACCGCATATCGACTTCAACAACGTGCCGTTCGTGATTTACACCGACCCTGAAATCGCTTGGGTGGGTAAAACCGAAGAGCAGCTCAAAGCCGAAGGCGTGGAGTACAAAAAAGGTACTTCAGGTTTCGGTGCAAACGGTCGCGCATTGGCAATGGGCAAAGCTAAAGGTACGGTTAAAGTATTGGCAGATGCCAAAACCGACCGCATCTTAGGCGTACACATGATTGGTCCGGTTGTCAGCGAATTGGTTACCGAAGGCGTGACTGCGCTCGAATTCTTCGCCAGCAGCGAAGACATCGCCCGCATTATCCATGCCCACCCAACTTTGTCCGAAGTGGTTCACGAAGCTGCATTGGCGGCCGACAAACGCGCTTTACACGGTTGATAGACATTAAGGCCGTCTGAAATTTTTCAGACGGCCTTAAGGCCTTCGACAAATTGAATGTTCCGAGCGCTTCGTTTTCTGATTTATAATTCAGTCAGACAAACACACAGCATTTACATTCATTATGAACAAAGAAATAGTCGGTATTTTCTTTATACCGGCGGGCATCATCAGCATGTGTATGGCCGCATTGTGGCAGATGTATGTGATGATGACCGAAACTTATACGCTCAACCGTTTCAAAGATAAAGAATTGGTTTGGCGCGTGGCATTGTTGTTTATCAGTTTCAGCCTTGCCGTTTATCTGCTCTGCCCGAATTCGCGTAAAAAAGGCATTGTCTTTTTTATTCTCGGAGGAGGCGGCGCAACCATGTATCTGCTGGCGCGGATGTGGTTGCCCTTCAGTAAATAGTAGGGCCGTCTGAAAATATGGGATTGGCCGCAGGGCGATTCCTAAAACCCACTCACCTTAAGGAGAAATCCATGAATTTACACGAGTATCAGGCTAAAGAACTGCTGGCTAGCTACGGTTTGCCCGTACAAGGCGGTATTTTGGCACACAACGGCGAAGAAGCCGCTGCAGCTTACGACAAATTGGGCGGCAAATTCGCTGTTGTCAAAGCACAAGTACACGCCGGCGGCCGCGGTAAAGCGGGCGGCGTAAAAGTCGTTAAAAGCCGCGAAGAAGCTAAAGAAGTGGCTGAAAGCCTGATTGGCACCAACTTGGTAACTTACCAAACCGATGCCAACGGCCAACCTGTCAACAGCGTTTTGGTTTGCGAAGACATGTATCCGGTTCAAACCGAGCTGTACTTGGGCGCAGTGGTTGACCGTTCTACCCGCCGCGTTACATTCATGGCTTCTACCGAAGGCGGCGTGGAAATTGAAAAAGTTGCTGCCGAAACTCCAGAAAAAATCTTCAAAGTAACCGTTGATCCGCTGGTCGGCCTGCAACCTTGCCAAGCTCGCGAAGTTGCCTTCCAACTGGGCTTGAAAGACAAACAAATCAACGAATTCGTCAAACTGATGACCGGCGCGTACAAAGCGTTTGTCGAAAACGACTTCGCCCTGTTTGAAGTAAACCCATTGGCAGTCCGTGAAAACGGCGACTTGGCCTGTGTGGACGGCAAAATCGGTATCGACAGCAACGCGCTCTACCGCCTGCCAAAAATTGCCGCTTTGCGCGACAAATCTCAAGAAAACGAACGCGAGCTGAAAGCTTCCGAATTCGACCTGAACTATGTTGCCCTGGAAGGCAACATCGGCTGTATGGTTAACGGTGCCGGTTTGGCGATGGCCACTATGGACATCATCAAACTCAAAGGCGGCCAACCTGCCAACTTCTTGGACGTTGGCGGCGGCGCAACCAAAGATCGCGTGGTTGAAGCGTTCAAACTGATTTTGGAAGACAAATCCGTTAAAGGCGTATTGATCAACATCTTCGGCGGTATCGTACGTTGCGACATGATTGCGGAAGCCATCGTGGCAGCCGTTAAAGAAATTAACGTCAACGTTCCTGTCGTTGTTCGTTTGGAAGGTAACAACGCCGAACTCGGCGCGAAAATCCTGAACGAATCAGGTCTGAAACTGACTTCTGCAGACGGCCTGAATGACGCAGCCGAAAAAATTGTTGCAGCCGTAAACGCCTAAGGAGAAAAGAATGAGCGTATTGATTAATAAAGACACCAAAGTATTGGTTCAAGGTTTCACCGGTAAAAACGGTACTTTCCACTCCGAACAAGCTCTGGCTTACGGCACTAAAGTTGTCGGCGGCGTTACCCCAGGTAAAGGCGGTCAAACCCATCTGGACCTGCCTGTATTCAACACCATGAAAGAAGCCGTTAAAGAAACCGGCGCTGACGCATCTGTAATTTACGTTCCAGCTCCGTTTGTTTTGGACTCTATCGTTGAAGCCGTTGATTCAGGCGTAGGCTTGGTCGTTGTGATTACCGAAGGCGTGCCTACTTTGGACATGCTCAAAGCCAAACGTTACTTGGAAACCAACGGCAACGGTACCCGTTTGGTCGGCCCTAACTGCCCAGGCGTGATTACTCCGGGTGAGTGCAAAATCGGTATTATGCCGGGCCACATTCACACTCCGGGCCGCATCGGTATTATTTCCCGTTCCGGTACATTGACTTACGAAGCTGTAGCACAAACCACCAAACTGGGCTTGGGTCAATCAACCTGTATCGGTATCGGCGGCGACCCGATTCCTGGCATGAACCAAATCGACGCACTAAAACTCTTCCAAGAAGACCCAGATACCGACGCCATCATCATGATCGGTGAAATCGGCGGTACTGCGGAAGAAGAAGCAGCCGAATACATCCAATCCAACGTAACCAAACCTGTTGTAGGTTACATTGCTGGTGTTACCGCTCCTAAAGGCAAACGCATGGGCCACGCCGGTGCGATTATCTCCGGTGGTAAAGGTACTGCCGAAGAAAAATTCGCCGCTTTCGAAAAAGCCGGTATCGCTTACACCCGCAGCCCTGCCGAGTTGGGCACTACCATGCTGGAAGTGTTGAAAGCAAAAGGTTTGGCATAAGACTCAAGTCTTTAAGCTGAATTGAAAAGGCCGTCTGAAGTTTTCAGACGGCCTTTTTTAATTTCATTGGGTTGCTTTCGTTATAGGAACTTAATTTAATTTAAATTAACGTTTATTTGGAAATAAATGGTTATAATACTATTAACAGATAAACAATCTGTGATCATATCAATCTATAGGAGAGTAGTATGAAAAAACATAATTTTGAAAAACGTCGTGATGCTTTGTTGGAAGATATCCGAGAAGTAATGGATGATGTGGATGAACTGTACCGCAATGGTGTTGAAGCCGGTTCGGAAGAGGGTAGTAAAATTCGCGCTAAATTGGAAGCAAAATTGGCAGAAGCCAAAGAGCGTTTTAGCAGCTTCGAAGAAGAAATTAGCGAACGATTTAAAGATGGTAAAGAGCTTTTTTCCGATTTAGAATCAGATGCTGGTGCACGCTTGAAACGCGGTGCCAAACAAGCTGATGAAGCGGTACATGAAAAACCATATTATGCAATGGGTTTTGCCGCATTGGCCGGTTTGGTTGTCGGTGTGTTGTTGAACCGCCGTTAATGCGAATATGTTAAGGCCGTCTGAACAGGCGTGTACATGAAATCATGGATTTCATTGCGCCGTACAGACGGCCTCTGCCTTATGTTTTCCTGAAAAAAAGGATAGTTAAGATGGGAATTCGCCAGCGTTTTGAACATGGCAAGGCTTTGTTGAATCAGGGCGCGGATTTGCTGTTGCTGCGTTTGCAGGTATTGAGCTTGGATTTGACACGTCAGGCTGAGAATGTGTTCCGTTTAGCGATATGGCTGGTGTTGTCCGGCGCGCTGTTGATGGTGGGCTTGGTCGGTTTGCTGTTTGGCTTGAACCGCATGCTGTCGGATGTGGCCGCTTTGTGGGTATTTTTCGGCATTTTCTTTGTAAGCCTGCTGATTATTGCCGTATTGTTCCGCAAAGTATCGGCGGACTATCGGGAGCAGGGCAGTCGTGTGGCTGAAACCTTGCAGGATATTCGATCGGATATTGCGTATTTGCGCGGTGAGGGTGAGATAGATAAGGATGCGGACGATGAAGCAACAGGAGTATGAAGAAGAGCGTGAGCTGCTGCTTTTAGAGGCTAAGCTGGTGCGGCTGCGGATTGAAGCGGAAAATTTGAAACTGCGTAAAGTGGAAGAAAGCAAAACACGACAGGGCAATCAGTTGATTAAGCTCGCAGATGTGGCGTATCAGTTGAGCCAAACGCGTTTGCTGTCTCAACGCTCTTTGTTCTCTACATCGCGCCGTCGGCATTGGATTTGGCTGGTATTGGCGGTCATACTGGGCTTGTCGAGATAATCGAGGGAAGAGGTTTGGTCAAAATGATATTTGCGCCGAGTTGTTGTCTCGTGTGAGCCGCTTGTTGAGGACGCTGCGTCATTGTGTTGCCGAAACTGAAACTTTATCTATGTTGAGTATTTTTTACAAAAGACACCGGCCGTCTGAACATTTCAGACGGCCTCAATGTTTGGAGTTTCAGATATAATGGCGGCAATTTTGAAATTATTAAATGAAGGATAAGTGATGAACCGTTTGTATCCCCACCCGATTATCGCCCGTGAGGGCTGGCCGATTATCGGCGGCGGTTTGGCTTTGAGCCTGCTGGTGTCGATGTGCTGCGGCTGGTGGTCTTTGCCGTTTTGGGTGTTTACTGTATTTGCTTTGCAGTTTTTCCGTGACCCTGCGCGTGAGATTCCGCAAAATCCTGAAGCGGTGTTGAGCCCGGTTGACGGCCGTATCGTGGTGGTTGAGCGTGCACGCGATCCGTATCGTGATGTCGATGCTTTGAAAATCAGTATTTTTATGAACGTGTTCAACGTGCATTCGCAAAAATCGCCTGCTGATTGTACGGTAACGAAAGTGGTCTATAACAAAGGCAAATTCGTGAATGCGGATTTGGATAAGGCCAGCATGGAAAATGAACGTAATGCGGTTTTGGCGATTACGGCTTCTGGTCGTGAAATTACTTTTGTTCAAGTGGCCGGTTTGGTGGCGCGCCGTATTTTGTGCTACACCCAAGCCGGTGCGAAACTGTCCCGTGGCGAACGCTATGGCTTTATCCGCTTTGGTTCGCGCGTGGATATGTATCTGCCTGTCGATGCGCAGGCGCAAGTGGCGATTGGCGATAAAGTTACCGGCGTCAGCACTGTATTGGCGCGTTTGCCGCTGACTGCGCCGCAAACTGAATCTGAGCCTAAAGCCGCAGCTCCACAAGCCGCGCCTGCTTCTCAAGCAGCCCCGGTTGAAACAGTGGCAAACCCATCTACCGAACAGCAGCAAATCGAAGCAGCGGCGGCTAAGATTCAAGCGGCTGCGCAAGATGTGTTGAAAGATTAATAGTCAGTTTTAAATGATTGGTTAAAACAAGAAAAAGGTTTTCAGACGGCCGTCTGAAAACCTTTTTTGTTTGTCTATCTGATTTTAAAACTTCACGTTCACACCGCCGGTAAAGCTGCGGCCCATTTGCGGCGTATCAGAGAGGAAGCTGCTGTGGGCGTAAACGGATTGGTTGAGCAGATTGTCGGCTTTGACGTACCAATTCCACTCGCCATAGCGCGTATTGCGGCGGTAGTTTGCGCCGAGGTTGAGCATATGGTGTCCGGGTGTGCGCGTTTCGTAGCGGGCGAGTTTGTTTTGGGCGAACACGCGGTAGTAGTCCAAATTGGCATCGATGCGGTCGGTCAGCGCGGCTTTTAGGTGGACACCGAGGCGCGCAGCCGGAACGCGGGGGGCGTTTTGGTCGTCCTGTGCGATGAAAGGACGGTTGCCGTAGGCATCTTCCCTGCCGGGTAGGGACGGCAGGTTTTTCAGACGGCCTCGAACATAGTCGCCGGAAACGCCGATGCGGTAGCGCGGTGTCGGTTTGAAGTAGATTTCGCCTTCTGCGCCGTAGAAGTCCGCGCCGGATTGGTTGTAGCGCACGAGCTTCATTTCGCTGTCGTCTTCGATGGATTTGGGGCCCCGTCCGTCGTTTAAGGTTTGGGCGTAGATGTAGTTGCCGAAGCGGTTGCGGTAGAGTGCCAGATTGTATTGCCAGCGGTCGCCTTCGTAGCCCAGCGCGAGTTCGATGTTGTTGGAACGCTCTTTGTTGAGGTGTTTGTTGCCGACTTCAAAGGTATTGGTGGCGACGTGTTTGCCGTGTGCGTACAGCTCTTGCGTTGACGGCAGGCGTTCTTGATGGGAGGCGGTCAGGCTGAGTTTGTGTTGTGGCGTGAAATACCAGTTGCCGGAAAGCGCGAACGAGCGGGCGGTTTGGCGGTGCGCGCCGAGGTCGGGCAAGGGTTGGTTGTAGTAGTTTTCCCGATCAATCAGGGCTTTGTCGTACTGAATGGCGGCTTTTTGTTTTTCCACTCGCACGCCGCCTTCAAGCGAGAAGTTGTCCCAATTTGCCTGTTCTACGCCGAAAAAGCTGTAATGATGCACATCGTTGTCGATCAGCATCGGCTGTTGGACGGTTTCGGGAATGGCGGAAAGCGCGCTGGATTTTTGGGTGAGGTATTGCACGCCCCAACTGCCTTTCAGACGACCTATGGGCAGGTGGCGCAATTCGATGCGGGCATTTTGCGTTTTGTTTTTAAAGAAGTTTTCCACCGCATCGCCCGCTTTTTCGTCGTGGCGGTAGTCGTTGCGGTTCAGATGCACGCGCAGGGCTTCGAAACCGGGGAGCGGCTGCTTCCATTCGGCGCGGATTTCGTAGCGTTTGTTGCGCAGGTCTATCCACGGTTTGCCGCTGTGGACGTGCGCGTGTGCATTATCGTCGTCGTGGAAGCCGCAGCTCAAGCCCGGATTGTCGTAATCGATGTCTTCTTCGGTCAGCAGGTGCGGATAAAGCTGCAAATAGCGTTTGTTAATCAAACTCTTCTGCCAAATGATGTCGGCGTGGCAGTCGTCGTAGAGATGGCTGTGCGCAGGCAGGCCGTAGCGGTCGCGACGGTCGCTGTACGCTGCGCCGATAAAGCCTTTCTCGCCCACCCAAGACAGTCCGATGCTGCCTGTTTGCGAATCGGCGTGGCTGTCAGGCAGGCGTTTCAGACGACCTTCTTCCTTACGGTAACGCGGTACGGCATAGTCGCCTGATTTGCGGTACAGCCCTTCCGTGTGCAACACGAAGTTTTTGCCCAGTCCGACATTGATGCCGCCGGACGTGAGTTTTTCCAGATTGCCGCTGCTCAAACGCAGCCCCAGTTCGCCCGATACGCCGTTTTCAGGCATTTTTTCGGGGATTTTTCCGTCGGCGACATCCACCAAACCCGCCACATTGCCCGAGCTGTACAACAGCGTTACCGGCCCGCGCAAAATTTCGACCTGTTGCGACAAGGCGGTGTCCACCATCAGGGCATGGTCGGGCGAGAAATCCGCCATGTCGCCCGTTTCGCCGTGATGGTTCAACACTTTAATCCGTCTGCCCGCGTATCACAGGCGCAGACGCGCCGCCGCCGTATTGCGAAGCATGGACGCCCGGCACGCCGTTGAGCGCGTCGCCGAGATTGACGGCTTTTTGCCGCAAAGTATCGCCGCTGATGATTTTGTCGGAGGCGGTTGAACTGTGCAGCAGCCCCGAAGTGGCGCGCGGATGGCTTTTACCGACGACGTTGACCGTTTCCAAGTCCACCGTCTGCTCGGTTTCATGCGCTTGGGCAAGGATGGGGGAACTGATTAAAAGAATAGATAAAACAATAGGTTTAAGCGTGGTTTGTGTCATTTTGGGTTTCCCGTCATATTTCAAATAGATTGTTATTATATAACATCACATCATTAATATGACAAAAATTCAAGGAACAAACCGCATTTGATTCGGCAAAACAGCCAAACCCAAGCCCATACAAACAGCGAAAACCAAAGGTCGTCTGAACCCAATATCTTGAAAATGATGAAAAAGACAGAAACAGCGGCAGCGCGCCATCCCCCGTTTGTTTGGAAAGCATCATGTTGCCTAAACAACAAAAAAGGTCGTCTGAAAACGCAATATGGTTTTCAGACGACCTTATCGGTTTGATGACTGCTATTTGGCAGCTTGGGCGACGGCGGTCTCGGCAATCAGGTCAAGGAAAACCAGCGGTTCTTTGCCGGTGTTCTTCAGCGCATGGGACTGGCCGGGGCGGGCGATGGTGATGTCGCCGGCGCCGACTTGGGTCTGTTTGCCCGTGCTGTCGGTAAACAGGCCTTTGCCCGATACGATGATGTAAACGTCTTCGTTGTCGGTGTGTTTGTGTTCGCCGATGGATGCGCCCGGCGGCAGGGTCAGCCAGCCGATTTCTCTGAACGCGTCTTGAGCGGCGGTCTGGTGGCGGTTGAAGGCGAAGCGGCCGAGCAGTGGGCCTTTGCCTCCGGCTGCGTTTTCGCGGTTCCACTCCGCCAAATCGGCTTTTTTGTACACTTGGACGCTGCGGTCGGTAGGTTTGGCCTGTTCCGCGGCGTGAACGCTGACGGTCGTGCCGAGCAGAAAGGCGACGGACAATGCGGCAAATAGCGGTTTCATCATGGTTCTCCGTTTGTTTTTTGGTGGGCAGATAAAGCGCAGGCTGCATTCAGGTAGCGTTTGTATCAATATTGACGACAGGTAAGATTGCATAGCATCATTTCCCAGCTTTTCAGCACAGGATTTTCCTTATTACCCAACACCGTTAAGAGACAAAAACATGACCGAAACACAAAAAATCTATACTGCATGGACACAGATGTGGAATGGCAATCTCAACATTGCCGATGAACTGCTGTCAAACAACTTCAAAGCACATCTGACCGCTGATTCCACTCCACCACCCGCGCCCGTAACCGACATAGCCAGTGCAAAGGCTTGGATAGCTACCATTCGTGCTAAAGCAGATTTGCATTATGAAATCGTACTCGGTCCGTTCCGCGACGGCGACACAATTTCTGCATATTGGCGTGTAACCGCTACGCTCGGTAACCAAACCGCCGTCAAAGTCGGTACGGATTTTCTGAAAATCAAAGACGGTAAGATTACCGACTGCTGGACAATGAACAACAACGCTGCATAATGGGGTTACCAAACCCGATATGTTTTCGATCAGCCTGCATTAGTTGATGCGTTCCGTTTTCAGACGACCTGCGGGGTCGGTTGCTTGCCCCGCAGGTGTCCAGGCTTATTTCACGTTGCGCAGATAGTTCAGCAACAAGGGAACGGGGCGGCCGGTCGCTCCTTTTTCGCTGCCGGATTTCCATGCCGTACCCGCGATGTCGAGGTGTGCCCATGGATAGTCTTCGGTAAAGTAAGACAGGAATGTTGCGGCGGTAATCGTGCCTGCACCCGGCGTGCCGATGTTTGGAATGTCGGCAAAGTTGGATTTGAGTTGGTCTTTGTAGGTTTCAAAGAGCGGCAGTTGCCATGCTTTGTCGTCCACGTTGCGGGAAGCGGCCAGCAGGCTGTCGACCAAATCTTGATTATTGCCCATCACGCCGCTGACGTCATGGCCCAGGGCGATAATGCACGCGCCGGTCAGGGTGGCGACGTCGATAACGGCTTTGGGTTTGAATTGTTCGGCATAAGTGAGCGCGTCACACAAAATCAGACGGCCTTCGGCATCGGTGTTCAACACTTCGATGGTCAAGCCTTTCATGCTTTTCACGACATCGCCCGGTTTGTTGGCCGCGCCGGAAGGCATATTTTCGCAGGTGGCGACGACGGCGATGAGGTTGATCGGCAGTTGCAGTTTGACGGCGGCACAGAAGGTGCTGATGACGGTTGCCGCGCCGCACATGTCGAATTTCATTTCGTCCATGTTCAGGCCGGGTTTGAGGGAGATGCCGCCGGTGTCGAAGGTAATGCCTTTGCCGACCAATACGACGGGGGCAGCTTCTTTGTCGGCAGCACCGAAATAGCTCAGTTCGACCAAATATGGGTCTTCGACGCTGCCTTTGGCGACAGACCAGAACGAACCCATGTTTTCTTTGATGTAGTCTTTTTCAATGATTTTAGCGTGTGCGCCCAGTTTTTCAGCTTCGGCTTTGGCGGTACGCGCGAGGAATTCAGGCGTGCATTCGTTGGGTGCGGCATTGCCCAAGTCGCGGCAGAGGCTTTGTCCGTAAACTTGTGCTTCGGCAACGCGCAGGGCTTCTTTGACGGCAGCTTCGTGTGCGCTGTGGAACACGGCTTCTGCAAATTTGGCCGGTTTGGCTTCTTTTTTGTAGCGGTCGAAACGGTAGGCAGCATTGCCGAACGCAATTGCAAACGCTTCGGCAATGGCTGCTGCTTGCGCTTCTTCAAAGGCGTGAACGTCCACATTGACCGTTTCTTGATTTTGCGCCCATTTGGCGGCTTCGGCTGCGGCTTTGTTCAATGCGGCACGGTCGGTTTTTTCGAGGCGGGCGACGGCAATGGCTTGCAAACCGTTGTCCGTCGGGATTTTGGTGTCGGCGAAATTTTGACCTTCTTCAAGGGAAGCGAAGAGGGCGAGGGCAGTCGGGTTGCTCAGTTGTGATGCTTCGGCGCAGACAAATAATTGCGCACCTGCCTGTTGAGCCTGCAAAGTTTCGGCTTTTGTGCTAAATTTCACGTTTATTCTCCTGATTGGAACGGTTGTCGGTTGTTCAGACGGCCTGTTGACCAGCCGTCCGAACAGATGAAAATCATTGTACTCCATTTGTGTCATGCCGTCTGAAGCCTTATTAATAAATATAGGTTTCCCATAAACCGTATACCACGCTCAATCTTATGATTTACCAAAGAAACTTTATTAAAGAACTTTCCTTTACCGCCGTCGGCATCTTTGTCGTCCTCTTGGCGGTATTGGTGTCCACGCAGGCCATCAACCTGCTTGGCCGCGCAGCCGACGGGCGTGTCGCCATCGATGCCGTGTTGGCCTTGGTCGGCTTCTGGGTAATCGGCATGACCCCGCTTTTGCTGGTGTTGACCGCATTTATCAGTACGTTGACCGTATTGACCCGCTACTGGCGCGACAGTGAGATGTCGGTTTGGCTCTCTTGCGGATTGGCATTGAAACAATGGATACGCCCGGTCATGCAGTTTGCCGTGCCGTTTGCCATTTTGATTGCCGTCATGCAGCTTTGGGTGATGCCGTGGGCAGAGTTGCGCAGCCGCGAATATGCCGAAATCTTGAAGCAGAAGCAGGAATTGTCTTTGGTGGAAGCCGGCGAGTTCAATAGCTTGGGCAAGCGCAACGGCAGGGTTTATTTTGTCGAAACCTTCGATACCGAATCCGGCATCATGAAAAACCTGTTCCTGCGCGAGCAGGATAAAAACGGCAACGACAACATCGTTTTTGCCAAAGAGGGCAATTTTTCGCTGACCGACAACAAACGCACGCTTGAATTGCGCGACGGCTACCGTTACAGCGGTACGCCCGGCAAAGCCGATTACAACCGCGTTTCTTTCCAACACCTCAGCCTGATTATCAGCACCACGCCCAAACTCATCGACCCTGTATCACACCGCCGTACCATTCCGACCGCCCAACTGATTGGCAGCAGCAATCCACAACACCAAGCGGAATTGATGTGGCGTATTTCCTTGACTGTCAGCGTTTTGCTGTTGTGCCTGCTTGCCGTGCCGCTTTCCTATTTCAATCCGCGCAGCGGCCATACCTACAATATCCTGATTGCCATCGGTTTGTTTTTGGTTTACCAAAACGGGCTGACCTTCCTGCGCAATGCTGTGGAAGACGGCAAAATCCATTTTTGGCTCGGACTGCTGCCTATGCACATCATCATGTTCGTGATTGCCATCGTCCTGCTGCGCGTGCGCAGTATGCCCAGCCAACCCTTCTGGCAGGCGGTTGCCAATAGTCTGACATTGAAAGGCGGAAAATGAACCTGATTTCACGTTACATCATCCGTCAAATGGCGGTTATGGCGGTTTACGCCCTCCTTGCCTTCCTTGCTTTGTACAGCTTTTTTGAAATCATCAACGAAGTCGGCGATCTTGGGAAAGGCAGCTATAACGGCGCGAAATTGGGGCAGTATGTTTTAATGCAGATGCCTGCGCGCGCATATGAACTGATGCCGCTCGCCGTTTTGATCGGCGGCCTGATTTCCCTCAGCCAACTGGCTTCAGGTAGCGAGCTGACAGTTATCAAAGCCAGCGGCATGAGCACCAAAAAGCTGCTGTTGATTCTGTCGCAGTTCGGTTTGATTTTCGCCATTGCCACCGTCGCTCTTGGCGAATGGGTTGCCCCCACGTTGAGCCAAAAAGCCGAAAACATCAAAGCCGCCGCCATCAACGGCAAAATCAGTACCGGCAATACCGGCCTTTGGCTGAAAGAAAAAAACAGCATTATCAACGTGCGCGAAATGTTGCCCGACCATACGCTTTTGGGCATCAAAATTTGGGAGCGCAACGATAAAAACGAACTGACCCAAGCGGCGGAATCAGAATCAGCGGTTTTGAATCCAGACGGCAGCTGGCAGCTGAAAAATATCCGCCGCAGCATATTGGGCGAAGATAAAGTCGAGGTTGCCACTGCTGCCGAAGAAAACTGGCCGATTTCCGTCAAACGCAACCTGATGGATGTATTGCTCGTTAAGCCCGACCAAATGTCTGTCGGCGAATTGACTACCTACATCGACCATCTGGAAAAAAACAACCAAAATACCCAAGTCTATGCCATCGCATGGTGGCGCAAGCTGGTGTATCCCGTAGCCGCATGGGTGATGGCGCTTGTTGCCTTCGCCTTTACCCCGCAAACCACGCGCCACGGCAATATGGGCTTGAAACTTTTCGGCGGTATCTGCCTCGGTTTGCTGTTCCACTTTGCCGGACGGCTCTTCGGCTTTACCAGCCAGTTGTACGGTGTGCCGCCGTTTTTGGCCGGTGCCTTGCCGACGGTTTTGTTTGCGCTGTTGGCGGTATATCTGATACGTCGTCAGGAAAAAAGATAAGGCAAAATAAACTTCAGGCCGTCTGAAAGGCAATCTTCAGACGGCCTGAGTATTTTGTGTGCAAAAAACAAAATGCTAAAGTAAAATAATACCTTTCCAAACCAATGCGGCTATTGAAAATGTCCCAAACCATCTGCTTGAATATGATTGTCAAAAACGAAGCGGCAATCATCGAAGAAACACTGGCCAACATCACCGACCACATCAAACTTAACTACTATGTCATCAGCGACACCGGCTCGACCGATGATACCGTCGGCGTGATCCGTCGCTTTTTCGATGCAAAGGGCATCGCGGGCGAGATTCATCATGATGGTTGGCAAAATTTTGCATACAACCGCAATCAGGCGTTGAAACACGCAAAAGGCAAAACCGATTATGTGTTGATTTTTGATGCGGACGACCGCTTTGAAGGCAAATTGGAATTGCCCGAGCTGACAGCCGACCGTTACCGCCTCCGCATGAGAAATGCCATGGGCAGCGTGGTTTATTACCGTCCGCTGTTGTTGCGCAATGACGGTACATTCTACTGGCGCGGCGTGTTGCACGAGTTTATCGAAACCGACAAACAAGATACCAGCGAAGCCACGCTTCATGGCGACTATACGGTTCTCAGCGGCCGTTTCGGCGCACGCAGCAATATGGCGAACAAATACCTGCTTGATGCCGTTTCCTTGGAAAAAGCGTTTTACAGCCCTGAAGATGAAGACCTGAAACCACGTTACGCCTTTTATGCGGCGCGTTCTTATTGGGATTCCGATATGCCCGAGCGCGCGAGTGAATGGTTTAAAAAACGTATCGAGTTGGGCGGTTGGATAGAGGAAGTGACGGTTTCTTACCAACAGCTGGGCGAGTGCTACAAATTAATGGGCAAACGCGATGAAGCCTTGGCGACTTGGTTGGCAGGCTACGATTACAACCCGCGCCGTGCCGAGTGTCTCTACCTTGCGCAAACCATGCTGCGTCAGGAAGGAAAATACCGTATTTCCCATGCAATCGGCCTGATGGCGAAACGTATCCCGTTCCCGAAAGACGATATTCTTTTTGTCCAAAGCAATGTTTATCAGTTGGACATCGACTATGAATTGTCGGTTACCGCCTATGCGGCCGGCGATTTGCGCCAAGGCTATGAGTCTTGCCGCCACTTGCTCTTGCTGAATGTACGCGAGGCATTGACCACGGTGACTATGCAAAATATGTGGCTCTACCGCGAACACGCGCAAACAGAAACGCGTGAAGTGTTGGAGCAACTGGTGGCCGTCATGCAGCCTTATGCCGAGCAGGGCGGACGTTTGGCGGAAGTGACCGAATATTTTGCCGATATTTTGAAAAACCGTTAATCAGCACTTTGCCCCGGCCATAAGGCCGTCTGAAAGGAAATTTTTTGAGCAAGCGCAATCTGTTTTCCGTCGATAAATCTTTGGAAAAGCCCGAACGCGTCCTCTTGGTCGGTGTGATGCTGACGGCGGACTATTCCGGCGCAAACGAAACGCGCGAGCGCGGCTTTCAGACGGCTTTGACCGAAGCGGCAGAATTGGTGAGCGCGGCCGGCGGTGATTTGGTTTCTATCGAAACTTCACGCCGCGACAAACCGCATCCGGCTTTGTTTGTCGGTACGGGCAAGGCGGAAGAGTTGGCGGCAGTGGTCAAGCAGCATGATGTCGGGCTGGTCGTGTTCAACCACGAACTCACGCCGACGCAAGAGCGTAATCTGGAAAAAGAGCTTCAATGCCGTGTCCTTGACAGAGTGGGTTTGATTTTGGCGATTTTTGCCAAACGCGCCCAGTCGCAGGAAGGTAAGTTGCAAGTGGAGTTGGCCCAGCTGAACCATTTGAGCGGAAGGCTGGTACGCGGTTATGGACATTTGCAAAGCCAGAAGGGCGGCATCGGCTTGAAAGGGCCGGGAGAAACCCAGTTGGAAACCGACCGCCGTTTAATCGGACAAAAAATCACGGCATTGAAAAAACAGCTTGCCGATGTCCGCAAACAACGTGCCACGCGCCGCAAATCGCGCATGAGCGGCCGTCTGAAAACCTTTGCCATTGTCGGCTATACCAATGCCGGAAAATCCAGCCTGTTCAACCGCTTGACCAAAGCGGACGTATTGGCGAAAGACCAGTTGTTCGCCACTTTGGATACCACTGCGCGTCGGCTTTTTTTGTCGCATGAGGCGAGTGTGATTTTGACCGATACCGTCGGTTTCGTCCGTGATTTGCCGCATAAGCTGGTGTCAGCGTTTTCCGCTACTTTGGAAGAGACGGCGATGGCGGATGTGCTGCTGCACGTCGTTGATGCGTCCAATCCCGATTTTGAACGGCAGATGGACGATGTCAACGAAGTCTTGGAAGAAATTGGCGCGCATGAGATTCCGCAATTAGTGGTGTACAACAAAATTGATTTACTGCCGTCGGGTATGCGTGAAACTGGCATTTTGCGCGACAATTCCGGACAGGCGGTCGGCGTGAATATTTCCGTTGTCGAAAGTTTGGGCATGGACGGTTTGCGTGAAGCGATGATTGAATTGGCCGTACAGCCAAGTGCTTGATAGTATGGAATGAAACAAGGCCGTCTGAATGTTCAGACGGCCTTACCGTAAAATTCTAAATCTGAGGATTATGCCGACAGAGGGCTTTTCTTTTTGAACACGCTTTCGTAAAGCATCCAAGCGGCGAGGCTCAGGTATACGGTGCTGGACAAAATGCCGATAACGGCGAAGATAGGCATAAGGCGATCAATCATGGTGAGGTTTCCCAATAAGTTAGTTTTATAAGTAAATGTGTGTTTTTTATTTCCGTCTTCGCGGAATGCCTAAAGTATGCTGCTTAAATGGATTGAGGTCAATAAAAAATATATTTGAATTTTTAAAAAAGTTCCATTTTTACATTAAAATAATTGGAAGTTTTTAAAGATAAACGGTATTTATATGTTACCGTTCATCATATGATAAACGGTCAATGCTTTGTTTTCCATATTTTTTATAAAACTCGACAGTCTATTAATTCAAAAGTAAATGAAATGAGGCGGAAAAACGCTTTTTGCTAAAATGTAACACTCTGAAACGATTGTTTCAGGCCGTCTGAAAAATAAATCGAACACATTATGACATCTTCCACACATCCCCAAAAAAACTGTTTCCATTGCGGACTTGAAGTCCCGGAACATCTGCATCTGACGGTTCGTTTTGAAGACGAAGAACACGAAACTTGCTGCGCCGGTTGCCAAGCGGTGGCGCAGAGTATTATTGATGCAGGTTTGGGCAATTATTACAAACAGCGTACTGCAGACGCGGAAAAATCTGAATTGCCGCCGCCGGAAGTGTTGTCGCAATTAAAGCTATATGATTTGCCCGAAGTGCAGGCTGATTTTGTCGAGGTTGGCGCAGGGGATGAGCGCGAGGCGGTGTTGATGCTGGGCGGCATTACCTGCGCCGCGTGTGTGTGGCTGATTGAACAGCAGTTGTTGCGTATGAAGGGCGTGGTGCGCGTGGATTTGAATTACAGTACCCACCGCTGCCGCGTGGTGTGGGACAGCGCCCACATTGAATTGTCGGACATTTTGCTGAAAATCCGCCAAACCGGTTATACCGCCGCGCCTTATGACGCGCAAAAAATCGAAGTGCAGGCTCAGAAAGAGCGCAAACAGTTTATCGTCAGATTGGCTGTGGCCGGTTTGGGTATGATGCAGACAATGATGTTTGCCCTGCCGACTTATTTTTACGGCGGCGACATCGAGCCGCTTTATTTGGAAATCCTGCATTGGGGCGGCTTTTTGATGGTGTTGCCCGTTGTGTTTTATAGCGCGTTGCCGTTTTATCGCGGCGCATGGCGCGACTGGAAAAACCGCCGTGTCGGCATGGATACGCCGATTGCCATTGCCATTGTGATGACCTTTATCGCTGGTATTTACAGCTTGGCTACCAACGCAGGGCAGGGCATGTATTTTGAATCCATCGCCATGCTGCTGTTTTTCCTGTTGGGCGGGCGTTTTATGGAACAGATTGCCCGACGCAAAGCCGGCGATGCGGCGGAGCGGTTGGTCAAACTGGTTCCGGCATTCTGCCACCGTTTGCCGTCTTATCCTGAAAGCGAAGCCATCGAGGAAGCCGCGGTCGTCCGCCTCAATATCGGCGATACGATTGTTGTGAAGCCCGGCGAAGTCATTCCGGTGGACGGTACGGTTTTGTCCGGCGAGAGTGAAGTTAACGAAGCCATGTTGACCGGCGAAAGCCTGCCCATCGTGAAAAGGCCGTCTGAAAAAGTAACCGCCGGCACGCTCAACACCAGCAGCCCTTTAATCATCCGCACCGACCATACCGGCGGCAACACGCGCCTGTCCCATATCGTCAAACTGCTCGACCGCGCGCTGGCGCAAAAACCGCGTGCCGCCGAGTTGGCCGAAAAATACGCGTCCAGTTTTGTGTTTGGCGAACTCTTGCTTGCGATTCCTGTTTTTATCGGTTGGGCTTGGTATGCAGACGCACACACCGCCTTGTGGATTACCGTTGCCCTGCTGGTCATTACCTGCCCGTGTGCCTTGTCGCTTGCCACGCCGACCGCGCTGGCTGCTTCGACTGGCGCACTTGCCAAAGACGGCATTCTCATTAGCGGCAAACAAAGCCTGGAAACCCTTGCCCAAATTGATGATGTCGTGTTCGATAAAACCGGTACGCTGACCAAAGGGCAGCTCTCCGTCAGCCGTATGTTGTCCGCTGGCCGTCTGAACGAAGTCCAAGCCCTTGCTATCGCCCAAGCATTGGAACAGCAATCCGAACACCCCATTGCCCGTGCCATTTTGAACCATACGCTTTCAGACGGCCTGGTATCCGCGCTTGATGTGAAAGTGCAGCAACGGGTCAACCGTATCGGACACGGCGTCAGCGCGCAAATCGAATTTGATGGCGAAACCCAAGTTTGGGCTTTGGGCAAAGCGGCGTTTGTTTCGGAAATTGCCGGTAATCTGCCCGAAGACTTTGCCCATATCGACCACACAGGCGGCATTATTTTCTTGGGTAATCAAAGCGGTTTTCAGACGGCCTTTTTGCTGGAAGACCAAATCAAAGACAGCGCCGCTGAAATGTTGCAAAACCTGAAACAACACAGCATCCGTCTGCATCTTTTAAGCGGCGACCGTCAGGCTGCCGTAGCCCAAGTCGCGAAAGAGCTGGGTTTGGATGCTTATTGCGCCGAAGCCACGCCTGAAGACAAGCTGTCTTATGTGGAAAATCTGCAAAAACAAGGGCGTAAAGTCATGATGATCGGCGACGGGATCAACGATGCCCCTGTCCTTGCCCAAGCCGACGTGTCGGCCGCAGTGGCCACGAGTGCCGATGTAGCGCGAGACGGTGCGGATGTGGTTTTGCTCAATGATGATTTGAACGTTTTGCCCGTGATGATGGAACAGGCACGCCGTACCCATCAAATCATCCGCCAAAACCTGACTTGGGCGAGCGCATACAATCTGGTTGCCGTTCCGCTGGCCGTGTTTGGTTACGTTACCCCGTGGATCGCCGCGCTCGGCATGAGTTTCAGCTCGCTGCTGGTGTTGGGCAATGCCTTGAGATTGTTGAAAACCAAAAAGGCCGTCTGAAAACGGCAAATCCATTGCCTAAATGAAAGAATACGCCATGCCTAAAGCCACTTTTTATACACACGTCGCCCAGCCGGCCGCCTTTGCCTGCCGCCTGATTGCCCGCGCCATACGCGATGGCGGGCAGATTTTGGTATGGTCGGATTCTGCTGCGGCCATGCAGCAACTCGACATTGATTTGTGGCAGCAGATTCCCGAAAGCTTTATTCCGCATGAAGTCTGGCTGCCTACCGACCCCATGCCGTCTGAAACGCCGGTATTGCTTGCGTTTGGAAACGTATTGCCGAATATTCCTCAGGATTGTACGGTTTTAAACCTGTCTGCCGACTTTTGGAGCCAAGCCCCGGCCATTCCAAACCGTATCCTTGAAATTGTGGGCAACAGCTTAGAAGATTTGGCCGAAGCCCGAGACCGTTTTCGAGCTTATCGTCAGAGCGGATTTGAGATTGAGCATTTTTCGAGAGAAGGGAAGGATTGAGGATTGAAGATATTCAAGGCTGTCTGAATATAAATAAAGGGACATTTTGATGATGTCCCTTTCTGCTATTTATTGGAAACAATAGGCTTATTGGGAGTATTTTTTGCCTAAAGCTTCGGCAGCTTTTTGTACTTCTTGATTGGCTGCACGCAGGGTTTCTTGCAATTTTTGAGATTTTTCTTGGAAATCATTGGCAAATTTGAGTGAATCTTTATCTTTGCCGTTGATAGTCAGCTCAGAAGCATGCTTACCTGCATAAATCATCAGGTTGTTGGCAGCACTGCTGACTTGTATAGTTCGGTCTAAAACTGCTTTGATTTCAGGATCTTTGATATCGAGGGCAGCTGCGCTCTGATGGAATTGCTCCAGTGCATCAGTCAATTTTTTCATCTGCTCTAAAGTCTCGGCTTCTTTACCTTGGCTGGCCAGTTGTTGCAATTCTTGTCCCATTTTGCCGATGTTTTGTGCTTCTTCACCGGTGGTGAAATGAATGAATTTTTGTAATTCGGCAAGACCTTCTGGAGATTTTTTATCGGAAATGACGATAGGTTCGGCCAGTTTAGGATCTGCTTCCGGGAATTCGCTCAGGGCTTTTTCGTATTTGTTGGCCGGGCTAGATTCGCTTTGGGCAACTTGTTCTGCCGGTTTGTCGCTGCTGCCTTTATTGCCGGAGTCACCGCAGGCTGCCAGCAGGGAAGCGGACAAGATCAGCATACCGAATTTGTTTAATACGTTCATATTAGGATTCCTTCTTAAGTTAGGAGAAAATTGGGGGAAATTTGTTTTTATTGATGAGCGTAGATAAATGTTTGTACTTTTGTTCTATTTTATTACAGATTTGTTTATTTTTCTCAAATTAGGTTAAGTGGTATGTTTTTGGAATTAAACGGCGAAGGTGGATAGTTGTAAAATATTGAACATATAATGAAATTAATAAGGGTAATAATAAGCCAGGCTACACTGTTTTGAGCTAAAGTAGATTTTTTTATTAAGATGTTGTTGATTTATGTAATGGAAATAAAAAAGGCCGTCTGAAACAATAAAGTTTCAGACGGCCTTTTTGACTGGTTGGAATTAGTTGCCTAAGTCGAATGCTTTATGCAGAACGCGGGTAGCCAGTTCCATGTATTTTTCGTCAATCAGGACGGATACTTTGATTTCGGAAGTTGAAATCATTTGGATGTTGATGCCTTCTTCTGCGAGGGTGCGGAAGATTTTGGCGGCTACGCCGACGTGTGAACGCATGCCCAAGCCGACTGCGGAGACTTTGCATACGGTGTCGTCGCCGTCGATGTAGGCGGCGCCGATGCTGTCTTGGCGTTGTTGCAGCAGTTCGATGGTTTGTTTGTAGTCACCGCGTGGGACGGTGAAGGAGAAGTCGGTTGTGCCTTCGCTGCCGACATTTTGGATGATCATGTCGACTTCGATGTTGGCATCGGCAACAGCGCCGAGGATTTGGTAGGCAACGCCGGGTTTGTCAGGTACGCCGCGTACGTTGATGCGTGCTTGGTTTTTGTCGAATGCGATACCGGTTACGGCTGCTCTTTCCATGTTGTCGTCCTCTTCAAAGGTAATCAGGGTGCCGTTGCCGCCATCTTGCAGGCTGCTGAGTACGCGCAGGCGCACTTTGTATTTTCCGGCGAATTCTACGGAGCGGATTTGTAAAACTTTTGAGCCGAGGCTGGCCAATTCGATCATTTCTTCGAATGTGATCGTGTCCATGCGGCGTGCTTCGGGTACGACGCGCGGGTCGGTGGTGTAAACGCCGTCCACGTCGGTGTAAATTTGGCATTCGTCGGCTTTGAGGGCTGCGGCGATGGCAACGGCGGAGGTGTCGGAACCGCCACGACCGAGGGTTGAGATATTGCCTTCGCTGCTGATGCCTTGGAAACCGGCTACGATAACGACTTTACCGGCGGCCAAATCGGCACGCATTCTTTCGTCGTCGATATTTTCGATGCGGGCTTTGGTGTGGGAAGTGTCGGTTTGGAGGGCGACTTGCCAGCCGGTGTAGCTCTTGGCGTCAATGCCGATGTCTTTCAGAGCCATGGCCAGCAGGCCGATGGTCACTTGTTCGCCGGTAGCGAGAACGACGTCGAGTTCGCGCGGATCGGGATGCTCTTGCATTTCGTGTGCCAGTGCGACCAGTCGGTTGGTTTCGCCGCTCATGGCGGATACGACGACTACGATGTCGTGTCCTTCGGCGCGGGCTTTGGCGACACGTTTGGCTACGTTTTTGATGCGTTCGGGCGAGCCTACTGATGTGCCGCCGTATTTATGTACGATTAACGCCATGTTTCGTGCTTTCTTGTGGGGGTTGTCGGGCAGCTTGGTTTGCTGGAAAAAGGGTTATTATTACTATTTTTTACATGGAATTCAAGGATAGAACGCGCTTTTTTGAGTAAATACGCATAAAGGGGTTTAGTTAAAAAAAGGCCGTCTGAAAGTTTTCAGACGGCTTTGCTGATTATCGGGCTAAAAGGGCGGCCTGCTGGTGTTGAACCAATTCGGCAATGCCTTTATACGCGAGGGCAATGAGTTTGCCCAATTCTTCGATGCTGAACGGTGCGCCTTCGGCTGTACCTTGGATTTCGATGATTTTGCCGGATGCGGTCATGATGATGTTGACGTCGCTGTCGCAGCCTGAGTCTTCGGGATAGTCTAAGTCCAAAAGCGGTACACCGCCCACCACGCCTGCGGAAACGGCAGCAACAGCTTCACGGATTGGGTTTTCGCTGATAAGGCCGTCTGAAAGGAGTTTGTCCACAGCGATTTGCAGGGCAACGTAGGCGCCGGTAATGGAGGCGGTACGCGTGCCGCCGTCGGCTTGGATAACGTCGCAGTCAATCAGGATTTGGCGTTCGCCGAGTTTTTCCATATCGACAACGGCGCGCAGCGAGCGGCCAATCAGGCGTTGGATTTCTTGTGTACGGCCGGACTGTTTGCCTGCGGCGGCCTCGCGGCGCATACGGGAGGCGGTGGAAGCCGGCAACATGCCGTATTCGGCCGTCACCCAGCCTTGTTCTTTACCGCGTAGGAAGGGTGGGACATTTTCGTCGATGGAGGCAGTGCAAATCACTTTGGTGTTGCCGCACTCGATAAGGCAGGAGCCGTCGGCGTGGGGGAGGAAATTGGGGGTAATTTTGATGTTGCGCAGGCTGTCGGCGGCGCGGCCGGTGCGGGTGTAGTCGCTCATGATGGTCCTTTGGGGGAATAAAAAATAGGCTGCCTTGAATTATAGAGGAATTTGGCAGCAAAGGCCGTCTGAAAATCGTCGGTCGGGTGTGTTATAGTGTCCATACTTTCACTCGTATTTGGAAACGGAGTAAAACCATGGCTACAAGACGAACTATTCAAATCCACAGCATGACCGGCTTTGCCAATGCCGCAGGCGAATGCGGCGGCAAGCGGATTAATTTGGAAATCCGCGCGGTCAACCATCGTTATTTGGATGTCCAATTCCGTATGCCGGAAGAGTTGCGTTATTTGGAAGGCGCATTGCGTGAACAGATTGCCGCGGCTGTGGCGCGCGGTAAATTAGAGTGCCGTGTTCAGCTGCAAGATGCAGCTTCGGGCGGTCAGACTTTGGAAGTCAATCAGGATTTGGTTGCCCAACTGGCGCATTTAAACAAAACTTGGCGTAAGGAGCATGATTTTGCCAAATTGAGCGTGGCCGATGTTTTGCGTTTTCCCGGTGTTTTGGCAGGGCAGGGCGAAGATGCCGAGGCTTTGGCCAAAGGCGTTAAAGATTTATTGACCAGCGCTTTGAAAGAGTTTGCAGCCGCCCGCAAACGTGAAGGCAAAAAACTGGGTGAACACCTGCTGCAACGTCTGGACGGCATGGAAGAGATTGTGGACGCTTTGAACGAATTGTTCCCAAGCCTTTTGCAAGCGCATATGGACAAAGTCAACGCCCGTTTGGCAGAAGCCGTCGGCAATATCGACAACGACCGTTTGCAACAGGAATTTGCTTTGTTCATCCAGAAATCCGATGTAGATGAGGAATTCAGCCGTTTGCGCACCCATATCGCCGAAGTGCGCCGCATCGTTACCGAAGGCAAGGGCAGCACAGGCAAACGTTTGGATTTCCTGATGCAGGAACTCAACCGCGAGGCCAACACTTTGGGCAGCAAAGCCATTGCCGCCGAATGTACGCAAGCTTCGGTAGAACTGAAAGTCTTAATCGAACAAATGCGCGAACAGGTTCAAAATATCGAATAAATCAATAACAAACAGATAAAACAAGGCCGTCTGAAAACTTTCAGACGGCCTTTGTGTCGATATGGGACGGAACCGGTTGAGTTTATTTTTAACATTATTGGAGGTGGGCTTCCTGTTTCGTGACTGTTATTGCGCTAAAGAGTTAACATGTGTTAAATTATGGCAATTATTGTCATGATAAGAACATACAAAGGAGTAAAAACATGAACTTTCTGACCGCTATCAGTCGGCAAATGACCCGCTTCACCGCCCTAATTATCGTCCTTGCCTCCATCATCGCCTTTATTGAGCCTGCCACTTTTTCATGGGTAAAAGGCGATACGTAAGTCGTCGTACTCGGCATTATCATGCTGGGTATGGGCATGACTTTGGGCAAAGAAGATTATCAAATTCTGGCGCAACGTCCGCTCGATATTTTTATCGGCGCCATCGCCCAATATACGATTATGCCCTTGCTTGCCATCGGTATTGCCAAAGCCTTTGACCTTTCGCCCGGATTGACGCTGGGTTTGGTTTTGGTCGGTACTTGTCCGGGCGGTGTTTCGTCCAATATCATGAGTTTTTTGGCTAAAGGCGATGTCGCCTTTTCGGTTGGCATGACCACGGTTTCCACCGTCCTCGCGCCTGTGATGACGCCGCTGTGGATGACTTATTTGGTCGGACAAACCGTCGAAATGGACGGCTGGGGCATGTTCAAATTTATGCTGCTTGTAACGCTTTTGCCTGTTGTCATTGGTTCGGTGGCCAATATTTTGCTGCACAAAAAACACTGGTTTGAAGACGTGCGCGCGATTATGCCGGCTGTTGCCGTTGTCGCGTTTGCCTGCATCGTCGGCGGCGTTGCTGCCGTTCACGGCCACCGCTTTGCTGAATCCGCCTTCGTTATGGTACTGGCCATCGCTGCCCACAACATCGGCGGCTACATCCTCGGCTATTACAGCGGTGCACTGACCGGCATGAACACCGCCAAAAAACGCACCCTTGCCATCGAAGTTGGCGTACAAAATGCCGGACTTGCCACCGGTTTGAGCGCTAAATTCTTCCCCGGTAATGCCGAGTCTGCCGTTGCCGCCGCCGTTGCCTGCGTTTGGCACTCTGTGTCAGGAACGGTTTTGGGTAACTTGTTTGCCTGGTGGGACAAGCGTAAGCAATAAGCTGTAAACATTGCCAGATAATAAAAGGCCGTCTGAAACACTTCAGACGGCCTTTTGATTGTTTTTTATCAATGCGCTTTATGTGTCGTGCTGTACACGATTTTGTCCGTTAAAGCCATGGCGAGGGCGGAAATCAGGAAGCAGATGTGGGTAATACATTGCCACATGATTTGTTTTTCCGACAGATTGGCGGCGTTGAGAAAGGTTTGCAGCAGATGGATGGAGGAAATGCTGATGATGGACATCGACAGCTTAACCTTTAAAACCGAAGCATTGACATGGCTGAGCCATTCGGGCTGGTCGGGATGTTCGTCAACGTGGAGGCGGGAAACGAAGGTTTCGTAGCCGCCGACAATGACCATGGTCAACAGGTTGGCAATCATCACGACATCAATCAGGTTCAATACGGCGATCATGATGGTGTTTTCATCCATGATGCTGAAATTGGATACCAAGTGCCACAGGGATTTGAGGAACTTACAGGCATAAATGACTTGGGCGATAATCAAGCCTATATAAATCGGCAGTTGCAGCCAGCGGCTGGCGAAAATGAAATGCGCGAAGATACCCATTCGTTCGTGGGCTGTGCGTTTGGTCGGGGTGGAATGTTCCATAAAATGTGTTGTGTGTAGGAAAGATAAGGGGCGGCATTTTAATGGAAAAGTTTTTAAGCTGCAATTTGAGTGGCTGAATTTAAAAAGAAAGGCCGTCTGAAAACAGGATATGGCTCCTTGTTTTTCAGACGGCCTTGTAGGTTGTCAGGACAGGCAAATACGCGCAAAATCGCTTTGCTTTTTAGAGATGGACATTATGCTTGCAGATTCGTTTTTTTATTATCTGGTATTGGTCGGCTTTGCCGCCGGGCTGATGGATGCGGCGGTTGGCGGCGGCGGACTGTTGCAGATTCCCGGATTGTTCAACCTATTGCCAAACGCTACGCCTGTGGCTTCGGTGATGGGTGTCAATAAATTTGCTTCCTGCTGCGGCACGCTGACTGCGACGGGGCAATACCTGCGCCGAATTCCCGTGCCGTGGAAAATGCTGCTGCCTGCCGTGGCGTTGGCATTTGCCGCTTCATATTTGGGCGCGAAAACGGTGGTGTATTTCCCCGTTCAATACATGAAACCGACGATGTTGGTCATTATGATTGCCATGTGTCTGTACACTTTTTTGAAAAAAGACTTGGGGCAGACGGTGTGCACTGAAAAGCTGACGCGCCGTGAAACCTTATGGGGCTTGTTTTTCGGCGCGTTAATCGGGTTTTACGACGGCGTGTTCGGGCCGGGGACGGGCAGCCTGCTGGCTTTTGTGTTCGTCCGCTTTTACGGCTATGATTTTTTAGCGGCTAACGCTTCGGCAAAGGTCATCAATTGGACGATTAAAAATGGAATGTTATTACGGTAAATGATTTGAGACGTTCTAACAACTGGAAAAAACGATTCATGAGTACATTCATTATTATAACCACGAGCGCATTCAGGGGAAACTAAAAGGACTGAGCTCTGTGAATTACAGAACTCAGTCCTTGAACTAAATCAGTCTAACTTTTGGGGTCAGATCATTTTACGGAGCTTTTTTTGTTGTGTGCTTTAAGCCATTTTTGCATTTGTTCAATTTCCGCTTGTTGTGCGTTAATAATATCCTCAGCAAGCTTACGCATCTCAGGATCCTTTCCGTATTTTAATTCAACTTCCGCCATTTTTACTGCGCCAATATGGTGTGGCAACATACCTGCTGCAAAAGCAACATCAGGATCTTTATATTGCGCAGCTGCCATCATGTCTTGATTCATTTGATTCATACCTTGCATTAATTCTTGTTGCATTGCAGAATCTGTCGACATTGGCATATTCATGTGTGCTTGATGCGGTTGTTCATTAGCTTGGGCATAATTTGAAATTGCAACAGCGCTAAGTGTGATAAAAGTCATAAGTTTTTTCATGTTTTTCGCCTATGTGATAACTGAAGGAGCACAAATTATAAACTTTGACCTAAAGTTAAAGTCAACATTTATTCCGAAAATGTTTGGTGAGGTGCTAAAAGCTAAAATAAGACAATATTTGAGCTGCGTTACGGATTTATGTTGCTGCTGTGCCTGACCATTGGAAAGTTTGCTTGGGATTTATTGGGTTGATATCGAATGAAAAAAAGGCCGTCTGAATGTTTCAGACGGCCTTTGTGTTTTACAGTTTAACCGAATGCTCGCGTGTTTCGTGGAACACGATGTCCGGCCAGCGTTCTTGTGTCAGATTCAGGTTGACGCGGTTAGGCGCGAGGTAGGCGAGGTTGCCGCCAGCGTCTATCGAAAGGTTGCCTGCGTTGGCTTTTTCAAATTCCGCCAGTTTTTTCTTGTCTTCACACGATACCCAGCGCGCCGACCAGATGGATGCGCTGTCGAACACGGCTTCTACGCCGTATTCGTTAGCGAGGCGCGAGGTAACGACTTCAAACTGCAACACGCCGACCGCACCTAAAATCAAATCTGCGCCGCTCATCGGTTTGAAAACCTGTACCGCGCCTTCTTCGCCAAGCTGTTGCAAACCTTTTTGCAGTTGCTTGATTTTCAGCGGGTTTTTGATGCGAACGCTGCGAAATAGTTCGGGTGCGAAGAATGGGATGCCGGTAAACGCCAGTTGTTCGCCTTCGGAGAAGCTGTCGCCGATTTGGATGTTGCCGTGGTTCGGGATGCCGATAATGTCGCCGGCGTAGGCTTCTTCCACCAGCTCGCGGTCGTGCGACATGAAGGTTACTACGCTGGAGGCGGCGATTTCGCGGTTGATACGCAGGTGTTTCATCTTCATGCCGCGCTCAAATTTACCGGAGCAGACGCGCAAGAAGGCGATACGGTCGCGGTGTTTCGGGTCCATGTTGGCTTGGATTTTGAAGATAAATCCGGAAAACTTCGGCTCGTCCGGCTCGACCATGCGTACGGTCGCATCACGCGGTTTCGGCGCGGGCGCCCATTCAATCAATGAATTGAGGATTTCCTGAATACCGAAGTTGTTAATCGCAGAGCCGAAGAACACGGGCGTGAGTTCGCCGGCGAGAAATTCGTCGAGATTGAACTCGTTGGAAGCCGCCTGCACCAATTCGATTTCGTCGCGCAACTGCTGGATTTCCAACGGAAAGCGTTGTTCCAATTCGGGATTGTCGATGCCTTTGATGATGTCGAACTCGTGCGGCAGGCGTTCGCCGCCCGCTTCAAAGAGATAGATTTCGTCGTTCAGGATGTGGTACACGCCTTTGAAGTTCTTGCCCATGCCGATTGGCCAGGTGACGGGCGCGCAGCGGATTTGCAGGATGTTTTCCACTTCGTCCAGTAATTCCAAAGAATCGCGCACTTCGCGGTCGTATTTGTTCATGAACGTCACAATCGGTGTATTGCGCAGGCGGCAGACGTTCAAGAGTTTGATGGTTTGCGCCTCCACGCCTTTTGCCGCGTCGATGACCATCAAGGCGCTGTCCACGGCGGTCAAAACGCGGTAGGTGTCTTCGGAGAAGTCTTGGTGTCCCGGCGTGTCCAAGAGGTTGACGGTATGGTCTTTGTAGTCGAACTGCATCACGCTTGATGCCACGGAAATGCCGCGCTGCTTCTCGATGTCCATCCAGTCGGAGGTGGCGAATTTTCCGGTTTTCTTACCTTTCACCGTACCCGCGCTTTGAATCGCACCTGAAAACAGCAGCAATTTTTCGGTCAGCGTGGTTTTACCCGCGTCAGGGTGGGAGATGATGGCAAACGTGCGGCGGCGGCGCACTTGGTCGAGGATTTCTTGGGACATGGTTTTCTTTGCAAAAAGGTTCAGGCCGCTTTTTCAGACGGCCTGAAGGATATGGGTGTTGGAAAACAGGCTAAAATAAGGGCGTGTGCAACACGCCCTGCAATAGATTGAAAGATGCGGAATTGTACAAAAAAATGCTTGATAATTCAATGTTTGTACCAAAACAAAGGCCGTCTGAAAAGTTTCAGACGGCCTTTGTTTATGAATCGATGATTAAATATCCATCGGTTTCCATTCTGCGCCTTTTACCGGCGGCAGCCATGATTGCGTACCGCTGGAGGCAAATCCCCACAAGGTGTCGGGAAGGCCGTAATGGTCGGCACGCGTCGGGTCGAGTTGCGTTTCGATTTCATCTTCGCGGCCTTCACGGATTTGCGTGGCGATATGCGGATTAATCATCACGGTTTTGCCCAATGCGATAAATTCTGCCCAGCCGGTTTCATAGGCGGCCAAAATTTGGTCGGCGGTAAACAGGTTGCCCACGCCGATAAGCGGCAGTTTGCCGTTGATGCGTTCGTGGATGAACTGCATACGGGTTTGGGCGGTATCGCCGCCGCGACGGATTTTTTTATCAAATTCCCACAGGGAAACGTGCAGATATTGCAGCGGTTTTTGTACCAATGCGTCAATCAATGCGCCGGTTTCGGTCATGGTTAAGCCGTCATCGCCCGGTTCTTCAGGGGAGAAGCGGTAGCCGATAATGAAGTCATTGCGCTGGTGTTTTTCACGGACGGCAACCACGGCATCGATAACGGCCAGCGGGAAGCGCATTCTGTTTTCCAAGCTACCGCCCCATTGGTCGTTGCGGCGGTTGCTTTGGGCGGAGTAAAACTGTTGGATTAAATAGCCGTTCGCACCGTGGATTTCCACGCCGTCAAAACCGGCACGAAGCGCCAAATCGGCGGCTTGTGCATAAGAAGCGATGAGTGCCTCGACTTCTTCTGCTGTCGCTTCGCGTGCGTGTTCGGCTTCGTTGGCGGAAGCGCTGATTTTGTCGAGACCGTCCAAAAGTTCATCAATGGCTTTGGAACCGCCGTGATGGATTTGCAAAATCGCTTTTGCGCCTTGTTGTTGCAGGATTTGTGCGGTTTCTTTCAGGCTGTCGAGGCAGTGTTCGCCTGTGGCTTCAGGTTGGCCGTGAAAGGCTTTGCCGTCTTTTTGAACCAAAGTGGCGGCAGTGATAAACATGCCCATATCGCCTGCACGGTTGCTGAGAAAGGTACGCTCTTGGTCGCTGATCAAACCGTCGGCTTGTGAGCCGAAATGGGTCATAGGGGCGACGACAAGGCGGTTTTTGACGGTTACGCCGTTGTTGAGGGTAAGGGGTTGGAAGAGCGGAGCGTATTTGGGATTCATGGGTATGCCCTGTGATGAGTGGACGATTGTTAAAGAATTGGGCCGAGTGCGGATTTATCAAGCGTAAAGGCCGTCTGAAACTATTTTTCAGACGGCCTTTTGTCCTTAAACGCTTATATTACAGGTTCGGATTAACGATGATTTTGACGGCGGATTCGTTGTTGTGAATCAGACGCTCGAAGCCTTCGGAAATCAGCTCGTCCAGCTTGATGCGCTGGGTGATGAAAGGTTCGAGGTTGATTTTGCCTTCTTCAACCAATTTGATGGTTTCTGCGTGGTCGTTGCAGTAGGCGATGGTGCCGCGCACGTCCAGCTCTTTCATCACAACGCTGTGGACGTTGATGGTAGCGGGGTGGCTCCAAATGGATACGATGACGACTTTCGCAGTCGGACGGCACGCTTCGACCATGGTGTCCAGCACTTTGTTGACGCTGGTGCATTCGAATGCAACGTCTACGCCTTCGCCGTTGGTCAGTTTTTTCACTTCTTCAACGACATCGACTTCGGACGGGTCGAGGATGTAGTCGGCAACGCCGGCTTCGCGTGCTTTGTCTTTACGTGCTTTGCTCAATTCGGTGATGATGACTTTGATGCCTTTGGCTTTCAATACGGCAGCCAACAGCAAACCGATTGGGCCTGCGCCGCCGACCAATGCGACGTCGCCTTCTTTCGCGCCACTGCGTACATAAGCATGGTGGCCGACAGACAGAGGCTCAATCAAAGCAGCTTGGTCCAATGGGATTTTGTCGGAAATAGGGTGTACCCAACGGCGTTTAACGGCAATTTTTTCAGACAAGCCGCCACCGCAGCCGCCCAAGCCGATGAAGTTCATGTCTTTGGAGAGGTGGTAGTTGCTGCCTTCGCCGGTCGGTACGTCGTCGCGGATGATGTAGGGTTCAACAACAACGTGTTGGCCGACTTTGATGTCGTCCACGCCTTCGCCTACGGCATAAACCACGCCGGAGAACTCGTGACCCATGGTTACAGGGGCTGACTCGCCGGAGATTGGGTGTGGATGGCCGCAAGGCGGAATGAAAATCGGGCCTTCCATGAATTCGTGCAGGTCGGTACCGCAGATACCGCACCACGCAACATTGATGCCGACAGTACCCGGAGCTACGGTTGGCTCGGGAATGTCTTCGATGCGGATGTCGCCTTTGTTGTAAAAACGTGCTGCTTTCATTGTAACGCTCCTTTTTTTAAGTGGAGGCCGTCTGAAAAAGACGGTCAATTGGGGAAAGGGAAGCAGTGTGGCGTGTGAAATGTTTTTATTGATATGTTTTATGTTTGTTATTTTACTACTGATAATATGGAAATGGTTTGTCTTTGCTCAAATTAAAGTTTGTAAATGAAAAAAAAGGCCGTCTGAAATGGATAATCTGTTTTCAGACGGCCTGGGGCAATAGTTTGAATGCGTTATGGTGTAGGATTGTTACTTTTGCCGCGCTTCAGATGCTTTTGGTAGGCGATGACGTAGTCGGCCTTGCTTAAGCCAGCCAATACGCGGATGTGGGCGGCAGCGGATTTAGACATGGATTCCAAGGTATATCCGCCCTCCAGTACGGAAACGACACGTCCTTGACAGCTTGCCGTTGCTTGGACGATTTTGTGCGTCAGCCAGGCAAAGTCGGCTTCATGCAGGTTCAGACGGCCTGTTTCGTCTTGTTTGTGCCCGTCAAAACCTGCCGAAAGCAACACCAACTCGGGGCGGAAGGCCGTGAGCTTGGGCAGCCATTGTTTGCGGATGGTCGTGCGGAAGATACGGCTGCCTGTGCCCGGTTTGAGGGGCGTATGCAGCATATTCTTATTGCCGGCGTATTGTTCCGCCTGAGGGAAGGGAAAGATGTCGGTTTCAAACAGGTTGAAAAACATCACGCGCGGATCGTCTTGGAGAATCTCCGCCGTACCATCGCCGAAGTGGACGTCGAAATCGATGATGGCGATGCGTTGCAAGCGGTATTGGGCAATGGCATGCATCACGCCGGCGGCAACGTTGTTGATCAGGCAAAAGCCGCCGGCGCTGTTGCTGTGGGCATGGTGGCCTGGCGGGCGGATGGCGCAAAAAGCATGCCAGGCCTTTTTGTTCATCACCATATCGACTGCCTTGACGACGGCGCCGGCCGCAAAACGGGCGGCTTGGAGGGAGTCGTGGCAGATGACGGTATCGTCGTCGATACGGTGGATTTTACCGGGGAGCGGCTGGGCGGCTTCCAATTCGTGCAGATAGTTACGCGAGTGGACCAATGCCAGCTGCGCATCTTTGATTTCCGGTGCTTCGGTGGTTTGCAGGCGACGCCAAATGCCTTCTTGTCTTAAGGCGGTTTGAATGGCGCTGATGCGTTCGGGCCTGTCGGGATGGTTGGGCCCCGGCAGGTGCTGTAGGAATATCGGATGCGAAATCCATACGGTGCGGGCGTTTTTGCCAAACAAACGGCGTAGGCGGGTGCTGATGCGCCAAAGGATTTTTTTGAACATGGAACAGTATGTGTCGGACAAGTCGTAAAGACTGCTAAATATGGTTAATAAATACGGAAATACTTGGAAATTTTTCAGACGGCCTTTAGAATAGCTCAATTTTGCAGTCCAACCAATGTGTTTGATTGCAGTGTGCAGTTTTTTACTTAATCTAAAACTTGAAAGAACGGATATATTATGAATCAAGCAGTGGCTCAATTTGCCCCTTTAGTGCTGATCATGGTGGTGTTCTACTTCCTGATTATGCGTCCTCAACAAAAGAAATTCAAAGCGCACCAAGCGATGTTGGCCGCTTTGAAAGTCGGCGATAAAGTCGTTTTGGCAGCAGGTTTCAAAGGCCGTGTGACCAAAGTCGGCGAGCAATTCTATACTGTCGACATCGGTCAAGGTGCGAAAATCGAAGTGGAAGTTGAGCGCAACGCGATTGCCGCGAAAGCCGAATAATCCGTTTTTTTGCAAAAAGCCGCCTCATTTTCCGAGCGCGGCTGTTTGCCTTTATAAATAAAGCAAAGGTTTACCATGAACCGTTATCCTTTATGGAAATACCTGCTGATTGCGTTCACGATTGTGGTTGCGGCTGTTTACTCGCTGCCCAACCTTTTCGGTGAAACGCCTGCCGTACAGGTATCAACCAACCGACAAGCCATCGTGATCAACGATCAAACCCAGTCTAAAGTGGATGCCGCGCTGAAACAGGCAGGTATTCAGACTGATGGTATGTTCATCGTCGACAACTCGCTGAAAGTGCGTTTCAAAGATACCGAAACGCAATTGAAAGCGCGCGACGTCATCGAAAATACTTTGGGCGAGGGCTATATTACCGCGCTCAACCTGTTGGCAGACAGCCCTGAGTGGATGGCGAAAATCAAAGCCAATCCGATGTTCCTGGGTCTGGACTTGCGTGGCGGCGTGCATTTCACCATGCAGGTGGACATGAAAGCCGCGATGCAGAAAACGTTTGAACGTTACGCCGGCGACATCCGCCGCGAATTGCGTCGCGAAAAAATCCGTACCGGTACGGTGCATCAGGCTGAAAATGGTCTGACTGTGCCTCTGCAAGATGCTGCCGATGTACAAAAGGCTTTGCCTCAGTTGCAAAAGATGTTCCCTGAAGCCACTTTGCTTGCAGACGGCAACAATATCGTGCTGACTCTGTCTGAAGAGGCGATCAATAAAGTACGTTCTGATGCGGTAAAACAAAACATCAACACTTTGCATAACCGTGTGAACGAATTGGGTGTGGCAGAACCGGTTATCCAGCAATCCGGTCTTGACCGCATTGTCGTACAGTTGCCGGGCGTGCAAGATACTGCCAAAGCCAAAGACATTATCGGCCGTACCGCGACTTTGGAAGTACGCATGGTGGAAGACGATCCGATCAAGCTGCAAGAAGCCTTAAACGGTAATGTACCGACCGGTTACGAATTGCTGTCAAGCGGTGGTGATCATCCGGAAACTATTTTGGTCAACAAACAAGTTGAACTGACCGGCGACAACATCAACGACGCGCAACCTAGCTTTGACCAAATGGGTGCGCCTGCCGTGAGCCTGAGCTTGGACAGCGCAGGTGGCAGCATTTTTGGCGAATTGACTTCGGCCAATGTGGGTAAACGTATGGCTATGGTGTTGATCGACCAAGGTAAATCCGAAGTCGTGACTGCGCCTGTCATCCGCTCCGCCATTACCGGCGGCCGCGTGGAGATTTCCGGCAGCATGACGACAGCCGAAGCCAACGATACTTCATTGTTGCTGCGCGCCGGTTCGCTGGCTGCGCCGATGCAGATTGTCGAAGAACGTACCATCGGCCCGTCTTTGGGTAAAGAAAACATTGAAAAAGGTTTCCACTCTACCTTGTGGGGCTTCGCTGCTGTTGCTGCATTCATGGTGATTTACTACCGCTTGATGGGTTTCTTCTCTACCATTGCCTTGAGTACCAATATCTTGTTCCTGGTGGGTATTTTGTCTGCCATGCAGGCAACGCTGACCTTGCCGGGTATTGCCGCCTTGGCCTTGACCTTGGGTATGGCGATTGACTCCAACGTGTTGATTAATGAACGTATCCGTGAGGAACTGCGTGCCGGTGTCGCACCGCAGCAGGCCATCAACCTCGGTTTCCAACACGCTTGGGCAACCATTGTCGACTCCAACTTGACCTCTCTGATTGCCGGTATCGCTTTGTTGGTATTCGGTTCCGGTCCGGTACGCGGTTTTGCGGTTGTACACTGTATCGGTATTCTGACTTCGATGTATTCATCCGTGGTCGTGTTCCGTGCTTTGGTCAACTTGTGGTACGGCCGCCGTCGCAAATTGCAAAATATTTCCATCGGTTCGGTATGGAAGCCGAAAGCTGAAATGGCAGAAGGCAAGGAGTAAAACATGGAATTATTTAAAATCAAACGCGATATTCCGTTTATGAGCTACGGCAAACTGACGACCTTTATTTCGTTGGTTACGTTTATCGCCGCCGTGTTCTTTTTGGTAACCAGAGGCCTGAATTTCTCCGTCGAATTTACAGGCGGTACGGTGATGGAAGTCCAATATCAGCAGGGCGTGGATGTGAATAAAACGCGCGAACGCCTCGATACGCTGAAAATGGGTGACGTACAGGTTCAGGCATTGGGTACGAACAAACACATCATGATTCGCCTGCCGAACAAAGAAGGCGTAACGTCTGCCCAGCTGTCCAACCAAGTGATGGATTTGCTGAAAAAAGACAATCCTGACGTTACCTTGCGCCAAGTCGAATTCATCGGCCCTCAAGTCGGCGAAGAATTGGTCACCAACGGTTTGATGGCATTGGGCTTCGTGGTGGCAGGTATCATTATTTACCTGTCCATGCGTTTTGAGTGGCGTTTTGCAGTATCGGCGATTATTGCGAATATGCACGATATCGTGATCATTCTCGGCTGTTTCGCCTTCTTCCAATGGGAATTCTCATTAACTGTCTTGGCAGGTATTTTGGCGGTTTTGGGTTATTCCGTGAACGAATCTGTGGTTGTGTTTGACCGTATTCGTGAAAACTTCCGTAAGCCGCATATGCGCGGCCACACTGTGCCGGAAGTCATCGACAACGCGATTACCGCGACCATGAGCCGTACCATCATTACCCACGGTTCGACCGAGGCAATGGTTGTTTCTATGCTGGTGTTTGGGGGCGCAGCCTTGCACGGTTTCTCTATGGCGCTGACCATCGGTATCGTGTTCGGTATTTACTCTTCCGTATTGGTTGCCAGTCCGCTCTTGCTGATGTTTGGCTTGAGTCGTGAGAACATTGCCAAAGAAGTGAAGAAAAAAGAGGAAGTTGTAGTCTAAACACTGCAATAATTCGATAAAGGCCGTCTGAAAATTGATTGAATCAGTTTTCAGACGGCCTTTTGTATTTAAATTTCAGAATATTTTGTTTTAATGAAATAGGAGGGGATAAATGTGAAAGAAAAAGAAAAAATAGGAACAATATAATTTTGTGATGAATCAAGTTTATTGTCTGATATGCCCTTAATTGCTTGTCAGTCCCAATATTTTAAAACATAATACTTTTGCCCCCGATGCTGGAGTTTTACTACAAGTACATGATTTGCAAAAAATCTGTCGGGAGTGCAGACCCTGCCAATCAACCTCAAAAAAGGAAGGCCAAGAATGAAAGTAACCAGTTTCGGCGAAGTGCTGTGGGACGATTTTCCAAACGGAAAGGTATTGGGTGGTGCACCCCTGAATGTTGCTGTCCGTTTGCAGTCTTTGGGTATCGATGCTGCCATCATCAGCCGTCGCGGCGATGATGCCGATGGTGAGGAATTGCTACGTCAAATTCAAAGTAAAAACGTCAATACTGATTATTTGCAGGTTTGTCACGAATGTGCGACCAGTTTGGTGAAAGTACACTTGGACAAGTCTGGCAGCGCGTCTTATGAGATTGTTTATCCTTGCGCGTGGGACAGAATTGCGAATGATAATGCGGCAATCAAACGTGTGGCAGAATCCGATGCTTTCGTTTTTGGCAGCTTGGCAACCCGCGATGAAGTTTCGCGTAAAAGCTTGGCGGTTTTGCTGAAAGAAGCCAAATTTAAAATTTTTGACGTTAATCTGCGTAAGCCTCATTACGATATTGACCGCTTGCTTGAGACCATGAAACAGTCCGATATGGTCAAACTCAATGATGATGAGTTGTATGAATTGGCTGCGGCTTATGGCTCTCCTTATCACAGCATCGAGCAAAATATCTGCTACCTCGTTGAGCTGACCGGCGTCAAAATCCTTTGCGTGACTTTGGGCAGCCATGGCGCGGTTTTGTATAAGGACGGCGAGTTGTACCGTCATTGCGGTTTCCGCGTCAAAGTGGTGGATACCGTCGGCTCCGGCGACAGCTTTCTTGGCGGTTTGACTTACAAACTGTTGAACAATGCGCCTCCTCAAGAAGCCATTGCTTTTGCTTGTGCGCTGGGTGCATTGGTTGCTTCACGTCATGGCGCGACGGCGGATATTTCTTTGGAAGAAGTTGAAGCGTTTATGAATCCTGCTTGATATTTTGACAAGAGACATAAAAAGGCCGTCTGAAAACCATTAAATCAGGTTTTTCAGACGGCCTTAGTATTTTCAGGCTTTACCAATAAGTTGTAAAACATTCTAAGTTGGTATTTTTCGGGCCGCTTCCTTCTTCGGTCGGCGAACCAATCATCATCAGGCCAATGATTTTGTCTTTGTCGGTACACTCAAATGCTTCGCGCAACAATGGGCTGTTGACCCACATGCCCGTAATCCAAACATTGTCGAAGCCTTGAGCAGAAGCAGCCAGTTGTAAAGCATAGGCGGCGCAGCCGGCAGTCAGCATTTGTTCCCATTCAGGTTTGGGTTTTGCCACTTCACGGTTTGGCGTAAATGTAACGCCGATAATCATAGGCGCCATGTTGCCGACGCGTTCGGCCTTTTTCATAGCATCCTCGCCGAAGTTGAGTTCGGTAACGGTCTTGCTCAACAGCTCGCGGAAACGTTGTAAGCCGGCCTCGCTTTGAATCACAGTAAAGCGGTAAGGGCGCATATTGCCGTGATCAGGTACTTGTGTTGCCGCTTGCAGCATTTGTTCCAGTTGCTCGGTATTGGGTGCCGGAGCAGTCAGTTTTTTGGAAGAGCGACGCGTAGTGAGGAGATTTAAGGCATCCATTTTTATTCTTTCTTGTGAATTCGAATGAGAATAATTATATAGCAGAACGATAAATAAATCAGCAAAGGACTAAGGCCGTCTGAATTAAGGTTTCAGACGGCCTTTGAGTTTTACAGGATACCGTTGTTTTGTGTATTTTCAGTCATCAGTGCTTTGCTGATTTCGTCGGCGGTATAGCTCTTACCGTTTCCGAATACAAAGCTGTCGACATTATTGTTGGCAATGTCATGGATGGTCAGGGTGTCGCCTGTATCTTTGATGGTTAAGACCCAATCATCTCCGGTTTTCAACTGTAAATCTTTCAGCGTAATCCCTTCTTTGAAAAGGACTTGGGTATCGCTGCCACCATACGGATTAAAGGTGTCGTTGCCGCTGTTTCTACCAAACATGATAACGGTGTTGTCGGCACCCAGGTCGGTAATGGTATCGTTGCCGTCGGCTGTATCGACGATGTTGATGCCTCTGCCCAAAGTAATGGTTTCATCGCTGCGGTTGCCCCTGTATTCGACAACAGAAGCGTAACGCGACAAATCTAAATCGCTGTTGTCGCTATCGGCATGGATGGTGTGGTTGAAGTTGTTGTACACATCACGGTTGAGTTCATCAACGGGTTGGCCGGTGTATTGGACGATGTTTGTGTTGCCGATCATGTGCGGGATAGACAGTTTGAAGTGGTTGATCAGCTCGCCCGTGCTGTATGAGGTATTGCCGTCAAACTGAAACTCGGAAATTGCACCATAAATACCGCTTTGGTTTTTGATGGTTAAAACATCGTCTGTGCCTTTAATGCGGATATGCCAAGTATCACCATCCAGCAGGGGATTGGTCACAAATTGAGAGCTGTCAGGCATGTTGATAATACTGGTTTTGTCGTAACCTTTTTCAATGGTAATTTCGAGGTCGTCAAGGGTAATGCCGCCGGTAAATTTCACGACGTTGGCGTTGAGTCTGTGTAGGCTTGCTTTGCTATCAAAACCGAAGTTGAAGTCAAAAATGGTGTCGTGACCGTAACCTTTGCCGAAAACATAGGTATCGTTGTGTTCGCCGCCTTCCATGTAATCATTGCCTGCGCCGCCGTCAAGCAGGTCGGCACCTACATGGGCATAGAGTTTGTCGTTACCGTTGCCGCCGTAGAGTTTATCGTCGGAATCTGGCTCAGTGCTGTAATAGGTTGCACTGTGTTCGCGCAAGATGTCATCGCCGTCGTGGCCATAGAGGGTGTCATGGCCGTCGTTGCCGCCGTCAATTTCATTGTTGCCTGCATTACCATGCAAAGTGTCATCGCCGTCAGTACCGGCAAATTTAATGGTTTCAGCTTTCACAGGTTGAAAGGCTTGTTGGAACTGAGTGGCAGTGTAAGTTTGGTCGTTAAACTGGAAGCGGTCGATAGAAATGCTGCCATCCGCACCGATTTGGTTTTGAATCAGGGCAGAACCTTGTTCGGAAGTAATTTCCCAGCTTTGGCTGCCATCATCGTTATGAATGGTCTTCAGGTTGAGCTTGGCATTGTTCAGGCCGTCTGAAAACTTGAGGGTATTGATTCCTTGGTTGTCGATAATGGTATCGTTGTCGCCGTAGATATAGGTATCGTTTCCGGCGCCGCCTTTCAGAATGTCTTTACCGTTGCCGCCCACCAAAATGTCGTTGCCTGTATCACCGTTGATGACATCGTTGCCGTTGCCGCCATCCAGATAATCATTGCCCTCGCCGCCATTGAGGTTGTCGTTGCCACCCATGCCGTAAACAGTATCATCACCGCGTCCGCTATTGAGGCGGTTGCGGCCTTCGTTACCGGTCAGGATGTTATTGCTGTTGTTGCCGGCGGCAAAAATATTGGCTGAGCCGGTCAGGGTAACATTTTCGACGTGGGTAGCGGCAGTATGGGAAATGCTGCTGAATACGGTATCTTCGCCGCCATCAGCCTGTTCAATCACCACGTCTTTTACATCATCAACGTAGTAAGTGTCATTGCCGTTCCCACCTTCCATAATGTCGGCATCGGCTTTGCCGTCGATCATATCATCGCCGGATGTGCCGATCAGGTAGTCATTGTCGTCGCTGCCATCGATGGTCTGACCGATTTCGGTATGCTCAGCCAGGGAAATATCAAAATATTTGGCAAAGTTGTTTACATCCAGTTTTTGAGTGCCAATGATGAAATGGGAGACTGCCGGTGTTGTACCGTTTTGAGTGTATTGGTTTTTGATGGTTAAAACGGCGTTGCTGTTTTTTACGGCAATCAGCCAGTCTTTACCACCGGTTTCGTTGTTTTGGACTTCAACGGTTAAATCGTTAAGGCTCAGATCAGTATGAAAGCGGATGCTGTTGTGGCCTTGATTGTCGATGATGGTGTCTTGCTCGCTTTGGGCAGAGAAAAGGTAGGTATCGTCGCCTTCGCCACCTTCAAGCACATCGTTGCCTGCTTCGCCGTTGAGGATGTCATTGCCTGTTTCGCCGAAAAGAAAGTCGTTGCCTTCGCCGCCATTGATGACATCGTCGCCACCGCCGCCGTAAACGATGTCGTCACCGCGCCCGCTGTTGAGGCGGTTGCGGCCTTCATTGCCGATGAGGATGTTGTTGCTGTTGTTGCCAGCACCGAAAATGTTGGCTGTACCGGTCAAAACAAGGTTTTCAACGTGGTTTGGAAGGGTATAGCTGACGTTGCTGCAAACTGTATCATCGTCGCTATTTGGGTTTTCAATGATTATATCGTCACTGAGGGTTACATAATAAACGTCATCTTCCGACGTGCCTATCGTTACTTGTTCAAGGAAGGAAGGTTGTAATTGCTCTAAATGTCGTAATTCAAATTGCGCATTGGGGGTGCGCATTGCTTTTTCGATTGTCATGATATTTTCTTTAGATATTGATGAGAGTAACAAGGAAGTAAACGTATCCGGCATATGGCCGGTATTGCTTAATTTGTATTGTGTTTAGGCTGTATATACTAGTGCCGAAATTTGATAAAAACAACAGAAACGTTAAGATATGACAATATATAGAGAGCGTTATTAGGCTTAGTTTGCCGTCTATTCCTTTGCTAAATGGCTTTGCCTTGTATGTCTGTTTTGTTTCTTATATACCACACATCAATTTCCATAGTTTCAAACTATGAATGGTTGTAAAAAGGCCGTCTGAAAAAAAGAAGCAGGTTTCGCATTGCAAAACCTGCTTCTGATTTTTCAGACGGCCTGTCTGATTACAGAGTACGGGCAACTTCGACGATGTCGAAACATTCGAGTTGGTCGCCTTCCATAATCTCGTTGTAGCCTTTGAGCATCAGACCGCACTCGAAGCCCATGCGGACTTCTTTGACGTCGTCTTTGTAGCGTTTCAAAGAAGACAGCTCGCCGGTATGGATAACCACGTTGTTGCGGATGAGGCGGACATGGGAATCGCGTTTGACCACGCCGTCGGTAACCATACAGCCTGCAATGTTGCCGACTTTGGAAACGGAGATAACCTGACGGATTTCGACCGTGCCGGTTACTTGCTCTTTCTCTTCCGGAGAGAGCATACCGCTCATGGCGGCTTTCACGTCGTCGATGGCATCGTAAATGATGTTGTAGTAACGGATTTCCACGTTTTCATTTTCAGCCAGTTTGCGTGCGGAAGCATCTGCACGGACGTTAAAGCCGATGATGAATGCGCCGGAAGCGATGGCCAAGTTGACATCAGATTCGGTAATGCCGCCAACGCCGCTGTGCAACACGTTCACTTTCACTTCGTCTGTGGACAGTTTTTTCAGGCTGCCCGCCAAAGCTTCGTAAGAACCTTGTACGTCTGCTTTGATGATGACGGACAAGGATTGGGCTTGGTTTTCGCCCATGTTGTTGAACATGTTTTCCAGTTTTGCGGCCTGTTGTTTGGCCAAGCGCACGTCGCGGTATTTGCCTTGACGGAAGAGGGCGATTTCGCGCGCTTTTTTCTCGTCGGCCAATACCATTACATCTTCGCCTGCGTTCGGAACGTCGGACAAGCCGAGGATTTCGACAGGGATAGACGGACCGGCTTCATTGATGGCTTTGCCGTTTTCGTCAACCATTGCACGGATTTTACCGAATGCAGTACCGGCCAGCAGCATATCGCCTTTTTTCAGCGTACCGCTTTGTACCAAGAGGGTGGCAACCGCGCCGCGGCCTTTGTCCAAACGTGCCTCTACGATGATACCTTTGGCAGGTGCATCGACTGGGGCAGTCAGTTCCAAAACTTCGGCTTCGAGCAAGACGGCTTCGAGCAATGCATCGATGTTCAGGCCTTTTTTAGCGGAAACGTCGATAAACTGTACATCGCCGCCCCATTCGTCAGGCACGACTTCGTGCGCAGTCAGCTCTTGGCGGATACGCTCAGGGTTGGCAGCTTCTTTATCGATTTTGTTGACGGCAACCACCATCGGTACGCCCGCAGCTTTAGCGTGGGCAATCGCCTCGATGGTTTGCGGCATTACGCCGTCGTCGGCTGCAACCACAAGAATCACGATATCGGTTGCTTTTGCACCGCGCGCACGCATGGCGGTAAACGCTTCGTGACCCGGAGTATCCAAGAAGGTAATTACGCCGCGAGGGGTTTCAACGTGGTATGCACCGATGTGTTGGGTAATGCCGCCCGCTTCGCCTTGTACCACTTTGGCGCGGCGGATGTAGTCCAGCAGGGAAGTTTTACCGTGGTCAACGTGACCCATCACGGTAACAACCGGAGGACGCGGCAATGCTTCGGCTTCTACTGCTTCAACGCCTTCATCCAAGAATGCTTCAGGGTCGTCGGCGGCGGCAGGTTTACCGATGTGGCCGAGTTCTTCCACCACAATCAGGGCAGTGTCTTGGTCGATAGATTGGTTGATGGTTACCATCATGCCCATTTTCATCAGGGCTTTAACCACTTCGACGCCTTTAACGGCCATTTTGTGTGCCAAGTCGGCAACGGTAATGGTTTCAGGCACCAAAACTTCGTGTACGACAGGCTCGGTCGGTGCTTGGAAGGCGTGTTGGTTTGGCTCAAGTTTGAGTTTTTTGCCTTTTTTGCCGCCGCGTACGCGCTCATCGTCGCCAGTGCGTGTATTGTTGCGGTCGCGACCACCTTTGCCGCCTTTGCCTTTGGCGTTACGGCCTTGAGTGTCTTCATCACGCTCACGACGGTCTTCTTTTTTACCGCGCGCGTTGTGTTCGGATTTGCCTTCGCCGGATGCTGCTTTGGCTTTCTCGGCAGGTTTGTTGCGCTCGCCTGATTTGGCTTCTTTAGTAGGTTTTGAGTCTTTCTCGGCCTGTTGTTTTATGGCTTCACGGCGTGCTTGACGCTCTTGTTTTTCTTTCAACAAGGCTTCTTGATGCGCACGCAGGGCGGCGGCACGACGGGCTTCTTCATCGCGCTGAGCCTGTTCTTCCACGCTGACGACAGGTTGCGGTACGGCAGGAGCGGCAGGTTTGGCTGCTTTTTTCGCTTCTTTGCCTTTGCCGCCTTTGTCTTGTTTGGCTTTGGCAGGTTTCTTAGCTTCGGCTGGTTTTTCAGCTTCAACGGATTTTTCAGACGGCTTGTTGTCTGTTTTAGCTTCAACTTTTGCTTCGGTCTTAGCTTCTACGGTTTCAACCGGTTTGGCTTCTTCTTTTTTGGCTTCGGCAGGTTTGCCTTCTGCTTTTGGTGCGGCTTTGGCTGCTTTCAGTCTGGCTGCTTCGGCCTCTGCTTTGGCACGGGCTTCGGCTTTTGCGGCAGCTTCTGCTTCAGCTTTGGCTTTTTCTTCGGCAGCTTGGGCAGCTGCTTTTTCTGCTTCGGCTTTTTGGTTTTCCGCTGCTACTTTGGCTTTGGCTTCCGCTGCCAATTCTTCGGAAGAAGGAATGGTAACGGCACGGCTGCGGCGGCGTGTTTCCACTTTTACGCCGTCAACGGTGCTGACTTCGGTTTTTTTGCGGCGGATGCTGATGGTGCCGCTGTTGCTGCCGTTTTTCTTTTGCAGGTAAGCAGTCAACAGTTGTTTGTCGTCAGTGGTTATGCTGTCATTACCGCTGTTTTTATTGACCCCGGCTTCTTTCAATTGTTTAAGCAAATCATCGACGGGGCGGTTTAGTTCGGCGGCAAATTGCGCTACGGTTGTATTACTCATTCAGTACCCCCTTAGTTGTTTTCTTCAGTAAACCAGTGTTCGCGTGCAGCCAAAATCACTTTTTTGGCTTCTTCTTCGTCAACACCGGTAATTTCGACCAATTCGTCAACAGACAATTCGGCCAGATCATCGCGTTGGGTAACGCCGGCTTCGGCCAGTTTGCGCAACATATCGGAATCTACGCCGTCTAAATTGCGCATGTCTTCAGACACTTCACCCAGTTTTTCTTCTGCGGCGATGGTAATGGTCAGGATAGCGTCGCGTGCGCGGTTGCGCAGGGTTTCAACGATTTCTTCGTCAAAGCCGTCAATGGCGAGCAATTCTGCCGCTGGAACGTAAGCAACTTCTTCCAAAGTGGCAAAGCCTTCTTCCACCAAGATATCGGCAGTTTCGTCGTCGATGTTCAAGTGGGTGGTGAAGAGGTTGCGGATAACGGCGTCTTCGGCGGCATTGCGCTCGTCGGCTTCTTCAACGGTCATGATGTTCAGCTGCCAGCCGGTTAGGATGGAAGCCAGACGGACGTTTTGACCGCCACGGCCGATGGCCAGCGCCAGTTGGTTTTCATCAACAATCACATCAACAGCGTGTTTGTCTTCATCAATCACGATGCGGCTCACTTCGGCAGGAGACAGCGCATTCATCACGAATTGGGCTGGCTCAGGAGACCACAATACGATGTCGATGCGTTCGCCGGACAATTCGTTGCTCACGGCGTTAACACGGGAACCGCGTACGCCGATACAAGTACCTTGCGGGTCGATGCGTTGGTCGTTGGCTTTAACGGCAACTTTGGCGCGTTGGCCGGGATCGCGTGCTACCTCGCGGATTTCCAACAGGCCGTCTGCAATTTCAGGCACTTCGTTGGCGTAGAGTTTGGCCAAGAAGTCGCCGCTGGTGCGGCTTAAAATGACTTGTTTGCGACCGGTATTGCCGATTTCGTCCACACGCAGGAAGAGGGCGCGGATGCGGTCGCCGCTGCGGAAGTTTTCGCGCGGAATCATTTCTTCGCGCGGAATCAGTGCGTCAAGTTTGCCTGCTACGACTTCAACGATGATGCCGTGGCGCTCGACGCGTTTTACCGTACCGGAAACGATGTCTTCTTTAGAAGCGAGGAACTCGTTCAGGTTTTGCTCGCGCTCCGCATCACGGATGCGTTGCAGAATGATTTGTTTGGCAGTTTGAGCTGCTTGGCGGCCGAAGCCTTCGTTTGGCAGCTGCTCTTCGTAGTATTCGCCGATTTGGATGGTTGTGCCGGGAATTTCTTCTTGGATTTCCTCGATGGTTTTTTCTACGTCGGGGTAGGTGTAGTCTTCATCGGCAACAATCAGCCAGCGGCGGAAGGTTTGGTATTCGCCGGTATCGCGGTCGATTTCGACGCGCACGTCCATGTGCTCGCGGTCGGCTTTTTTCTTGGCAGCAGTAGAGAGGGCGAATTCAAGGGCTTTGAATACGACTTCCGTTTCAACGTTTTTTTCACTTGCCAGCGCTTCGGCCAGCTGTAACATTTCGCGACTCATTTTCTAGAATCTCCAAGTAATCGGTTTTTAAAATTTAAATTCGGGGCGCAAACGGGCTTTGTCGATGTTGCTCAATTCGATTTGGGCAGTTTTGCCGTCGAAAGAGACGGTAACAATGTCGTTTTCGCAAGATTCGATGCGGCCGATGAAGTTTTTCTGACCATCAATCGGCAGGCGTGTTTTGATTTTGGCGTTCTGGCCGGCAAAGCGCACGAAGTCGGCGGCTTTTTTCAGCGGACGGTCAAGGCCCGGGCTGGAGATTTCCAAACGTTTGTAGTCGATGTCTTCAACCATAAACACGCGGCTCAGATGGTTGCTGACAGTGGCGCAGTCTTCGACGGTGATGCCGCCTTCTTTATCGATGAAAACGCGCAAATCGCCTTGTGCGGTCAGTTCGAAATCGACCAGTTCGTAGCCCAAGCCGGGCAGGGTTTTATCAAGAATGCTTTGAATATCCATGCTTCTCCAGAAGTACATAAACAAAAAATGGCCGCGCGGCCATTTTTCGTGTGATTTGAAAAATTGGCCTATTATAACTGTTTTCAAGATAAAAGAAAAGTGTTGATTTGGCGTGGATTTTTTGAAGTGATTGCTTAAATGTAAAGGGTGGGGTCGAGGCCGTCTGAAAAGGGAATTGTTGACAAGTTTTGATATGGCGTTTCTGAAATTATTTTGAAAAACAAAGAATTGGTATTGCTTTGTGTTCAGACGGTCTTGTATTTCCTGATTTTTCGTGCTTGCACAATGTGCAAGGCGGTTCTACAATTTCTTCATACCCACCGAATAAGAAAGAAGGCCGCCATGTCCGCACACCCGATTTATAATTTTTCCGCAGGTCCTGCCGTATTGCCGGAAGCGGTATTGCGTACCGCGCAACAGGAAATGCTCGACTACAACGGTACGGGTTTCCCCGTGATGGCGATGAGCCACCGTTCGGATATGTTTTTGAGTATTCTGCATCATGCCGAACAAGACTTGCGCCAGCTTTTGAATATTCCGTCCAACTATAAAATCCTGTTTTTACAGGGTGGCGCGACCACGCAATTCAATATGGCGGCCATGAATTTGGCGCATGGTTTTGCGACTGCCGACGCGGTGGTAACGGGCAACTGGAGCCGTATTGCCTATGAACAGATGAGCCGTTTGAGCAATGCCAAAATCCGTTTGGCTGCGCATGGCGGCGAGCAATATGCCTATAAAAACCTGCCTGCGGTGGAGGATTGGGATGTCAACCCGAATTCCGCGTTTGTTCATTTTGCGATTAATGAAACCGTAAACGGCTTGCAGTATCAAAACGTCCCCAAACTTTCAGACGGCCTGCCGCCGCTGGTGTGCGATATGTCGAGCGAGATTTTGTCTCGTGAGTTTAATGTGTCCGATTACGGCTTGATTTATGCCGGCGCGCAAAAAAATATCGGCCCTGCCGGTGCGACAGTGGTCATTATCCGCGAGGATTTACTGGAGCGTTGTCCGAACGATATTCCCGATGTGTTCAACTACCGTTCGCACATCAACCGCGACGGTATGTACAACACGCCTTCCACTTATGCGATTTATATGTCGGGCTTGGTGTTCCGCTGGCTGCAAACGCAGGGCGGTGTGAAAAAAATTGAAGCGGTCAATCGAATAAAGGCGCAAACCTTGTATGAGACGATAGACGGCAGCGGCAGTTTTTACATCAACGATATCCATCCTGATGCACGTTCCCAAATGAACGTGGTCTTCAAAACCGCAAGCGAAGATTTGGACCACCGTTTTGTGTTGGAAGCTGAGTTGCAGGGCTTGTGCCTGCTCAAAGGCTATAAAACCGTCGGCGGTATGCGTGCCAGTATTTACAATGCGATGCCGCTCGAAGGTGTGAACGCGTTGGCCGACTTTATGAAAGATTTCCAACGACGTTATGGTTAAGACTTAAGATCAAAAGGCCGTCTGAAACTGGGTTTCAGACGGCCTTTTGATTTGAACAAGCCTTATTCGGTGACTTCTTCAGTGATGCTGTCGCGGTAGATAGTGCTGTCGTAAGTCGGAACAGGAGGCGGCAGCAGGCTGTCGAGCGTTAGCGCGGACGGGTTCAGCGTAGGATAGCCGCTGAAGGTGACGGAATAACTGCCGTTGCCGGTATTGCGGACTTTGGCATGCGCGCCCAACGGGAAAGTGGTTTTGTTGGTGATGTGGCCGAATGGGAAGCCGGTCAACACAGGAATCTTGGCGGTGCGCGAAATGTGGTTGACGACGGCGGAGAAATCGTAGCTGGAGTCGTACACGTCGCGGATGGTGCCCATGCGGAAATCGCCGAAGATGATGGCGCGTTGTTTTTGCAAAACACCTGACAGATAAAGCGTATTGAGCATGCGCTCGATGCGGTAGGGTTGCTCGCTGACGTCTTCGATAAAGAGGATGCCGCCTTGAATGTCGGGCATGTAGGGCGTGCCGGCGAGGGAGGCGAGAACGCTGAGGTTGCCGCCCCACAATGTGCCTTCTACGTTGACATCGGCGCGTTGGATGGTCGGAACATCAACGATGTTGACGTTGTTGGTTGTGCCGCGGATGAAAGAATCCATGGTAAAGACGCTGGGGTCTGCTTTGCCGAATTCGCTGTACACCATCGGGCCTGCAAAGCTCATCATATTGCCTTTGGCCAACAGGGCGAGTTGGACGGCGCATACGTCGCTGAAACCGAAGAACAATGTGCCGCGTTCGCGCATTCTAGCGCCGAGTGAGGCAAAATCGATTTGCGGCAGGATGCGTGCCGCGCCGTAGCCGCCGCGCAGGCCCATCAAGACTTTAGGCGTTTCGACGCGGCCGCTGGCAACTTCTTGGAAGTCGGAGGCACGTTGGGCGTCGCTGCCGGCAAAGCGTTGGTAACGGCGGCTACCTGCCTGTTGGTTGGTCACGGTAAAGCCTGCGTTGTAGAGGCGGGTCAGGCCGGTGGTCACGCGGTTGGGGTCTTCGGCGAAGCCTGACGGCGCAACAACGCGCAGGAGGTTGTCGCCGGAACGTGGCGGATGGGGTTGCTTAGGTTGCACGGTTTTGGCTTTCGCGGTGGTAGAAGTGGTTTTGGTTTGCGGCGTGGTGGTCGTGCCTGTGCCGCAGGCTTGCAACAATCCTGCACCTGCCGCGGCAGAGCAGGTACGCAAGAAATGGCGGCGCGTGGTGGAAGTCATTGAGGTTTTCCTTTCGTTATATGTTCAGACGGCCTGAACTTGGCGTGTCGGACCTTACAGGCCGTCTGAAAGTTTAAGCGATTAAGTTTTTGATTTGTTCCGGCCAATTTTCAGGCAAGGTCATACCGTGTTCGCGTACGGGCGCGGCCCAAATCGGCGCAGGAAAGTTGGCGTCGTTTTCAAAGCGGGCGATGACGTGCCAATGCAGATGGGGCACAACATTGCCGAGGCTGGCCAGATTGATTTTGGCCGGGCTGAAGACTTGGCGCATTGCAGCTTCAACCTGATACACCATTTCCATGATTTCGTTGCGCTCGGCAGGGGAAAGGTCGGTCATCTCGGAAACATGGTTATTCCAAATCACGCGGCAGAATGCCGGTGCACCGGCTTCGTTGTGGACAGCGATAACGCGCAGGTTTGGCGTTTGCAGCAAAATATCTTCGTTGTCGGCAGTGCAGATGGGGCAGGTCATGGTTTTTTCTTTCTCAGTCTGAATAGGAATCGGATGATTGCCATCAAGGATTTTTAGAATGAGGTAAATAGCAGTCAGTGTGATGAATGCGAAAAGCCACGGTTCAGGTATAAACCACCACAATAAATAGGCGGGCGTGATTCAGTCGGCACATTCTTCGGCACTCTTAACGTGATCACACAAGCCAAAGCGAAAAAAATCATTGACATCATGAAAGGGCGAATAGGCGAATATCAGCGCTATGGGCATCACACAAATCAATGCCATGACGGCAATCCAAAACAACGGCTTGAGATGTTTGAGTGCAGTCATGGACGCAGTGTTATGCAAATTTTGCCGCCCCTTGATTGGCAAGCTCGTCGGCTTTTTCGTTTTCAAGGTGTCCGGCATGGCCTTTTACCCACGTCCAGCGGACATCGTGCTGTTGAACCAGGCTATCCAGTTCTTTCCATAAATCGTCGTTTTTGACCGGTTTTTTGGCGGCGGTTTTCCAGCCGTTTTTTTTCCAGCCGTGTATCCAGCTTTCCATGCCGTTTTTGACGTATTGCGAGTCGGTGCAGATGACGACTTGGCAGCGGCGTTTTAAGGATTTCAGGCCTTTGATGACGGCGGTCAGCTCCATGCGGTTGTTGGTGGTTTCGGCTTCGCCGCCGAACAGTTCTTTTTCGTGTGTGCCGTAGCGCATAAATACCCCCCAGCCGCCTGCGCCGGGGTTGCCTTTGCATGCGCCGTCTGTGTAGAGGTAAACGGGTTTATCCATGGGCATGTCTTTGTCGAATAAGGCGGTATCATAACATAAGGCCGTCTGAAATATCGGCAAATGCCGTCTGAAATATCGGCAAATACGGTTTGCGCGTGTAAAATACCCTGCACTTATCACTCGTATAGAAAGCAGGCAGATATGGGATTGTTCAGCGGCCTTTTGGGCAATGCTTCGCAAAAAGACGCCGATGCGGTGGAACGCGATTTGGCGAATATCCTGATTGATGGCGAACAGGTAAAAATGGCATTCAGCCTGGTGCGCGATTTGATTGTGTTTACCGAATATCGGCTGGTGTTGGTGGACAAGCAGGGTTTGACCGGCAAGAAAGTGTCTTACCGTTCGATTCCGTATCGTTCCGTATCGCGCTTTTCGGTGGAAACCTCGGGTCATTTCGATTTGGATGCCGAGCTGAAGATTTGGGTTTCTTCCAGCGAAGTGCCGACTGAAACCTTGCAGTTTAAAAGCGACAAGAGCGTGATTGCCATTCAAAAAGCCTTGGCAGAAGCTGTGTTGAAACCGTCAAAATAGAAAGGAAATATGATGAGCGAACAGCAAGAATTGTTTTGTTACAAACAGATGCCGGTGTGGACGGCGGACGAGATTCCCGAAGCTTTGTTGTCCAAACACAATACCGCCGCCGGTACTTGGGGCTGCCTCAATGTCCTCCAAGGCTGTCTGAACTTCAATGAAGTGGACGAAGCGGGCAATATTACGGCCACGCACGAGCTGACGCCTGAAAGCGATGATTGGATTATCCATCCGCAAGCGTGGCACTTTATCGCGCCACAAACGCAAGACATGGAAATCCAACTGTCGTTTTACTGCGAGGCAGCAGACTATTTCAATAAGAAATACGGCATGAGCGCGACACATTCGGCCGTCCGTGCCGCCGAAGGCATCGTGCCCGTCGGCAAGGTTTTGGATATGGGCTGCGGTCAGGGCCGCAATGCGCTGTATCTGGGTTTGAAAGGTTTTGACGTTACCGCTGTCGATAATAATCCGAACGCGGTTCAAAACGTGGAAGAGCTGGCGCGTATCGAAGAGTTGAATGTCCGCGCGTTTGAATACGACCTCAACGCCGCCAATATTCAGGAAAACTTCGATTATATGGTGGCGACCGTGGTGTTTATGTTCCTGATGCCGCGTTACGTTCCAGACGTGATTGCCAATATGAAGGAACACACCAACCCCGGCGGCTACAACCTGATCGTGTCTGCGATGGATACGGAAGATTTCCCTTGCCCGATGCCGTTCCCGTTCAAGTTTGGCGAGGGCGAGTTGCGCGAATACTATAAGGATTGGGAATTGGTGGAATACAAGGAAGAGCTGGGATCGATGCACGCGAAAGACGAATTCGGCAATCCGATTCAGTTTAAATTCGTCACCATGCTGGCGAAGAAACCGCAATAAAGGTTTTGCCGTCAAAAGGCCGTCTGAATTCAGTTTTCAGACGGCCTTTGTCGTCATCAATCGACAATCCTTTTGCCCAAAATCACGACGTCTGCCAACATGGTGTCCAAATCGCAGACTTGCGGCAGCCGCCCCCATTCTTCAAATCCGAAACGGTGAAACAGGTTCAGGCTCGGATAGTTGTGGCCGAACACAAGCGCGATGACGTTGTGGATGCCTAAGGACGGCGCGCGTTCGAGCATATGCTGCAACAGGATTTTGCCCACGCCTGCGCCGCGCATATCGTGGCGGACATAAACGCTGACTTCCGCACTGATGTGGTAGGCGTAGCGCGGATGGTAGTCGCTGAAACTGCCCCAGGCCAATACGGTGCCGTCGGTGTCGTAAAGGGCGTAGATCGGGCGTTTGTCCGTGTGTGCGGCAAACCATATTTCGCGTTCGGCAACCGTGGTCGGCGACAAATCGGCCGTGGATTGGCGCGTGGCCACAGTGCTGTTGTAAATATCGACGATGGCGGGCAAGTCTTGGCGCAGGGCTGGGCGGATGGTGTATTGCATTTCAGACGGCCTGTTATTGAATCAGTTTGGAGATAGTCTTAAAGGCCGGATGTTTGGCATCACCGAGCAGTTGGAACAAAATACTTTCGACATTGGAAATGATAATGCCCTGACGGCTCATTTGCGCCAAACCATTGTCGCGGTTGGCTGTTGTGCGCGAGACGATGCATTCGAAAGGCAGGGATACGGCGTAACCTTGCGCCTTCAAATCCAAGGCCGTCTGAAGCATACAGATATGCGCTTCCGCTCCAACTAAAATAACGTTTTTGATGTCGTTTTTGCGTAATATTTCCTGAATTTCGGGCAAAAACGCCGAAAATTGGGTTTTCTCGACAATGGGCGTGCCTTCGGACAACAGCAGCGATACGGCGGATACGGTGCTGCCCAAACCTTTCGGATATTGTTCGGTTACGGCAAAGGGTACGCCCAAAGCCGTCAAGCCTTGAATCAGCAGGCGGCAGCGTTCCAACATTTCGTCCGCGCCGGAGAGTGCGGGCAGCAGGCGTTCTTGAATATCGACAATCAGACAAAGCGTATTTTTTGGGTTCATGGCTTTTCCTTTCAGACGGCCTTTACAGCAAAATCGTTGAATCAGAATGCAATCATATAACAAGCCGCTAGAAAAGTATTGCAGCTTGCCCTGTTTTAAAGCCCGAAATTCTTTTAAAATACCGCCTGATTTGAATTGATAGAGACCGACAACATGAATTTATACCAAACCGTCGAACGTGAAGCCCAAGCAGCCTTTGCCGCCGCAGGCATTGCCGACAGCTCCGTTGTTTTGCAGCCGACCAAGAATGCCGAACACGGCGATTTCCAAATCAACGGCGTGATGGGTGCGGCGAAAAAAGCCAAACAAAATCCGCGCGAGTTGGCGCAAAAAGTGGCCGAGGCATTGGCGGACAACGCTGTGATTGAAAGTGCGGAAGTAGCCGGCCCGGGCTTTATCAACCTGCGCCTGCGTCCTGAGTTCCTCGCCCAAAACATTCAGACGGCCTTGAGCGACGCGCGTTTCGGCGTAGCGAAAACCGACAAACCTCAAACCGTCGTTATCGACTATTCCTCTCCTAATCTTGCCAAAGAAATGCACGTCGGCCATCTGCGTTCCAGCATCATCGGCGACAGCATTTCGCGCGTGTTGGAATTTATGGGCAACACCGTTATCCGTCAAAACCACGTCGGCGACTGGGGTACGCAGTTCGGCATGTTGGTCGCTTATTTGGTTGAGCAGCAAAAAGACAATGCCGCGTTTGAGCTGGCGGATTTGGAGCAGTTTTACCGCGCCGCCAAAGTGCGCTTTGACGAAGATCCTGCCTTCGCCGACACCGCACGCGAATACGTTGTGAAGCTGCAAGGCGGCGATGAAACCGTTTTGGCATTGTGGAAACAGTTTGTCGATATTTCACTCTCGCACGCCCAAGCCGTTTATGACACGCTGGGCTTGAAACTGCGTCCTGAAGACGTGGCAGGCGAATCGAAATACAACGACGATTTGCAACCCGTAGTCGATGATTTGGTCGAAAAAGGTTTGGCAGTCGAAGACGACGGCGCGAAAGTCGTGTTCTTGGACGAGTTCAAAAACAAAGACGGCGAACCTGCCGCATTTATCGTGCAAAAACAAGGCGGCGGCTTCCTTTATGCTTCCACCGACTTGGCATGTTTGCGCTACCGTGTCGGCACGCTTCATGCAGACCGCTTGCTGTACGTCGTCGACCACCGCCAAGCCCTGCACTTTGAGCAACTCTTTACCACTTCCCGCAAAGCAGGCTATCTGCCGGAAGATGTAAAAGCCGAGTTTATCGGCTTCGGCACCATGATGGGCAAAGACGGTAAACCGTTCAAAACGCGCAGCGGCGACACCGTAAAACTGGTTGACCTGCTGACCGAAGCTGTTGAGCGTGCCACCGCTTTGGTGAAAGAGAAAAACCCTGAATTGGGCACAGACGAAGCAGGTAAAATTGGTAAAACCGTCGGCATCGGTGCAGTCAAATACGCCGACTTGAGCAAAAACCGCACCAGCGATTATGTGTTCGACTGGGACGCCATGCTTTCGTTTGAAGGCAATACCGCCCCCTACCTGCAATACGCCTACACACGCGTACAAAGCGTATTCCGCAAAGCCGGCGAATGGGACGCAACTGCGCCAACCGTTTTGACCGAACCTTTGGAAAAACAACTGGCTGCCGAGCTGTTGAAATTTGAAGACGTACTGCAAAGCGTGGCAGATACCGCTTATCCGCACTACCTCGCCGCTTACCTCTACCAAATCGCCACCCTGTTCAGCCGCTTCTACGAAGCCTGCCCGATTTTGAAATCAGAAGGTGCAACCCGCAACAGCCGCCTGCAACTGGCGAAGCTGACCGGCGACACGCTGAAACAAGGCTTGGAGTTGTTGGGCATTGATGTGTTGGATGTCATGTAAGTTTTTGAATAAAAACGATGAAAGGCCGTCTGAAACTTTGCAGGTTGCGAGGTTTCAGACGGCCTTTTTTATGCTTTGAAAAATATTGTGATACCGTTGATTTTGAACCTAAGCGGTTTTGAATTTGCTCAGGTAATGCGGTCAGACAGCCTTATCTTTATTTCAAATTGCTTGCCAACAGCCAAGCCTGTGCTTCGGCAGCATCGCTGAAATATTTGGGATGTTGGTTGGTCAAGAGGCTGGAAAGGCGCGCGCCGAGTTTGATCCAGATGTCGTCGGTAATGACGGCAACGCGGCCGAAGTCGGTTTCATGTTGGTTGAGGAATTTGATTTGCTCGACCGCCATATCGATGGTGAAGTCTTTCAGCATGGATAAATCCAACAGGATGTCGGGCAGATGAACTTTTTGTTTTGCGGCCAACAAGGCTTCTTCCAATTGGCGGAAATCGTCCAAAGTGAACTCGTTGTACAGCGCTACGTTTAAGCCGTAAGATTGTTCGCGGATGGAAATCATGGTGTTCTCCTTGTTAAATTATTGCTTCATCAGAAATTTTTTGATTGAGGCCGGAGTAAAACTGCTGAACACGCCGCCTGCAACAATGATAACCATGCCGGCGGCTTCCTGCCAAGTGATTTTATCGCCGAAAAGCAGTACGCCGGACAGGGCGGAGAAAACGACAGCCAGGTAGGAAAGCGAGGCAACGGTAAATTTCTTGCCGACCTTATAGGCTCGGGTCATGGCAAGTTGGGCAATCATGGCGGAGATGCCGATGCCGGCCAGATAGGGCAGGGAAGACACGGTCAGCGGATGCCAGCCGGTAAAGCAACTCCAAATGGCAGACATAATCAGGCCGGTAAGCGACAGATAAAACACCACGCGCCAGCCCGGCTCGCCCAAAAGCGAGAGTTCGCGCACCTTCAAATACGCCCAGCCCGACATGGCGCCGCCTGCTAAGCTGACCAGCGCGGCAAATTCCTGTCCGCCTTGAAAAGATGGGTTGAGCAACAGGATAACGCCGATAAAGCCCATAACCAAAATGGCTTGGGTATAAAGTGTAATTCGTTCTTTTAAAATGAAAAATGAAAAAATGGCAAGCCAGATGGAGGACGTGTAGTTGAGCGTGACGCCTGTTGCCAGCGGCAGATGTATGACGGAATAAAGCGTGCACATCATGGCAAGCGTGCCGATGACGCTGCGGTTGAGATGGGTTTTCCAATGCGGCGTGGAAAATGTGTTGCCTTGCGCTTTGGCCATGATGCCTAAGAACAGGGTGGAGACCAGCATGCGCCAAAAGACCAGCTCGCCGCTGGAAAAGCCGAAATGTGTAGAGGCGGCTTTGACGGAGAGGTTCATGACGGTAAAGCCGAGCGCGGCAATAACCACCCATGCCGAGCCGAGCGGATCTTTTCTGATGGTTTCCATTTGATGGGTATGTAAAGCGATTTTATTAATAAGAAAATATTATACAGGTCAATCAGGCCGTCTGAAAAATATCGTTGGGCTTCAACGGCCTTTTATTAGAAAATGAGAATTATTATTGAACAATGAAGTGGGTTTTTATAGAATGGGGGTTCTGTTTTTAAGAAAGGCTTGCCATGAAAGTATCCAATATTTCTGCCGTATTGCTGTCCGCTTTGTTTTCCGTTGCCGTTTCTGCCGCGCCTTTGGGGGAGGTTTCTTCCGAAAACGGTAAGATTTTCAGCGGCGAAAATTACATGGTCGTTAAGAAAGACATGAAGAAAGGGGAGCAGATTAAGCCGCACGATCATCCGGGTTTTAAAACGTTGATTTTTGCCGTTGGAAAAGGAAGCTTTGACGTGACGCTGAATCAGACTGAAAAACATACGGTCGGCGCAGGCTCGATTTTGCGGTTTGGCGGCGATGCAGTGATTGAGGCAGTTGCAACCGAAGATGCTGATGTGGCAATTACTTTGATTAAGTAAACCGATAGATAATAAAAGGCCGTCTGAAAAATGATGTTTCAGACGGCCTTGTTTATTCATACAACCGTTGCCATTAAGCGCAAATCAAATAGATGAAGCCGGAGCCGAAGATATCTGCCAAGGCGTGAATCAGGAAAAACGGCAGCAGGTTTTTGACTTTGTATTTGTAGAAGAAGTAGTACATCAAGCCGAAAACAACGCCGATAACGGTCGCCCAAAGCATGCCTTGGTAAGTATGGAAGGAGACGCGAACCAAGGTCGAATAGGCCAATGCTTGCCATTTGTATTTGTCTTCCACGCAGGTTAAAAGGCCGAGGAAACAGAATTCTTCGTAAAAGCCGTTTAAAAGGCCGTAGAGGATGGCCATCGGCGCAAGGGCGGCGAATTTGTCGAAGATGGATAATGGTTTGATGTATTGGAATATTTCAGTGGTAAAGTAATTGTAGCCGCCGCTTAACGAAGTCACCGCATCGGCGGTCAGACCCATCAGGATAAAAATCACAGGCGTCCAAAACAATACGCCTAAATTAAAGCGAATCGGCAATTGTTTGAAGTCGAAACGGCGAATAATGAGGTAAATCAGAGCAATAGCAAGCAGCGTCAACTGCAGGCTCATGTTTTCCGAATAAGCCACGCCGGTTACCGCAGTATCGCGCACTTCTTCGGTAGCAGCAGCTGTTTCCACTTGCGGCATCAGGCTGGCGATATAAAGTTGGGTAGAACGGTAGGCAAATTGACCGAACAGGATGGCGGTAACAATCAGCATGTCAAACCAGCGCAGATGGCGCAAAGGCTCTTTAGGGCGGATAGCGGCGAGCATGCTCATAATTCTCCTCTTTACTCTAATTAAATGGCAGTGCGCAATAGTTACATAAACATACAAAAATCGTCAACAATTATCGTAATAAAACATGAATTAAAAATCAGGCTGTTTCAGACGGCCTGAAGCGCTTCTAAAATGCCGTATTTTCAGAAGGGTTTATCTTCAAAAATATGGCATAATCACTTTATTGCAAACTAAGGAATCTTATCGTGAGTATTTCTCTGTCCCAATATCTGCTGTACCTGCAATATATGTTGGCAGGTATCGCCATGACTGTAGTTTTCGGTGCCGTATATCTGCGGATTACCCCCGCCGAAGAATTGCGCCTGATTAAAAACGGCAACCTTGCCTGCGCCTTATCGTTTGGCGGCGCGTTGGTCGGTTTCTGTCTGACGCTTGCCTCAAGCATTGCACACAGCGTCAGCTTCATCGATTTTATCCTGTGGGGACTTGCCGCAGCAGTGATTCAGATTTTTGTCTATTTCGCTGCAACAATGATGATTAAAGACGCTACCCCAGAACTTATCGGCAACAATGTCGCCGTCGGCGCGCTGTTTGGTGCAGTGTCCATCTCGATCGGCATTTTGAATGCGGCTTGCTTGACTTGATTTTGATGGTCGGTTGGATAGCAAAAGATGTGCTGATCCTGACTCCTGCCTGGAGAAATTATCGGTAGATTTTTTTGACTGATAATGGCTTATGCCTGATGGTATTGGCGTTATAGTGAAATTCTGAAAGTATCAAAAAATTCAGACGGCCTGTTATATACAAGGCCGTCTGAAACGTTTTAACTACTTAAACTCATCAAATTAGAAAGAGTATTGCAATCTTATGCCCGCTTCGTGGGTGTGGTTTTTAGGTTCTATAGATCCCAATCCATATGAGTCATACTCTTCCGTAACGGTAAGGTTCGATTCTTTAACTTTCCAGCCGCGATAGAATGGAGTGAGGCTGATTTTGGAGCCGTTAGCGAATTTTTTAGATATAGGCACTTCAACCTCAATCCCTTGTCCGCCGCCTTGTTTCATTCGGGTTTCTACCTGGTCGGGTTCGTAAGAATATTGGCGGCCTTTTACGGCACGATTGTAGGCAATGCGGGGAGATATCTCAAAGTTTGCAGGAAGGGCGATATTTACTCCGGTATTGATTTGCGCATATGTGGTTCGGTTTTTGCGGTCATAATCATTAGGATCAATGCGGCTACTTAAGTCTCTCAGAACACGGTGTCCCAAGCCGGCTCCGGCAGTAATGCTAAAGCGATCATTAATCGGGAGTGTATATTCGTATAAGGCACGGATATCGTATGCGCGGCGTGGTGCATTTTTGAGTGTAGCTGAGCCATAACTTGCTGAATCGTCGATATAATCCTCAGTTATATATTGTACGCTTCCTGTGTAATCTGTTTTACCGCGCGAATAACGGCCTTCTAATTTTGCCGCATGGCGATCGTTGAAGCGGTATTTTACGCCGGCATTAATAGACCATAAGTTGCCTTTTTGCTGCATTAAGCGACTACCATCTTTTTCGTATTCGCGATAGGTCTCGTTGTAATATTCGCTACCAACGGTAAATTCAACAGGGCGGGCAGCCTGTGTACTTACGGCAGCAGAGAGTACTAACACAGCAAAACAGAAATGAGCAGAATTTTTCATATAAATTCCTTTTACTTTATGAAAGCCAATGTGATAATTTGAAAATACAGCATGATGAATTTCTAGGATTTGGTAAATATTAACAGGTGTAGTGAACGCTTGGTATGGTGTTTAATGATTTTCTACCTGTATTTGTCTTTTTTATGATATAGCGCAGGTAAAAGCAGAAAAATAGTGTAAAACAGAGTCTGCATGAATTTTAATGATATATTAATGTTTCTGGGTCGGTTAGTGGGTTTAACACTAAAAATAGATACAGCCACTCACTCTATTCCCATGCATAAAGACATTTTGAATGTTAATATCGTATGACATTCTATTTATATAAAATAAGAGATATAACCAACCAGGCAAATTGACCTGACTGCCCATAAGTTATCCCTTCTTCTTCAAATAAGGAACTGCGATGTTCAACTTTATCAAGAAACAGTTTATCGACGTCATTCAATGGCCGAATCCCGATGACAGCCTGCTGATGTGGCGTTTTCCGATTGCCGATGAGGAGATCCAAAACGGTGCAAGCCTGACTGTGCGTGAGGCGCAGATGGCGATGTTTGTCGATGAAGGCGTAACCGCCGATGTGTTCGGGCCGGGACGTTATACGCTCAATACGCAAACGCTGCCAGTGCTGACCAACTTGAAAAACTGGGACAAGCTTTTTGAGTCTCCGTTTAAATCGGATGTTTACTTTTTCAATACCAAACAACAGCTCGCACGAAAATGGGGGACGTCCCAACCAGTTACCGTGCGCGATGCCGAGTTTGGCGCGGTGCAACTGCGTTCGTTCGGTATGTATTCTTACCGCATCAGCGACCCGGCAAAATTCTTTAAAGAAGTCAGCGGTGTGGCGGCGCAATACAGCGGCGTAGATTTGGAAAACCAACTGCGCAATATTGCAGTCACCCAATTGTCGGCCGCGTTTGGCAGCTCCGGTATCCCATTCTTGGATATGGCGGCGAACCAAGTTTTGCTGTCGCAAAAAATCGGCGAATTGCTTGGCGCGGAATTTGCCAAGCTGGGTTTGGCACTGGAAAACTTCACTGTTGAGAGCATTACCTTGCCTGCGTCTATTCAGGCTGCGTTGGATAAGAAAATTTCGATGGGCGTTATCGGCGATTTGGGACGCTATACCCAATATCAAACCGCCGAATCCATCCCGCTTGCGGCACAAAATGAAGGCGGACTTGCTGGAATCGGTGCAGGTTTGGGCGTAGGTGCCGGTATTGGTCAGGCGATGGCGGGTGCCATGGCGGGCATGATGCAGCCGAATACGCAACAGGCTCAGCAAAATGTTCAGCCGGCTACCGAAGATCCGCAGGCGAAATTGGTGAAACTCAAGTCTTTGCTGGATGGCGGTTTGATTTCGCAAGAAGATTTTGATAAAGCCAAGGCTGAAGTGTTGAAGCAGCTGATTGGTTAATCAATTGAAGGCCGTCTGAAAAATATCATTCAAAAGAAGCGTTGAGCTGCTTCTGTGAAAAGGTTTCAGACGGCCTTTTGAATCATTTGATTGAGTCCGTTCGGCGATTTGGTTTGTTTCTAATCTGAAATCATTGATAAAACCAGTTGATATAAACGCTAAGGCCGTCTGAAACACTCCAACCCATTCTGGAAAAGCAAATCCATGTCTCACACTCCTTTCTTCAAAACCGACTGCCCAAGCTGCGGCGCACCGGTCGAAGCGCATTCTGCTTCTGCCGTGACGCTGGTGTGCGGCTATTGCAACAGCATGCTGGTGCGGCAAGATAACGGCGTTGTCGACTCCGGCCACGATTCCGCATTGCTGGAAGATTTTAGTCCGCTGCAAATTGGAACCAGCGGCACATTTGTCGCACAACGCTTTACCTTGGTCGGACGGCTTCAGGTGCAATACGACGATGGCGCGTGGAATGAATGGTATGCGCTGTTTGACGACGGCAGGGCAGGTTGGCTTTCAGAGGCGGGCGATTTGTATGTGATGACCATGCCGGTCGAAATCGATAATCCGCCGAAATTTGAAGACACGCGAGCCGGATTTAGCGAGCTAACTTTTCAAGATAAGCACTATATTGCCTCCGATGTCCGCGAAATCAGCTTGAAACGCGCGGCTGCGCAGGGCGAATTGCCGTTTGTTTTGAAAGAGGATACAGAAAATCGAGTTTCCGACTGGCGTTGCGAAAACCTTTTCATCACGCTCGATTACAGCAACAAAACACCCGAAGCCTTCTTCGGGCGGATGGTAAACCTAGATGATTTGAAGCTGGAAAACACGCGCCACGAAGATGAGATTAAAGAAAGCGCAGGCCGTCTGAAAGGCAGTATTACCTCTGAAAACTGTCCTAACTGCGGCTCATCCATTCATTGGGTAAACGGGCTGACTTCCCATCTGAACTGTCAAAGTTGCGGCAGCGAATTGGCAGTCGGCAGGGATAAAGCGGAGCTTATTACCGCCAATAATCTGCGTTTGTCGCAAAATACGATGTTTACTTTGCCTGTCGGCTCGACAGGCCGTCTGAAAAATAAAGAGTTTCATGTTATCGGCGCAATTAGATATTTAGAAACAGATGCGCAGGAAACATTTGATAACTTGTTCAAAGGTGCCAAACATACATTGGCACCAGAAGGGCAGTGGACAGAGTATCTGCTTTACAACCCAACTCAGGGTTTCTTATGGCTGGTTGAAGCTGATGAAGGTTGGAATATTTCCGAAACCTTGAACGATTGGCCGCGCCTCGACCGCAACCGCCAACCGCAAGGCTATGGCAAACTTTATGACTATGGCGGACGGGTCAGGATTGCCAGCGGAGCGTTTTATTGGCGTGTCCGAAACGGTGATTTGAACTATTACAGCGATTACCGAGACGGACAAAGCCGTAAGATTGGCTCCGAACTAAACAGTCACGAAATGGCATGGACTAGAAGTGCCCCAATTGCTTATCGGGAAATTGCAGATGCATTTGAATTGACCAATAAAATATCATCTTACACCGTGAAAATGAGTGCAGATGATATCGATGAAAAATTACGACTTCTGATGATTGCTATTTTGGTTATCGTCAATATTCCGTCATTGTTTATGAATGGCTTCGATGCACTGTTCGATATATTTCTTATCGGTTGGGGTGTCTATGCTCTTTTTATAGTCGGACGGAAGAGAGATGAAAATGGCGAACAGAGTATCTCTCGAGTGGGATATGTTATTTGCGCAATGGCTTTGATTGTTTTTGTTACGATGATGAATTATGCAGATTTGTCTGATTTGGATGATGACGGTAGCCGAGTTCATTCAGGAGGAAGCTACGGAGGCTATTCAAGCGGCTATTCCGGAGGCCATAAATGACCCATGTGCCCGGTAATCATGGCCTATTGGATTTATATGGCTGCGATGAAGCCATCTTAAAAGATGAAGGCCGTCTGAAAACCGCTTTGATGGCTGCCGCACAGGCAACAGAAGCGACTATATTAACCGAACATTTCCACACCTTCGGCGGCGCAGGCGGCGTAACCGGCGTTTTGCTGCTTACCGAGTCCCATATCAGTATCCATACTTGGCCGGAACACCGTTTTGCTGCTATAGACGCATTTATTTGCGGCGGTATGAAATTGGAAAAAGTGAAGGAAATCTTGTGCAGGGAATTGGCGGCGGAACGGGTGGATTGGACGGTTGTAAATAGAGGCAGTGATTTGACTTTATTTTAGTTTTATCAATATTGGCAAGAGGGGCAAAAGTTCAACGCCAAGCATACGACATTTGATATTTTAGGAGATGTTAATTTATTGCTGGTTAAGTGTTATCGGTTCTATAACATGAAGGCATTTGGAAATAATGGGTATCTTACAGAGAAAAGGGTGTACGACTTGCTTTTCTAAAAAATACTGAAAAGCAATAATTTATTATGCTAACCCGCCGTCAATTTCTCAGCTATACTGCCGCGCTTGGCGCTGCCTCTGCTTTTTCTTGGCAAACTTACAAATACCTCAACCGCAAACCGTCGGTCTCTATTAACCGTGTCGGCTTGCCGTTGGGGCATTTGTTGCGTGACGGGGAATTGCTCAGTTCGCCGGCTCGTCGTTATGAATGCAATACGTTGATACTCGGCGGGGGTACGGCTGGGTTGGGGGCGTTGTGGTATTTGGCGAAGCATAATCACTGCGATGTATTGTTGGCAGAAGGGTTTGAACGTAATGGCAACAATGCCGCCTATACGTCTTCAGACGGCCTGAAAGCGCCGAGCGGTGCGCATTATTTGGCTTTGCCGTCGAAAGAAAGCGTGTATGTGCGCGAGATGCTGGCAGATTTCGGTATTTTGCAGCCGGACGGCAGCTTTAGGGAAACCGACTTGGTCTATGCGCCCGAATCGCGCCTCTTATATCAGGATAAATGGGTGGAACATTTATTGCCGAAAGAAGATGCGGATTCCAAACGGTTTTTTGATTTGATAGGCCATCTGAAACAGGCTTACGGCGATGACGGTAAGAAAATTTTTGCCATTCCGATTGCGTTGTCATCGGCAGATGAGACATGGCGCAAACTCGATAATCTGACGTTTCAACAATGGCTTGAGCAAGAAGGTTATAACTCGCCCGAGCTTTTATGGTATCTCGATTATTGTTGCCGCGACGATTACGGACAAGGCATCGGGCAAGTGTCTGCCTTTGCCGGATTGCATTATTTTGCCGCCCGCAACAATGCAGAAACCGTCCTCACTTGGCCCGAAGGTTTGGCACATCTTTCTGAAAACCTGCGCCGTCATGCCGGTTTGCAGGAAGGCTGGCAATGGCCGTCTGAAAACCGTATCCGTTTGGAGAAGCCTGCTTCGGTTAATGCTTCCGCCGTCAAAATCAAGCCGCTTTCAGACGGCCGTATTGAAGTGTGGCTGCGTGATAATGCAAAAGGGGAAACCGTTGCCGTCACCGCGCAGCACGTTATCTCCGCCATGCCGCTGATGGTTGCCGTCCGCATTATTGAATCTCCCGAACAATTTGGTCTGGACATCCCAGAATACGCGCCATGGCTGGTTTCCAATTTTGAACTGCACAGTTTCCCGAAAGAAAAAAACAACAGCGAACTTGCGTGGGACAATGTGGTTTACGGCAGCCAAGGGCTGGGTTATGTTGTTGCGACCAACCAGTTTATTCGGGTTGCCTGTCCTGAACGCACGATTTTTACCGCCTACGCCGCGCTCAACCACGATACGCCACAAGCCGTCCGTCGCCAGCTACTCGAGGCAAGTGATGAGGAGCTGCTCCAGCTTGCCGCCCAAGATCTGCTTACCGCTTACGGCGAAGGCTTTTGGCGGCATGTTTCCCATGTTGACATTACCGTGCGCGGGCATGGTATGAGCGTGCCGAAACCCGGCTATTTAAGCGATGAGGCTTTATTAAAAATCAGAAATCGAAATGACGGATTGTTGTTTGCACACAGTGACTTAAGCAGCTATTCGGTATTTGAAGAGGCTTTGTATTGGGGTGTGGAAGCGGCACGGAAAGTGTTGGCTTAATTGATATAAAAAAGCCGTCTGAAATCATATTCAGACGGCCTTTTCTTTTTTAACCTATAACCTGATTAGGCTTTTGGTTTCAAAGCGGCAGCTTCGCGAGCCAGACGGGTGATGGTATCCCAGTCTTTGTTTTTGATGGCTTCTTTCGGAGTCAGCCATGAGCCGCCGACGCACAAGACATTAGGCAGCGCCAAGTACTCGGGAGCGGTTGCTAGGCTGATGCCGCCGGTTGGACAGAAGCGCACGTCGGCGTAAGGGCCGTACAGGGCTTTGAGCATGGCTTTGCCGCCAACGACTTCAGCAGGGAAGAGTTTGAGGGTGTCGATGCCGTGTTCCAAAGCCAGCTGGACTTCACCCGGAGTGGCAACGCCGGGAATCAGGGGAATGCCGCTGTTGTGGCTGGCTTTGGCGAGGGATTCGTGCAAACCCGGGCTGATGGCGAAAACCGCACCTGCGTCTTCGACGGCTTTGAGCTGTTCGGGATTGGTTACCGTACCCGCGCCGACGATGGCATTGGGCACTTCTTTGGCAATCAGGCGGATGGCGTCGAGGCCGACAGGGGTGCGCAGGGTGATTTCGAGGGTGGGGATGCCGCCTTCGACAAGGGCATGGGATAAATCGACGGCAGTGCTCAAGTCGTCAATCGCCATCACAGGCACAACTGCGCCGGCAGTCAGAATTTCACGAGGGGTCAGTTTGGACATTTTAGGTCTCCGTTGGGGACTGTATCGTAATAGGGTCGTTAACATGGTTTCAGACGGCCTGATTGTTTTAAAAGGCCGTCTGAAAAGGGTTTAGGCAAATTCGCCGCCGAAGCTCATGGCACCGGTTTCTGCGCTACTGGTTATGCTGCGGAAGTTGGCGAAGAGTTCGCGGCCGCAGCCTTGTTGGTTTGCGCTCAAATCGATACGTTCGACTTCGCGAGCGTTCCATTCGGCTTCGTTGATCAGGACGTTGAGTTCGCCGGTAACGGAGTCGAAGCGGATCAGGTCGCCGGTACGGATTTTGGCGATATTGCCGCCCATCAAGGCTTCAGGCGTCATGTGGATGGAAGCCGGAACTTTGCCAGACGCGCCGGACATACGGCCGTCGGTCAGCAGCGCCACTTTGAAGCCGCGGTCTTGCAGAATGCCCAAAGGCGGGGTCAGTTTGTGTAATTCGGGCATACCGTTGGCGCGCGGGCCTTGGTAGCGGACAACGCAGACGAAATCACGTTCCAACTCGCCGCGTTCAAATGCGGCCAATACTTCGCGTTGGTCGTTGAACACGATGGCGGGTGCTTCAATGATGCGGCAACCTTCGCGCACGGCGGATACTTTAATTACGCCGCGTCCGATGTTGCCTTTCATCAGGCGCAGACCGCCGTCTGGGGAGAACGGGTTGTCGGCTTTGCGCAGGATGTCGTCGTTGCCGCTGGTTTCGGGGGCTTCTCGCCATTCGAGTTTGCCGTCGATGAGGAAAGGCTCTTTGGTGTAGTGGCGCATACCGTGTCCGACAACGGTATCGACATCGTCGTGCAACAGGCCTGCGTCCAGCAATTCGCGGATAACGAAAGGCAGGCCGCCGGCAGCGGTAAAGTGGTTCACGTCGGCTTTGCCGTTTGGATACACACGAATCAGCAATGGGATGATGGAAGAAATTTCGTCGAAGTCGTCCCAGTTCAAAATCACGCCTGCGGCACGCGCCATGGCGACGAGGTGCATGGTGTGGTTAGTCGAGCCGCCGGTTGCCATCAGGCCGATCAGGGCGTTGATGAAGGATTTTTCGGTCAACATTTCGCCCAATGGTTTGATGGTGCCGTTTTTAATGCCGCGTGCGAGGTGTCCGGCAGCGTAGCGGGTCAGGGCTTCGCGCAGGTCGGTATATGGGTGGACAAAGGCGGCGGCAGGCAGGTGCACGCCCATCATTTCCATCATCATCTGGTTGGAGTTGGCGGTACCGTAGAAGGTACAAGTACCCGGGCTGTGGTAAGAGCCCATTTCGCTTTCAAGCAAGGCGTCGCGGCCGACTTTACCTTCGGCGAAAAGCTGGCGGGTACGGGCTTTTTCTTTATTGCCGATACCGCTGGACATCGGGCCTGCCGGAACGAAGATGCCTGGAATATGACCGAAAGACAAAGCGCCGATCATCAAGCCGGGAACGATTTTGTCGCACACACCCATAAACAGGCTGCCGTCGAACATTTGGTGCGACAGGCCGATGGCGGTACTCATGGCAATCACATCACGGGAAAACAGCGACAATTCCATACCGGCATAGCCTTGCGTGATGCCGTCGCACATGGCGGGCGTACCGCCGGCAACTTGCGCGGTCGCGCCGTTTTTCTGCGCTTCGTCTTTAATTTGATCAGGGAAGTCTTTAAACGGCTGGTGTGCGGAAACCATGTCATTGTAGGCAGTGATGATGCCTAAGTTGGGGACGGTTTCCTGAAGCATTTCGATTTTGATGCTCTTAGGCATGGAGGCATAGCCGTGTGCCAAGTTGCTGCAGCCGAGCTGGTTGCGCTCTAAGCGTCCCATCTGTTTGGCGCTGCGGATTTTCGCCAGATACTTTTCACGCGTCGGGCGGCTGCGCTCGATGATGCGCTCGGTAATTTCGGCGAGTTTCGGGTGAATAGGAGTGGGGTTCATGTGCGGTCTCCTGGCTAAACGATATGATAGGGATTTTGTTTGCGCGTTTCTGATTTTTGTATTGGGTATGTTTCAGACGGCCTTGAGCTGTGGGAATGAATAATATGGGCCGTCTGAATATTTGAAGATTTCTCTTCGAAGCGTCTGCGTATTATAGTACAAAATCTGTAATTTTGTTACAAAATAATTTACTAAGTGGAAGAAATTTGATTTAAATCGAGGTATGGTCAATTCGTAAAACGATGGGCTGTAAAAGTCATCAAACTTTTATGTTAAATCAAACAATTTGTAAAAATGAGAATAGACAAAATCTGTAGCCATGTGTAGTATTACTACTCATTAGCCCGCTTGTTTGAAATTTTGGTGCAGGCGATTGGTTTTTTACTGCTTATTGCTTAAAGGCTTTTGATTTTAATCGATTTTTATAGATGACGACAGTCCAAAAGTTTTGAAGCAAGCTTCCTCAACGAGAGATGAAACGATGAGTACACAGACAAATTTTGATTTGGTGTTGTTTGGCGCGACCGGCGATTTGGCAATGCGTAAACTTTTGCCTTGCCTGTATCAGGCGCATGTAGCCGGTTTGCTTCATCCCGAAGGTCGTATTTTGGGCGTAAGCCGCAGCGAATTGGATACCGCCGGCTTTTTGGCCAAAGTGGAAACGAATTCTAAAATCCATGTCAAACAAAACTTCTCAGAAGAAGCGTGGGCATCGTTTATCCAACGTCTTGAGTATTTGAAAGTCGATGTGACAAAGAAAGAGGACTTCATTGCTTTGGGCGACTTGGTAAAAGCGCGCAAGAATACTGAAAATGTCGTGATCTACCTCTCAACTGCACCGAAATTTTTTGCGCAAGCCTGTGAAAACCTTGCTGAAATCGGTTTGAATGCCGATAACGTGCGCGTGGTTTTGGAAAAACCGTTGGGTACGGACTTGGCTTCTTCCCAGCAAATCAATACCGATGTGGCCCGTTATTTCAAAGAAGAGCAAATCTACCGTATTGACCATTATTTAGGTAAAGAAAGCCTGCAAAACCTGCTGGCCTTGCGTTTTGCCAATGTGATGTTCGAGCCTTTGTGGAACAACAAATATATTGAAAGCGTACAGCTGACCATCGCCGAGCAGTTGGGCGTGGAAGAACGCGGCGAGTTTTACGACATTACCGGCGCATTGCGCGATATGGTGCAAAACCACTTGATGCAAATGCTTTGTATGACTGCGATGGAAGCGCCGGCAAGCTTGGATGCCGATGCCGTACGCGACGAGAAAGTGAAAGTCATCAAATCGCTGAAACCCCTGACCATCGAATCCGTCAACGAAAATGTTATTCGCGGCCAATATGTTGCAGCAAAAGGCATGAACGGCTATCTAGAAGAAGTCGATGTACCGAAAGACAGTTTCACTGAAACCTATGTCGCCATCAAAGCCGAAATCGAAAACGAACGTTGGAAAGGCGTACCTTTCTACCTGCGTACCGGCAAACGCATGGCAGGCAAAGTGGCGGAAATCGTGTTGAACTTCCGTCCGCTGCAAAACCATATTTTCGACAACAGCCAAGCCGCGCCGAATCGTTTGGTTATTGAACTACAACCGACCGAATCCGTCCGCCTTTACACTCAAGTAAAAACCCCGGGTGCAGGCAACAAAGTCGAAGTGACACCGATTGGCGTGGACTTGGGCACAGCCGTAGAGGGTCGCCGCGCTGAGGCTTATGAGCGTCTGCTGCTGGACGTGATTAACGGCAAACTCGCTTTGTTCAACCGTCGCGATGAACTCGAAGCCGCTTGGGAATATGTGATGCCGATTTTGGAAAACTGGGCGAACAATACAACGCCTCCACATGCTTACGAAGCCCATTCTTGGGGTCCTGAAGCTGCGCGCGTGCTGTTGGCCCGTGACGGTAACAAGTGGCACGAAGAGCAATAATATTTCTTTCAGACGGCCTTGTTTTCTAACAAAAGGCCGTCTGAAACCATGAAAGGACGAAACATGTTTGTTTGGCACGAACAAGAAAACGCTGCAACTGCCGCGCAAGCTCTCGCCGATGCCGTTGCCGCTGCATTGCAAGCCGCGTTGAATGAGAAAGGCCATGCAGTTTTGGCCGTTTCCGGTGGTCGTTCGCCGATTGCGTTTTTCGAGGCTTTGTCGCAAAAAGATTTAAATTGGCAAAATGTCGGCATCACATTGGTGGACGAGCGTATCGTTCCGACCACGCATGCCGACAGCAATACAGGCTTGGTACGCGAATATCTGCTCAAAAATAACGCGGCCGTTGCTACATGGATTCCTGTTGTTGAAGATGGAAAGTCTGAAACTGAATTACAACCTGAAGTTGTCGTTGCTTACGCATTGAAACATTACAAGCAACCTGACGTGCTGGTGTTGGGCATGGGTTCAGACGGGCATACGGCGTCGTTGTTCCCTCAAGCGCCTCAATTACAGGCAGCAATCAATGAAGCCGATGACCCGACATTGATTCATACTACGCCGGTTACCGCGCCGCATGAGCGCGTAAGCATGACTTTGGGTGCGATTGCCAAAACGCCGAATGTGTTTTTGGCTATTCAAGGCGCAGAGAAAAAAGCAGTATTTGATAAAGCCGCCGCAAGGGCCGATACCGAATATCCGACCAGTCTGATTCTCAATCACCAAGGAATTAACTGCCATGTCTACTATGCACACTGAAGCTTATCCTCGTTTGGTTGCCGATATCGGCGGTACGAATGCCCGTTTTGCACTTGAAACTGCACCACAGGTCATTGAAAAGGCTGAAGTCTTGCCTTGCCAGGATTACGACACCATTGTCGATGCCGCCAAAACTTATTTGGAACGCGCAGGCAGTCCGAAAGTCTTGCACGCCGCCTTTGCGATTGCCAATCCGATTTTGGGCGACTGGGTGCAGATGACCAACCACCACTGGGCATTCTCCATCGAAACCACCCGCCAGGCTTTGGGTTTTGAAACGTTGATTCTGTTGAACGACTTTACCGCCCAGGCTTTGGCGGTAACAAAAACCGATAAGAAAGACTTGATACAAATCGGCGGTCAAAAACCAATCGAATTTGCGCCTAAAGCCGTTATCGGTCCGGGTACCGGTTTGGGTGTCAGCGGTTTGGTGCACAGCGCTGCCGGCTGGGTAGCGTTGGCAGGCGAGGGCGGCCATACCAGCTTCCCGCCGTTTGACGATATGGAAGTATTGATTTGGCAATACGCTAAAAACAAATACGGCCATGTTTCTGCCGAGCGTTTCTTGAGCGGCGCAGGTTTGAGCCTGATTTACGAAGCATTGGCTAAACGCGACAATATCAAACAATGCCGTCTGAAGCCTTCTGAAATCACCGATAAGACATTGAGCGGAACATCGCCGATTTGCCGTCAGACTTTGGATATTTTCTGCGCCATGCTGGGTACGGTTGCTTCCAATTTGGCTTTGTCATTGGGTGCGCGCGGCGGCGTGTATTTGTGCGGCGGGATTATCCCGCGCGTGTTGGATTACTTTAAAACGTCTCCATTCCGCAGCCGCTTTGAAAACAAAGGCCGCTTTGAAGCTTATCTTGCCGCTATTCCCGTGTATGTCGTATTGAGCGAATTTCCGGGCATCGTCGGCGCGGCGGTCGCATTAGACAATCATTTAAATAACGTTTAAACACACAAACGGCGGTGCAGGGCAGGGGGTGGAAAAAACCCTTGTCCTGAACGTCAAAAAATCAAAGGGTAGAGTATATGTTAAGCAAAATCAGCGAATCATTGTCCAACCTCTCCGGCGCAGAACGCAAAGTTGCCGAATCTGCGCTGGCCGAGCCGAAATGGTTCGTTCATGCCGCTGTGGCGGAAATCGCCGAGCGTGCATCCGTCAGTCAGCCGACTGTAATCCGTTTCTGCCGCAGCTTGGGTTACAAAGGCTTGCCTGAGTTCAAACTCGCTTTGTCTGCCAGCATCGGCCACGAAGGCATGCCTTACGTTCATGAAGAATTAAACGCCGATGACAACATGGGCAGCGTGGTCGAAAAAGTATTGGGCAATGCCGCAGCCTCCCTTTTGGGCGAGCGCCGCTTCCTGAAAGAATCCGAGCTTGAAAACGCGATTGCCATTCTGATGCACGCGCGACGCGTTGAGTTTTATGGTGTCGGCAACTCCGGCATCGTTGCCCAAGATGCGCAACACAAATTCTTCCGCTTCGGTATGTCCACCGTTGCCTATGTCGATACGCATACCCAGCTGATGGCGGCTTCCGTATTGACTGAGCAGGATGTATTGGTGGCGATTTCCAATACCGGCTCATCTATCGAATTATTGGACGCGGCCAGTATCGCCAAAGAAAACGGTGCAGCCGTTATCGCGCTGACCCGCAATGATTCGCCGTTGGCTCAAATGGCCGACTGCGTATTGAGCATTGCCACTCAGGAAAATGCCGAGCTTTATACGCCTATGGTGTCCCGCCTTCTGCAGCTGGCCGTTATCGACATTCTTGCCATCGGCTTGGCCTTGCGCTTGGGCGACACTGCCAGCACGCAACTGCAAAAAAGTAAAAAAAGCATACATAACAAGCACATCGAATACGATAAAGATTGATTCTTCACTGATATCTTCAGACGGCCCCAACCCACATCAAGGCCGTCTGAAACCTCAAAAAACGGAAACCACCCCGTTCCCGTTTCAGACGACCTCACGGCCGTTTTCTCAACAAAACTGTCCACTATCTAGGAGAGCATCCGATGAAACACCTTCACGATTTACCAGCTTGGTCAAAATTATGGATACATTTTGACGAAACCAAAGAACAACACATGCGCGAAATGTTCGAGCAGGATCCCGAACGTGCCGAGCGCTACTGGCTGCAGGTTGGCGGCCTGACTTTGGATTATTCTAAAAACCGTATCAACGACGAAACCATGTCGCTTTTGTTCGAGTTGGCTCGTGAAGCAGGCGTGCCGGAACGGATGCAGCAAATGTTCCACGGTGAAAAAATCAATACGACAGAAAACCGCGCCGTACTCCACGTTGCCCTGCGCAACCGCACCAACGCCCCTATCGTCGTGGATGGCGAAGATGTGATGCCTAAGGTCAACCATGTCCTGCAACGCATGGGCGAGTTCGCGCATGAAGTTCGCAGCGGCAGCTGGTTGGGCTATACCAATCAAGTCATTACCGACGTCGTCAACATCGGTATCGGCGGCTCTGACCTCGGCCCTCTGATGATGTGTACCGCGCTCAAGCCTTTCGGTCATCCGCGTTTGAACATGCACTTCGTCTCCAACGTGGACGGCTCCCAACTGCGCGATGTATTGTCCAAAGTCCACCCTGAAACCACGCTGTTCATCATCGCCTCCAAAACCTTTACCACCCAAGAAACCCTGACCAACGCCCTGACCGCGCGTAAATGGTTCTTGGATCATGCAGGCGATGAAAGCGCCGTGGCCAAACACTTCGTTGCCGTATCGACCAACCAAAAAGCCGTTGCCGAATTCGGTATCGATACCGCCAATATGTTTGAATTTTGGGACTGGGTCGGCGGACGATACAGCCTGTGGTCAGCCATCGGCCTGCCGATTATGCTGTATCTCGGCGAAGAAAACTTCATCGAAATGCTCAACGGCGCGCACCTGATGGACCAACACTTCATCAACACGCCGCTGGAGCGCAACCTGCCGGTTATCCTTGCCCTTATCGGCGTTTGGTACATCAACTACTACGGCGGCGGCAGCCATGTTATCGCGCCTTACGACCAACATCTCCACCGTCTGCCTAAATTCATCCAGCAGCTCGATATGGAGAGCAACGGCAAACAAGTTACCCTTGACGGTAAACCGGTCGGTTACGAAACTTCGCCGATTATTTGGGGCGAAACCGGTATCAACGGCCAGCACGCCTTCTTCCAACTGCTGCACCAAGGTACGCACATCACACCGATTGACCTCATTGCCTCTCTTGAAAAACGCAGCAATTTGCAAGGCCATCACGAAATCCTGTTGGCGAACGTTTTTGCCCAAGCCGAAGCCTTTATGCGCGGCAAAACGCCGGACGAAGTCCGCGCCGAACTCAAAGCCCAAGGCATGGACGAAGCGCGTATCGAAGAGCTGGTTCCGCACAAAACCTTCTCCGGCAACCGTCCGACCAACCTCATCCTCATGGACAAAATCAACCCGCGCAATATGGGCAGCCTGATTGCCATGTACGAACACAAAACCTTCGTTCAAGGCATTATTTGGGGCATCAACAGCTTTGACCAATGGGGCGTAGAGCTCGGCAAACAATTGGCCAAAACCATTCTTGCCGAATTGAACGGCGAGACTGAAGTGCAAAAACACGACAGCTCGACTACACGCCTGATTAATCTTTATTTGAACGCCAACAAATAAAGCATTTAGTTAAATGCCAAGGCCGTCTGAAAGTTTCAGACGGCCTTTTGTGTTATTCCGGATCATCCGTAAACGCATTATCCCGAAATATCGGTACAAATGTGAAAAGATAGAGTACGAATACGGCAGCGGTCAGAATCGCGGGGACAGTGATGAAGAAGATTGGGTTTACGTTCATCAAGAAAGCGCGCGAGACGGCGGCCATAAAGAGCAGGGGAACGGCAATGCGGCAGAGTTTCGGGTAGTCGAGTTTGGTAAAGCCGCTATGCCACAGTCCGGCGGTCAGCCACACCATCATCACGCCGCCCATCATGCCGCCGAGGGTAATCAGGTGTAATGGGGCGGAGGCGGGCAGATTTTGCAGTTTCGCCGCGCCTGTCCACAGATAGCCTGCAGCGGCAAAGAGTTGGAGCAGGTAATAAGTGCGGACGTAGTGTTTGCGCAGGAGTTCGTGATGGTGAAGTTCGCGCAGCTTGGCGAGCAGGATGAAGCCGACAGCGAGCGCGGTAAAACCGGCGGTCTGCGCGGGCAGCCAAAGTTCGGCGGCGGCGTGCAGCAGCAGGAAAGTAATGGCAATGTTTTTATAAACGATATTTGGAATAAAAACAGGGTCTTTCAGACGGCATTCTTTCAGGGCTTCCGCACCCAAAAGGACGCTGACGCGGACGGATACAAACATCACCGCCGCCATGTTCAGATGTACTTGCGCGCGCAACAGGTTTAATAAATCGCCAGTCGCGGCATAGGCCGTCTGAAAAACGGTAAACGCGGCAAGCAGCATTAAGAGGGCGAAGTTGTCAGTGTTGCGGTCGAGCCAAATCAGCCAGGCGCAGAACAGCAGCAACACCAGCCAATAGGCGGCAACGAAAAACGAGGCAGTTTGCGGCGAAAAGGGCAGTATGGCGGATGCGGCGAGCAATAATGCCGCCATCAAAGTAGCGACAGGTTTCAGACGGCCTTGATAGCCCGTCCATTCAAGCATAGCGGCAGTCAGAAAACCGCCGTATGCCGCAGGCAGCATGAGTTCTAAGAAAATTTGGCGGTGCAAAATGACGGCACTAGGGCTGATGAAAAACACCAACGCGCCGAGTATGGCAAGCACCGCCGCACCGACGAAAAACGGCCGCATAGGGTGGGTGAAAAATTTATTCATGGCTTGGCTTGATTCTGCATGAAGATGCTTTCGGATATGGATTTATTGGGCGGACAGGGTTGTATTTTTCGCCAAAGAGGCAGGCCTAAGGCTTGCTTACCCTCTCCCTGGCCCTCTCCCACGGGGAGAGGGGATTAAGCTGTCGAGCCCGAACATTTTCAGGTTTACCTGCCATCTGATTCCCAATCCTGCGCCCTCTGATTTTCAGAAACCTGATTCCCTCTCCCCGTGGGAGAGGGTTAGGGAGAGGGCAACGAACCGCAAGGTTTGTCAGATACTCAAATGCCCGTATCATTCATATTATTGATATTATTGTTTGAATTGTATTATTTTCAATAATAATAAATAACCCTAAACCAATATAAATAACAGCCATTATCCAACGACTAAACTTCTCTACAATTTCACCAACACCTGAAATATTAGCCAATCTTTGTGCTGTATATACTAAAACAAAAATCAATATTAAAAATACAAGAAGAGTAACTAATAAGTCGACAAGATCTAAAGTCACAAAGTAAGGAACAAAAAGTCCAATATTATCTGCACCACAACTAGCAACTGTAACCAAAGCAACAATACCGACTAATTTTGACAACCCTTTTTCATCCAATTCTTTTTTAGCTCTTTTTTCGCCCTCACAATCGTCGTAAATAGCAACTTTAATACCTAAGTAAATCGGTATTAAACCTAATAAACCCAACACCCATTTTTCCGGAACATAATGCAAAACAAAAGCTAGAAATAAACTAACTAATATTAAAATTACAGAACCTAAATATTGTCCGATATAAATATCTCGATATTCTTTTCTAGTATTTGCTCTAGCAAAAAATATTAATAGTATTACCAACAAATCTACTGCTGTAGCAATATATAAAACAGCAGCAGTAATCACAGTCGAAAACATAAAGCACCTCATAATGAATCCTCTGCCCCCTTGGCACCACGGCTTTTTCAAAAACCGAATCGCGTTCGGATAACAGATTCGTATCTTTCGCTAAAGAGGCAAGCCTGCGGCTTGCTTACCCTCTCCCTAGCCCTCTCCCACGGGGAGAGGGAATTGGGCTGTCGAGCCTGAACATTTTCAGGTTTACCTGACATCTGATTCCCAATTCTACGGCTCTCTGATTTTGAGAAACCTGATCCCCTTTCCCCGTGGGAGAGGGTTAGGGAGAGGGCAACGAACCGCAAGGTTCGTCAGATATTCAAATTTCCCTCATCACTCATAATAATGAATCCCCTGGAACTCCCTTGCCACAACGGCTTCTTCAAAAGCCGAATCGCGTTCGGACAGCGGCGTAGGCAGGGTAATCACGTTTTGCACGTTCATGCCCTTAGCGGAAAGCAGCATAATTTCATGGCTCAGGCGCGCGGCTTCGAAGCGGTCATGCGTTACCAGCATACACGCCATGCCCTGCTGCTCGATTTTTTCCACCAACATGGCAACCAAAATATCGCGCAAATCGCGGTCCAAACCGACAAACGGCTCGTCCAGCAAGGCAAGGTCGCAGCCGCACAGCAGCAGGCGCAGAAACGCCACCCGTTTCGCCATGCCGCCGGACAACTCGGTCGGATATTTGTTCAAATCGCCCGCCGTCAGCCCGACTTTCGCCGCCAACTCGATGATTTCGCCTTCATCGGGTTTGTCCATAAAAATAGCGATATTCTGCATCGCGGTCAAGTTTTCCGGCAGGCGGTTTTCCTGAAACAGAAACCCCGTTTTGCGGAAAGTATTGCGTATCGAGCCCGATTTCGGCGTTTCCAAGCCCGCAATCAACCGCAAAACCGTCGTCTTGCCACAGCCGCTCGGCCCGAACAAGGCTTTCACTTCGCCATGTTGCAGGTTCAAACTGAAATCGCGCACGATGGGGTCGCGGAGAATTTCAAAACGCACGTTTTCAAGACAGAGCATCATCTTCTCCACGGCATAAACAAAATTTCCAAAGGCTTGGTAATCAGGTATTCAAACAGCGACACAAACACGATGACCAACACCACATAAGCCATCACCGTCGAAGTCTCCAGCATCGCCCTCGCGTCCGCAATCCGCGCGCCCACGCCTTCGCTCGCGCCCAAGAGTTCCGCCATAATCACCACCTTCACCCCCATCGCCACCGCCACGCCGACACTGGAAATCACATAGCCCGTCAGATGCGGGATATACAGATAACGGATTTTTTTCAGACGGCCTAATTTATAAGCGTCAAACAATTCCTCATGCTGCTTGTTCACGCTCGCCATCCCGACCGCCGCACTCGCAAACGTCAGCGGCGCAACCAACACAATGATGGTAAACAACACGCTCGGATTGCCGAAACCGAACCAAAACAGAGCCATTACCACCCAAATAATCGGCGGCATCGCCAACAAAATCGTAATCACAGGCTTAAGCAACGCCATCGCCGTCTTAAAACTGCCTGCCACCAGCCCCGCCGCCAATCCCGCTACCAACGCAACCGAAATACCCACCACCGACCGCCACAGCGAAATCCCGATTTCGTTTTCCTGAAAATGTTTCAATAAATCCAATGATTTTTGAAACACCTCTACCGGCGCAGGCAGCATAAATTCGCCGAACACGGCGCTGCCCCACGCCCACAACGCCACCACCACCATCGCCACGCCCAGACCGGCAAAGCCGCTCCAAAGGTAGTCGATGATGTAAAACAGCGCAGGCTGAGGTTTGCGGATTTTATCGGTTTTAATCATGGTTTGGGTGTTGGTTGATGGGAATGGTTTGGGGACGATAGGTTGTCTGAAAAAGAGTTGATTGGGTTAGATGGAACGCCGTAAACCAACAAAACGGTTTGGTTTCCACAAATATTGTTTTTCAGACGACCTTGGTTTGAGATTTCGGGGGTTTCGTCGGGTTACGACTGCTGCTAAGCCAACCTTTAGTTACTGATAATTATTATTAGGAATAAAAATACGTTCGCTGGGATTTTCAGTTGTAATAAACCCATTTTCCTCTAAAATGTTAAATACTTTGTCCCTATCATCTTCATTGGTGTTTTTTACAACCGCAAAAATCTTTAAATCTTCCTTGTACTCGTTTTGAAGGAATTGTTTTAGTATTTTTTTAAATTTTACATTTTCATCATTTGTTAATTTACCAAATATAATTTCATAAAAATAATTATCCTCAATCTCCTCATCCGTTTTAAAACAATGCACTAATATGATAAAAGCTACTAAATTTTCTTTGAAATAGCATTCATATATTTCATATGCTTCGCCAAACACAACATCATTATCTCCAAAATTATAAGACTCCTTTTTTTGAAGCATAAATTCTGTAATTACTTCACTAATGATATGTCCAATATTTTTAAATTTAAAATCCATTTTTAAATCTCCAATAATAGCAGTTGATAACTAAGCGTAGATTGGACTCATACCCTAACATTTTAGGTAATTCGACGGTTTTTTTGGGGTTGACAACCCAACCTTACTTACTGATTAATAGGAATACTAAACCACAGTTCATATGAAGCTGAACCAATCCAGTTAATATTTGCATGTTCATCTGACCGAATGGTTTGTCCGGAGCTGAACTCTCCCGTTTTAAACAAAAGGGGTTCCAAGAAATATGATTTGAAATTACAGCTCATCTTCAGATTATCAATCTGCATGCACAACTTCCGTATGAACGGGCTTTGAACAAAAGATTTCGTTGTAATCTTTTGTATCTTTTTATCGAATGCCGAATACCTGCCGCCCAACAAAGTATTTTCCTTAAGCAAGCGTAGGTTGGGTCATGACCCAACATTTCAGACAGTTCAACGGTTTTGTCGGATTTGACAGCTTAACCTACGGTTACTACCCGCCGTCATTCCCGCGTAGGCGGGAATCCAGAGGTTTGACGTTGCTGCAATTTTAAAACATTCCTGCAATATCAGAGACTGGATTCCCGCCGGCGCGGGGAATGACGGCTTTTTGTGTACTGTTCTAATTATTATCTGACAGGCCGTCTGAAAAGGGTATATTGAATTCCCCAATATTATTTCTCCCCTTTCAGACGACCTCTCCTCCTTTTAAGCCAAGAAGAACCCGTTATCAGGCAACTTGCCGCCCAAAAGTTTCGGGTTGAACTGCATCAGGATTTCGTAAAACTTCAAAATCTCGTTCTTCACTTCGCTGCCTTTGGTTACCGTCAGCCGCGCGCCGTCCAAGCCCATGACTAGGGCAGGTTCGGGGGCGGGGAGGTAGTTTTTGCCGATTTTCGCGGCGCTTTGGCGGTTGGCGAGTATCCAGTTGAGCGCGTTTTTCAAATCCTGATGGAAGATGTCGAACTGCGCTTTGTGAGCGTGGAAATATTCTTCGTTGGCGATGATGCCTGCCATCGGAATCAGCGGTTTGGTGTCAAACGCCTGTCCCCATGCTTTCACCAAGTCAAATCCACGCACGACGTTTACGCCCATGGTTTTGCCTTTAAGTAGGCTGGCGGTTGCCATCGGTTCGGGCAGGATGGCGGCGTGGTAGTCCTTGCTTAAAAACAGTCCGACTGCTTCGGGCGGCGTGGCGGTATAGGTGATGCCGACTTTGTGCGCATCGATTTTCAGTTTTTTCAACAAGGCTTGCAGCACGATGTCGGGCATATCGTTTTTAAACGGTACGAGGATTTTTTTGCCGACCAAATCCTGCGGTGAGGTAATCGCGCTGCCTTTGCACATCAGCTGCGTGATGCCGTTGGTCAAAATATTCACCATGCCGACTTTCTGCCCTTGGTTGCGCAGGTTTACGCCGACATTGCTCGGACTCATCATCACTTTAAATTGTCCACTCGCTACACCTGCGCGAAGCTGGTCGGGCGAACGCCAGATTTTTAGCGACACGTCCGCCTGTTTCGCCAGCTTGCCTTGCAACGCCGCTACGGCAATGGTAACGCTGGGCATTGCCGGCGCGCCGTATACGGTAAATTGCTCTTTACCGGCTGCCAACAATGAAGGCGAAACGCCTGCCGCTGCCAGCGCGGCGGTCATTTTTAAGAAATCACGTCTTTTCATATCCATTTTTTATCTCCTAATTCTTAATAAGCCAGTGTAGGCATTCTTTCAGACGGCCTGATTTTAAAAAGCCGCATGCAAACTCAACCAATACGTTCTGCCCGGTGCATACACTACGCTGGGGGATAGGGCGAGGACGTGGTCGCCGCTGATGTATTCGGCGTATTTTTTGTTGAACACGTTGTTTACGCCCAAGCGCAAGCCGTATTTGTCTTTAATGTTTACGCCTGCGTAAAGGTCGGCAACGGTAAAGCCTTTGGCGGTTTCGCGTTTGTCTATGCCCAGACCGCTTGCCGCGTCAAAATCGCCGCGCGTTTGTTTGGCGACAAAGCGTGTTGCGGCGCCGATGTTGTAGCTGCCGTGGGCAAAGTAGTTTTTGTAGTCGGCTTGGACGGCGGCTTCAAACGGACGGATTTGATAGAGCGGCCTGCCGTCGGTTTCGTTGTGTCCGTAGTTGTAGGCGGCTTTGATGCCTGCCGCCCAATGCGGATTGAAGTTGTAACGCGCGTAGGCCTGAGCGGTAAACAATCGCGCGTCCACATTGCGTGTGATGATGCCGCCGCCTTTGGAAACCGTGCCGCTTTGTCCGCGTGCGCGGTCAAAAATAATCAGGTCTTTGACTTTGTCTGCTACAAGCGTGCCGCCCACGTTCCAGCCTGCGCCTGCCAACGAGTTCATATAGCCGTTGTAGTAGTCGTTGCGGCTGTCGGCGGTGAGCTTGATGCGGTTGTGTTTTTCGGTTTTCAGCAGGGGATTGCCTGCGATGGCGGCGGCTGGGGTTTGGTTCATCAACGCGCCGTTCATGCGGTTTTGCACGATGGCGGCAAGCGAGTTGAAGCGTTCGGTGTTGTCGCCGATGCGTTCTAAGTGAGCAAGGGAAACGCTGTATTTTTGCGTTTCAGACGGTGTGAAATCGTATTTGAGTTCACCGGAGAAGGCATGACGGCGTACTTTGCCGTTGAAGTCGTAGCCGTAATGAGTTTTCCAGATTTGCTGCGCCGAGGCGAAGGCGAGATTGCGGTTCATCGGATGGGCGGGCTGTGCCGTATTTTTGCGAATGTCCGCTTCGTTGAGTTCGTAGCTTAAGCCCAAGCCCAGTTTGTGTTGGTCGTTGAACTTGTAAGACAGGGTATCGGCAATGCGCCAGCGGTCGATGTGCACATCGGCGAAACGGTAGCCGTTGAGGAAATCGCGCATGGCAGTGTGGGCGTTGCGCTCGCCGTTTTGGCTGTCGTTGCGATAGCTGACGGCGGCGGTGTTGTGGAATTTACCGAAGTCCGCATCGTGTTTGAGCGAGAAGTCGTACACTTTGCGGTCAAGCTCTACGAATACTTGCTGCGGCGTGTTGTTTGGGCGCAGGGAGTAATTGTCGGCATGGCGTTTGAGTTTGATGATGCCTGCTTCCGCGCTGACCGTATTGCTTAAATCGGCATTGCCCCAACGCGCGTTGAGTTTAGCGATGTGGCGTTCGGTGTCCAATGCGTCGTTGACGAACTGCGGTTGGCGGTCGTTGTTGATGTCGTCGTGCAGATAAGTAAGGCGGTATTCCTGATTTTCAGACGGCACGAAACCGAGTACCAAAGCTTGATTGAAACGGCTGTATTTCCAATCGGTCTGGTTGCCGTCGCCGTCTTTATAGCCGTTGGCCTTGGTGTGATTGAGGTTGGCTACGCCGTACACCTTTGCCCCGCGCGCTTGCGCGGTAACGGAATTGTAAAAGCTTTTGCCGTAAAAGCCGCTGTTTGCTTTCAGCGGACGGAAGGCTTGGTCTATGTTTTCAGTAACAAAGTAATGATCGCTGCGGTCGGTGCGGTCGAATTGGTTTTCGGGGAAATAGCCTTGTGCGGCGGTCGGTGCAATCGGTTTGGGAGGGGAGAAGGTTTTGACAGGCTGGATTTCATCAGGGTCTGCCAAGGTTTCGGCAAAGCCGTTTGCAGCGGCAAAACTGCTCATTAACAAGCAAATCAAATGGTTTTGTTTCATGATCTATATCCTGATAATCATTTTTATTTATTATGCTCTTAGAGAGAAGCAAAGTAAAGAAACGATAAGGTATTTATTGTCGATAAACACTTAGCGTAGAACACAAATCGGCAAGGAGGAAAATTTTTAGAAGAGGGGAGCGGCGGCGCAGGTTGTATTTGCTCCGAAATCGGGTTTTATCTTCTATTAGTATTTCAGGTTAATAAAGCAAAAGGCCGTCTGAAAACCTCTCTCTTTTCAGACGGCCTTTTGCTGGGTATAATAAATTTACGAATCATTATTATTTCTATTTAAATGTAGGAGAAACGCATGAGTACCCGTACCGAACACGACACTATGGGCAATGTCGAAGTCCCATCCGAAGCCTATTGGGGCGCGCAGACCCAGCGCAGCCGCAACAATTTCAAAATCGGCGGAGAAACCCTGCCGCAGCCTTTGATTTATGCTTTGGCGCTGGTGAAAAAAGCCGCCGCAGCAACCAATGTTTCCCTCGGCAGGATTAAGCCCGAACAGGCAGATTTGATTACGCAGGCGGCGGATGATGTGTTGAACGGCAAGCTCGACGGGCAGTTCCCATTGGTGGTGTGGCAGACCGGCTCCGGCACGCAGTCCAATATGAACATGAACGAAGTGCTGGCAAACCGCGCCAACGAAATCGCCGGTACGGGTTTGGCGGCGTATCAGCCTGTCCATCCCAACGACCATGTGAACCACGCGCAATCGACCAATGATGCGTTCCCAACCGCCATCCACGTCGCCGCCGCGATTGAAATCAACCGCCACCTCATTCCTGCCGTCCAAGCCTTGCGTGATACATTGGATAAAAAAGCCAAAGAATTCGCCCCCATCGTCAAAATCGGCCGCACCCACTTGCAAGATGCGACGCCGCTGACTTTGGGACAAGAGTTTTCCGGCTATGTTTCCCAGCTTGATCACGGCTTAGGCCGTCTGAACGATGTGCTTAAAGATTTGTATGAACTCGCCTTGGGCGGCACGGCGGTCGGCACGGGTTTGAACAGCCATCCCGAATACGCCGAAAAAGCCGCCGCCAAACTCGCCGAATTGTCCGGCTTGCCGTTTGTCAGCGCGCCGAACAAGTTTGAAGCATTGGGCGGACGCGATGCCGCCGTTGCCGCTTCGGGTGCATTGAAAACGCTGGCGGCAAGCCTGAACAAAATCGCCAACGACATCCGCTGGCTGGCAAGCGGCCCGCGTTGCGGTTTGGGCGAAATCAAAATCCCTGAAAACGAGCCGGGTTCGTCCATCATGCCGGGCAAAGTTAACCCAACCCAATGCGAAGCAATGACCATGGTGTGCTGCCAAGTGTTCGGCAACGACGTTACCATCGGCATGGCGGGCGCATCGGGCAACTTTGAGCTGAACGTCTATATGCCCGTTATCGCCTACAACCTCTTGCAATCCATCCGCCTGTTGGGCGATGCGTGCAACAGCTTCAATGAACACTGCGCCGTCGGCATCGAGCCCGTACCGGAAAAAATCGACTATTTCCTGCACCATTCCCTGATGCTGGTTACTGCGTTAAACCGTAAAATCGGCTATGAAAACGCCGCCAAAGTCGCCAAAACCGCCTACAAAAACGACAAATCGTTGCGCGAAACCGCCATCGAATTGGGCTTGCTGACAGGTGAAGAGTTTGACGAATTGGTCGTTCCTGCCGATATGGTTCATCCGAGTTAAGCTTTAATAATGAAACATGCCGTCTGAAAATGTTTTCAGACGGCATGTTTTTATGCTGCGCTTGTCTTTTCTTCGAATAGGGCAAAAATCATTGGCGTCAGATTGACGACCATTAGAAATATTATTGAGCTCAAAAATGTACGCCAGGCGTAATGCCACGCTTCCGTTCTGTCTGCTTGGGGGAGGAGCGATGCAGTATAGCGGTTGTGTAGGGTTTTTGCGGTGTCATTGTTTTCCAAATAGTCCAACGAAAGTACCAATAATTTGCCCGTGTCTTTGTGTTGTAAGAATTTGGCATGTTCAACCCAGATTCCTGGCTTGGCTTGTTCGCATAAAGATTCAATGCCGACGCAAGAGGCTAAGCTGTTTTGGTTGTTTTGCAAAATCGACAGCTCGTTTTTTTCAGCCTGCATGGTGGCGGCGGAGGTTTGATGAAGGTATGCGCTCATGCCGTTGCTCTCTATTGCTTGAAAATCATGGAGCTGGCTGAATCCGCCATTTTCCCAGGCGACGAATACGGCATAGCATCCGCAGCATAGGTAGATCATGATCAATTTTAAGACAATGTTTTTCATCCTTGCTCCTTTTGTATGAAGATGGCGGCAAAGTCAGGAGGCGTGTTTTCTCGTTTGGAGGTAAGTTTAGGTTTGTCTGTTTTTATTGTGAGGTTGAGTGTAACACAGGTAATCAAAAGGCCGTCTGAAAATTTTCAGACGGCCTTTTAGTATGTGTTTAGATGGGTTTAAGCCAATAATTCACGCCAGCGTTTCACTTGGAAACGGACTTGTTCAGGCGCAGTGCCGCCCAAGTGGTTGCGCGCGTTTAAGCTGCCTTCGGGTGTCAGCACGCTGTAAACGTCGTCGGCAATCAAACCGCTGAAACCTTGCAGGACTTCAAGCGGCAATTCGCTCAAATCAACGCCAGCTTCATCGGCATGGCGCACGGCTTGGGCAACGACTTCATGACTGTCACGGAAGGGCATGCCTTTTTTCACCAAGTAATCCGCCAAGTCGGTAGCCGTTGCAAAACCCTGCATTACGGCGGCGCGCATATTGTCGGGTTTGACGGTCACGCCGCGCATCATGTCGGCGTAAATACGCAGGGTGTCGATAAGCGAGTCGGCAGTGTCAAACAAAGGCTCTTTGTCTTCCTGATTGTCTTTGTTGTATGCCAAAGGCTGCGATTTCATCAGGGTAACCAGGCCGATCAGGTGGCCAATCACGCGACCGGATTTGCCGCGCACGAGTTCGGGTACGTCGGGGTTTTTCTTTTGCGGCATGATGGACGAGCCGGTGCAGAAACGGTCGGCAATGTCGATAAAGCCGAAACGCGGGCTCATCCACAAAATCAATTCTTCGGAAAGGCGGCTCAGGTGAACCATAATCAGAGAAGCAGCGGCTGTGAACTCAATGGCAAAATCGCGGTCAGATACGGCATCGAGCGAGTTTCGGCAGATTTGTTCAAAGCCTAACAGCTCGGCGGTAATTTCGCGTTGAATCGGGTAGGTGGTACCGGCAAGGGCTGCGGCGCCGAGCGGCATACGGTTGACGCGTTTGCGGCAGTCGGCCATGCGCTCGAAATCGCGGCCGAGCATTTCAACATAGGCGAGCATGTGATGCCCGAAGCTGACCGGCTGGGCAACTTGCAGGTGGGTAAAGCCGGGCATGACGGTTTCCACATTTTGCTCCGCCAAATCAACCAAGGCCGTCTGAAGGTTTTGAATCAAGCTTTGGATAACGGTAATTTGATCGCGCAGCCACAGGCGGATGTCGGTAGCGACTTGGTCGTTGCGGCTGCGGCCGGTGTGCAGGCGTTTGCCGGCGTCGCCGATTTTGTCGGTGAGGCGGCGTTCGATGTTCATGTGGACATCTTCCAAATCCAGCGACCAGGAAATAGTTCCTTCCTTGATTTCTGCTATAATCTCGGCCATGCCCTGACGGATGGCGGAGAGGTCGTCTTCGCTCAAAACGCCCGACTGTGTCAGCATTTGCGCGTGTGCCAGCGAGCCTTGGATGTCCCATTCTGCCAGCCGTTTGTCAAAATCAATCGAGCCGGTATATTTTTTGACCAGCTCGGAAACAGGTTCGTTAAAACGGCCTGACCAGGTTTTGTCCTTGCTCATATCAGCATCCTTAAAATATAAATAAAAAAACAGGGTCTACGTCTTCAATATAGCAGACCCGTCTATACATTATGAAAGAAAACGGTTGAAATCATGTCTATTATACGTCAAATAAACCAGAATTTCGCAGTGCCGGATTTGCGCAATTCCGCAACTTTGGTGCGCCTGCTTATTGTTTTGTTAATCAGTTTGTTTATCTTTCCGTTGATGACGGTATCGGGCGTGCCTTATCCGGAACAGATTTTCCAACATTTTTCATGGGCTTGCCCCGTCATCCTCTTAATTTTACTTAAGGTCTATTTTTTACAGGCATTTGCGCCGGCCCTACTTCGCTCGCAGTACAGCGTCGTGATTTCCTACGTCTCCAACCTGCTGATTTTCTTGTTTGTCGATGTAGTGATTTTGAAGACGGAGATGTGGCCGCTGATTCAACATTTCTTCTTGCTGACCTTTTTTTGTTTCAGTTTCATGTACATCGAAGCCGCCCGCCGCAACAGCCTCGAGCCTTCGATTTCCGAAGCCAGGCTGAGCGCGTTGACGGCGCGTATCCGTCCGCATTTCTTGTTTAACAGCCTAAATGCCGCCATCAGCTTAATCCGTCTGCGCCCGTATGATGCGGAAACTTTGCTGGAAAATCTGGCCAACCTGTTCCGCGCACAGTTGCGTGACGGCAGTCAAAACAGTACCTTGGGGCAGGAAATCGAATGGGCGCAGGAATATATTGCCATCGAGCAAATCCGCATGGGGCATATGCGCGTACAGGTTATGTGGCAACACCATGCGCCCGACGATGCGGAAACGCCGCATCTGCTGCTGCAGCCGCTTTTGGAAAATGCTGTCTTTCATGGTGTCGAATCCACCCATCGTCCAGGGATAATTACGGTATTAACAAAATTGGAAAAATCCTCTATTTTCATCAGTATCGAGAATCCGTGCGGAACGGAACCTAATGAAAATACCAAGCCGCATAAAGGCAATTCTATGGCCTTACACAACCTGAAAGAGCGCCTGACTTTGATGTATGACACCGATGCGAAAATCAGAAGCATCCAATCAGACGGCCTGTTCCGCGTTGAAATCATCTTGCCGTACCGTAAAAAATCAGCCGAAGTTTCCCGTCTGTTTGGCTAAAACATACAAGAGAGGGCGGCGTTAGATAGATTAAACTATTAATACATTAAATAAAATAGTTTAAATTTATTACATTCAGTAACATAACTGTTCCCATTTTTTGAAAACTGGTCTATGATGCTTAAAAGGATTGTTTACAATCTTTAACTGCAAATCATTTGCAACTGCCCAGAAGAAAAAACAGAAAAAGGAACAAAGAGATGTTAGAAGCCTATCGTAAAGCCGCCGCCGAGCGCGCTGCCCTTGGTATTCCCGCCCTTCCTCTGACTGCTCAGCAAACCGCTGATTTGGTTGAGCTGCTGAAAAATCCGCCTGCCGGTGAAGGTGAATTCTTGGTTGAGCTGTTGGCTCACCGCGTACCGCCCGGTGTGGACGATGCCGCCAAAGTCAAAGCTTCATTTTTGGCTGCCATTGCCGAAGGCAGCGCATCCAGCCCGTTGATTTCCCCTGAGTACGCTACCGAACTGTTGGGTACCATGCTCGGCGGTTACAACATTCATGCACTCATCGAACTCTTAGACAACGACAAACTTGCGCCTATCGCTGCAAATGGTCTGAAACACACTCTGCTGATGTTCGACTCTTTCCACGATGTTCAAGAAAAAGCTGAAAAAGGCAACAAATACGCGCAAGAAGTATTGCAATCTTGGGCGGATGCCGAATGGTTTACTTCTCGTGCCAAAGTTCCTGAAAAAATTACTGTTACCGTCTTTAAAGTCGACGGCGAAACCAATACAGACGACCTCTCTCCCGCGCCCGACGCATGGAGCCGTCCCGATATTCCGCTGCACGCGCTGGCGATGCTGAAAAACCCGCGCGACGGCATCACGCCTGACAAACCGGGCGAAGTCGGTCCGATTAAATTGTTGGAAGAACTCAAAGCCAAAGGTCATCCGGTTGCCTACGTCGGCGACGTAGTCGGTACTGGTTCTTCACGCAAATCCGCGACCAACTCTGTTATTTGGCATACCGGCGAAGACATTCCGTTCGTTCCGAACAAACGCTTCGGCGGCGTATGCTTGGGTGGCAAAATCGCACCGATTTTCTTCAATACTCAAGAAGACTCCGGTGCGCTGCCGATTGAAGTCGATGTTTCCGCACTGAAAATGGGCGATGTCGTCGATATTCTGCCTTATGAAGGCAAAATCGTGAAAAATGGCGAAACCGTTGCCGAATTCAGCCTGAAATCTCAAGTATTGCTGGACGAAGTGCAAGCGGGCGGCCGTATCAACCTGATTATCGGCCGCGGTCTGACCGCCAAAGCGCGCGAAGCCCTGAAACTGCCTGCCTCTACCGAATTCCGCCTGCCTCAAGCGCCTGCCGAAAGCAAAGCCGGTTTCACCTTGGCGCAAAAAATGGTCGGTCGCGCCTGCGGTCTGCCAGAAGGACAAGGCGTACGTCCGGGTACTTATTGCGAACCGCGCATGACGACTGTCGGCTCGCAAGACACTACCGGCCCGATGACCCGCGACGAGTTGAAAGACTTGGCTTGTTTGGGCTTCTCCGCCGATATGGTGATGCAGTCTTTCTGTCACACCGCTGCTTATCCGAAACCTGTCGATGTGAAAACCCATAAAGAGCTGCCCGCCTTTATTTCTACCCGTGGCGGTGTGGCTCTGCGTCCGGGCGACGGCGTGATTCACTCATGGCTCAACCGTCTGCTGCTGCCTGATACAGTCGGTACCGGCGGCGACAGCCACACTCGTTTCCCTATCGGTATTTCCTTCCCTGCCGGCTCCGGCTTGGTTGCTTTCGCAGCAGCGACCGGCGTAATGCCGCTCGATATGCCTGAATCCGTATTGGTACGCTTCAGCGGCAAACTGCAACCGGGCGTAACCCTGCGCGATTTGGTGAACGCCATTCCGCTTTACGCGATTAAACAAGGTTTGCTCACCGTTGCCAAAGCAGGCAAGAAAAACATCTTCTCCGGCCGCATCCTCGAAATCGAAGGCCTGCCTGATTTGAAAGTGGAACAAGCCTTTGAATTGACCGATGCGTCTGCCGAACGCTCCGCTGCCGGCTGTACCGTGAAGCTCAACAAAGAGCCGATTATCGAGTACATGAAATCCAACGTCGTGTTGATGAAAAACATGATTGCCGACGGCTATCAAGACCCACGCACTTTGGAACGCCGCATCAAAGCCATGGAAAAATGGTTGGCAAATCCTGAGCTGCTCGAAGCGGATAAAGATGCCGAATACGCTGCCGTGATTGAAATCAACATGGACGACATCAAAGAGCCGATTATCGCCTGCCCGAACGACCCGGATGACGTGTGCTTCATGTCCGAACGTTCCGGCACCAAAATCGACGAAGTGTTCATTGGTTCTTGTATGACCAACATCGGCCACTTCCGCGCTGCCTCCAAACTTTTGGAAGGTAAGTCCGACATCCCCGTCCGCCTGTGGATGGCGCCGCCGACCAAAATGGACGCGAAAGAGTTGTCCGACGAAGGTCACTACGGCGTACTCGGCCGTGCAGGTGCGCGTATGGAAATGCCGGGTTGCTCATTGTGTATGGGTAACCAAGCACAAGTACACGAAGGCGCAACCGTCATGTCCACTTCCACCCGCAACTTCCCGAACCGCTTGGGTAAAAACACCTTCGTTTACCTCGGCTCGGCAGAGTTGGCGGCGATTTGCTCCAAACTGGGCAAAATCCCGACCGTTGAAGAATACCAAGCTAACATCGGCATCATCAACGAACAGGGCGACCAAATCTACCGCTACATGAACTTCAACGAAATCGACAGTTACAACGAAGTAGCCGAGACCGTGAATGTTTAATGTAACAAGGTAAACCGATTTTCAGACGGCCTAAAATAATAAAGGCCGTTTGAAACGGAAAAAAAGGACGTGTTCATCACGTCCTTTTTATTTTTAGTTTAATAAAAGGCCGCCTGAAAGATAAGTTTCAGACGGCATTTGTTAAGGATAAATAATCAGAAAACCGATTAATCAGCGTTGTTTACTTTACGCCAAAACCAGGTTGGAGCAGGGCGCAAGGCTGACGCTCGTGACGGCTGCGGCGTGTTCTGCCGGCAATTTTGCCGCAGACAATACCCGGATCGTTTTTCTCTTCTGCTTTTTTCGAGCTTTTGTCTGACTTGCTCGCGTATTCGTTGCGTTTGTTTCTATCATCGCGGCGAGAGCGGCTGTCGTTGTGTTGAACCGGTTGCGCTTCGGCTTCATCTTGATTGTCGTTGCCCCACCAATGCGGCTCAAAGCCTTCGATGCGCTCCACATTCAAATCGCTGCCGATCAGCTCTTTAATGGATTCAAACATTTTCTGTTCGGTTTTATCCATCAAGGAAATGGCAACGCCGTCGGCACCGGCCCGGCCGGTACGTCCGATGCGGTGAACGTAGTCTTCAGGTTGGGTTGGCAGCTCGTAGTTGATGACGAAAGGCAACTCGGCAATATCCAAGCCGCGCGCTGCAACGTCGGTGGCAACCAAAACGCGTAATGTGCCTTCTTTAAAGGCATTGAGGGTTTCCAGTCGGCTTTGTTGGGATTTGTCGCCGTGGATGGATTGGGCGGCAATGTTGCGGCGGACGAGGTCGCGGGTAACTTGATCGACGCTTTGTTTGGTTTTGCAGAATACAATGACTTGATTCATGTGTAAATCAACAATCAGACGTTCGAGCAGGTTGCGTTTTTTAAGCGCATCAACGGCAATGATGTGTTGCTCGACATTGGCGTTGGTGGTATTTTGCGCAGCCACTTCAACCATTTCGGGCGTGTGCATAAAATCTTGCGCAAGCTTGCGGATAGGCGGTGAGAAAGTGGCGGAGAAAAGCAGGGTTTGCCGCTGTTTGGGCAGCATCTGCATGATTTTGCGGATATCGTCGATGAAACCCATATCAAGCATACGGTCGGCTTCGTCGAGTACAACGATTTCAACTTTGTTTAAATTGATGTTTTTTTGTTTGACGTGGTCGAGCAGTCGGCCAACCGTAGCGACAACGATTTCGCAACCGGCGCGCAAGTCGGCAGTTTGTTTGTCCATATTGACGCCGCCAAAGAGGACGGTATGGCGTAAAGGAAGATTCTTAATGTATGCCTGCACGTTTTGATCGATTTGATCGGCCAGTTCGCGGGTCGGGGTCAATACCAACATACGGACAGGGTGCATGGCAGGGGAGGTGCTGGATGTGGCGTAGCGTTTCAAGCGTTCTAGGCTGGGCAGCATAAAGGCTGCGGTTTTACCTGTGCCGGTTTGTGCTGCGGCCAAAAGGTCATGTCCTGCTAAGGCTTTAGGAATCGCTGCTGCTTGGATAGGTGTCGGGTTTTCATAACCCTGATCGGTCAGGGCAGAGACTAATTCGCTGCCTAAACCGAGTGAAGAGAAAGGATTCATGATGGTGGCTTTCTGTTCAGACGGCCTTTTGAATGATAGGCCGTCTGAAAAATCTGATTCTGAAATGGACAAACCGCAGTATGATGTTGATTCTGCGGTTTGAAAAAATGGGGAGCGGAATAATCCGTCAAGTAGTCCATTATGCCATAAAAAGAGGGACTCCCCAAATGATGGTTGCGATTAGCAACAGCCACGTTTTGATATTTTTACAGTGAAAAAACAGAAAAAATGACTGGTCTGCAAGATTTTGAGTTTATTGAGGATTAAGCATTTGTCTTAACTTCAATAGAATTAATTTATCAAAAACTTACAGGTTGAAATGAAACTAAATTGCACTCATGTACTCAATATTGAGGTACAGAGCTTGTTTTGTAGCCTGTATCTCCCGTTTAACGGTAAACCATAAAATCAAAATTTAGGAATATATAATTATGAAAACTTTATTAATCGCTCTTGCCACCGGTAGCCTGATGTTGGCAGCTTGTTCTTCTTCCAAACCTGAAGAAGCGGCAGCGCCACGCATTACTGTTGAAGAAGCAATGACTCAATGCCATCAAGCATCTGGTGAAAATGCTGACCGCGCTGTGTTTGATGCTTGCATGAAAGGCAAAGGCTATCAACGAACGGCTGAATCAGCTGCCTCCGAGCCAGAAGCTGCTCCTGAAGCTGCAGCTTCTGAGCCTGCTGCCAAAGCTGCTCCTGCTAAAAAAGCAGCTGTTAAGAAAGCAAAAAAATAAACTTCATAAAATTCAAGGAAGTCACTCTCATCAATACTCCGGATGAAGGCAGACTTAGAGCAACTTGAAAACAAAGGCCGTCTGAATATGTTTCAGACGGCCTGAGACCTTTGCAAAATCCCCTAAAATCCCCTAAATTCCTACTAAGACATTTAGGGGATTTTCCATGAGCACCTTCTTTCAGCAAACCGCCCAAGCCATGATCGCCAAACACATC
>NZ_JBQCWN010000005.1:0-172654 GCF_051957355.1 Neisseria sp. P0018.S001 | reverse complement strand
TAATCAGGTATCCAAGGGGGATTATGGGGATATTTGAGTAGAATCAGTGGATATTTGAAACAAAAACAGCCGAAAATCTTTGTTTAGATTTCGGCTGTCGGGGGAAGGACTTTTTTGCAAAGGTCTCAGGCCGTCTGAAATGCTCTTTCAGACGGCCTTTTGAGGTTTCTATATCTATATTCTTAGTCGGCGAACTGTTTTTTCATTCGTTCGCGTCGCTCTTGCGCTTCTACGGACAATGTCGCGGTCGGACGTGCCAGCAGGCGTTTGAGGCCGATGGGTTCGCCGGTATCGGCACAGAAACCGTAATCACCTTCGTCAATGCTGCGGATAGTCGCTTGCACTTTATTGAGAAGTTTACGCTCACGATCGCGGGTGCGCAGTTCTAAAGCGTATTCTTCTTCTTGAGTAGCTCGATCAGCAGGATCGGGAGCGGATTCGTGCTCTTGAAGATGGCCGGTAGTGGTGTTTGCATTTTCAATCAGCTCTTCTTGCATTTTAACCAGTAGTTCGCGGAAGAAGGCCAATTGGTCGCTGTTCATGTAGTCCTCTTCAGGACCATCCCAGTTTAAAATATCTTGTTCTGTCAGCTTTGCCATGGTGTCTGCTTTCGGTTTGTTGTTAATGATTTGGATGCTACGGGTTTGCTTTTATTGGGTTTTCTTGAATTTCCGTTTTGGAAATTGGGCGAATCATATCATGTTTTACCTATTCATTTGTTCTTTATATTTCGATTTGCACTTTTTTGCACTACCTTACACCTAAATGTATTAAAGCGCTTTTTAGGACGTTGTATTTTTGGTCGTTAATACCTGCTGCGCTTTCAGACGGCCTATTGAAGCAACCATAGGTTGGTTTGCTGGATAAGTTGGGGAAACCATCGGGCCAGCCACAACCATAATAAGAGTGCCAACAAACTGCCTGAAAAATCGTATCGCCCTACGCGCAAGAAGGAAAACGGTTTGAGCAATGGTTGTAGAATTCGTTCGATGGCATAAGTCAACGGCGAATAGCGGCCCTGTATGCTGGACACCATTCTAATAATCAGACCGATAAATAATGTATAGGCCGCGGCTTTCAGCATATGGAGTACGGCAAACCAAAAGTTTGCCAAAATCAGCTTATTGCTGATGGACAGCGCCGGCGAGATGAAAATAATGGCGGTACAGGCAAGGTAGTACACCAGAAAACCTGAAGGCAAACAGTACCAATCGGTTTTCTTACCGGATGGAAATGCTTTTTGCCAAGGTTTGGTCAGCCAGCCTGTTGCCTGTATGCTGAATTTGAGCAGGGGGTGTTCTGCTGCCAATCCTGCGTATCGGAGCAAAAAGCGCGTGATACACAGGATGGCAACAGCGTCTGCCAATAATAAGAGCAAGTCGCCGCGCATGTTCAGACGGCCTTATATTGTTGCGCCATTTCTTGCGAACGTTTGACGCAGGCTTCTACGCCCTGTTCGATGGCTTCGGCAACGTGACGGGCTTTGAAGGTTTCGATGGCTTCGTGTGTCGTGCCACCTTTGGAAGTTACGTTTTGCTGTAATTGTGCGAATGCTTCGCCGGTTTGTTCGGCCAAAGCCACTGCGCCTTTAAATGTAGCGAGGCTCAGTTCGCGTGCGTCTTGTTCATTAAAACCTTGTGCCAAAGCCGCATTTTGGAGCGCGCCCAACAAATAGAAAACATAGGCGGGGCCGCTGCCGCTGATGCCGGTAATATTGTGGAGTTGCTCTTCCTCGTTCAGCCAAACGGTTGTGCCGACAGAGCGCATGATGCCGTCTGCAGCTGTACGGTCTGCTTCTGAAACGCCTGCATCGGCAAACATACCGGATACGCCCAAGCCGATTTTGGCCGGCGTATTGGGCATGATGCGCACGATACGGCGTGTACCGCCCAGATAATGGCTGAGGGTATCGATGGACAAACCAGCTGCTACGGACAACACCAGCGCACCATTCAAACGGATGTTTTGACAGGCTGCCTGCATGTCTTGCGGTTTGACGGCGAGGATGAGGACGTCGTCCGCACTCAATTCGGGCAGGTTTTCAGAAGTGGCTACGCCCAATTCTTGCACCAGTTGCTCCCGTCTTTCGGCGCCGCGTTCGACAATGTGGACACGATAGCCGTCTTGTTTGACCAAACCGCCTGCAATGGCAGTCGCCATATTGCCGCCGCCTAAAAAGTAGATGTTCATAAATTTCCTTAATTTTTTAAATCAGATACATTTGCTGAGGTCGTCTGAAATACCGTTTCCATCATACCGACAAAATTTCAGACGACCTTTTTACCAACGGACGCTTTCAGGCAGTGATGTTCGGTATAAACCCTGTTTTTCCAAACAATCCAATCCTTCTTTTTTAAAAGTTTCCGCTAAAGGGCGTTTATCGCGGGTTTGCCAAGCTAGCCCGCAAGCTTCAAACTTTTTGATTTTCCTACTGAAATAATCATTAGCTGCGGTACGATAAGCATTATCGTCAATAGAATAATTCCCGTCCGCCAAACGCTTCCCGCGGAAACCCTCGATAGAAGGCGGCGGTTCGCCTTTAATTTCCCAAAAATCTATTGCTGCCGGCTTTTTGGGTTTGCACCAGCCCGATAAGGACTCACATTGATACCAGCCCATCAACCGACAACCCGTTAAGGTCAAACCAAGCAAAACGACCGAGATAATCTGTTTCATTGGCTGCCTTCTCCTTTTTGTTTTTGTTCCCGTCTGCCGAAAATCGCGCTGCCGATGCGGACATGGGTTGCGCCGCATTCTACCGCGATTGGCATATCTCCGGACATACCCATAGACAAAACATCTGCTTCGACGCCTGCCGCGTTCAGCTCAGCCAACAGCCGTTGCATGGTATGAAACTGGCTGCGTAACTCATCGTCGCTGCTGTCGGCCTTGGCCACACACATCAATCCGCGCACTTTAATATTCGGCAACTTGGCCACTTCAAGAGCCAACTCGACCGCTTCATCGGGCGCTACGCCGTGTTTCGCCTCTTCCGTGGCAATGTTCACTTCAATACACACCTGCAACGGCGGCATTTCAGACGGCCTTTGTTCACTCAACCGCCGCGCCGTTTTCAGACGGCCTATCGTATGCACCCAATGTGCGCGTTCGGCCACAAATTTGGTTTTATTAGACTGCACATCGCCGATAACGTGCCAAACAATATCCGGCAGATCGGCCAACGTTTCCGTTTTTTCAAACCATTCCTGAATATAGTTCTCGCCGAAATCGCGCTGACCGGCCGCATACACTTCACGGATATCGTCTGCCGGAAAGGTCTTGCTGACCGCTACCAGCTTTACCGCATCCGCAGGCCGTCCGGCAGCCTCAGCCGCCTGTTCAACCGCCCGGCATACGTCCTGATAGTTTTGTTGCAATACCGACATGGTTTTCTCCTTTAACCCGTTCATCACTCGGCATTTTGAAAATTTTACTTGGTCGAACGGATTTATCTATTTAAAATAAAGCGATTTTATTATTCTAAACCAAAACAAGGCCACATTATGCAGATTACCGACTTACTCGCGTTCGGCGTGAAAAACAAAGCCTCCGACCTCCATTTGAGTTCGGGCATTTCCCCTATGATACGCGTACACGGCGACATCCGTCGCATCAACCTGCCCGAGATGAGTTCGGAAGAAGTCGGTACCATGATTACCTCGGTCATGAACGACCACCAGCGCAAGCTCTATCAACAGGATTTTGAAGTCGATTTCTCATTTGAGCTGCCTAATGTTGCCCGTTTCCGCGTCAACGCCTTTATGACCGAACGCGGCCCGGCCGCCGTATTCCGTACCATTCCGAGCACCGTTCTGACGCTGGAAGAATTGCGTGCACCGCGCATTTTCCAAAAAATTGCCGAAAATCCGCGCGGTTTGGTCTTGGTAACCGGCCCGACCGGTTCGGGTAAATCCACCACGCTGGCGGCGATGGTCAACTACATCAACGAAACCCAACCGGCCCACATTCTGACCATCGAAGACCCGATTGAGTTCGTCCATCAAAGCAAAAAAGCGCTCATCAACCAACGCGAGCTGCATCAGCATACCCACAGCTTCACCAACGCCCTGCGTTCCGCCCTGCGCGAAGACCCCGACGTGATTCTGATCGGCGAGATGCGCGACCCTGAAACCATCTCCCTCGCCCTGACCGCCGCCGAAACCGGTCACTTGGTTTTCGGCACGCTGCACACGACCGGCGCCGCCAAAACCATCGACCGTATTGTCGACGTATTCCCTGCCGGCGAAAAAGAAATCGTACGCTCCATGTTGTCCGAATCCTTGCGCGCCATCATTTCCCAAACCCTGCTGAAAACCCGCGACGGCAACGGCCGCGTCGCCGCACACGAAATCCTGATTTCCACACCGGCCGTGCGCAACCTCATCCGCGAAAACAAAATCGCCCAAATCAACGCCGCCCTCCAAACCGGTCAGGCCCACGGTATGCAAACCCTCGATCAAGCCCTGCAAACCCTTGTCCGCCAAGGCACCATCAGCCCCGAGATGGCACGCAGCAAAGCGCAAAACATCGAAAACCTCTCTATTTTCTAAACTATACTCAGGCCGTCTGAACCCCATCATCCCGTTTTCAGACGGCCTTTGAGCCTGACCGAATACCCGTTTTAAAGAGAATCATCATGAGCGATCTCGCCCCTCTGCACGACCTGTTAAGCGAAATGGTGCAAGCCTACTCACAAAAAAACCAAGCACCGCACATCCCCACCCCGGCCGAAATCGGCACGCATCTTCACCCCCTGCTCGACCGTATGTGTGAAGAGGCCGAAAAACGCAACGCATCCGACATCTTCATCAGCGCAGGCTTTCCCCCAGCCATCAAAGTCGGCGGCACCCTCACGCCCATGCCCCACAAAGCGCTGACCGGCGCGGACACCGCCGCCATCGCCGAATCCACCATGAACCCCGACCAGCTCGAAGCCTTCAACCGCGACTGGGAAATCAACTATTCCGTCCAATCGCGCAGCAACACGCGCTACCGCGTCAACGCCTACCACGAGCAAGGCCGCGTCGGCATGGTATTGCGCCGCGTCAGCCAAGACATTCCCGAAATGAAGACCCTCGGCTTACCCGAAAAGCTCCAAGAGCTTGCACTCGCACCACGCGGCCTGCTAATCCTCGCCGGCCCGACCGGTTCGGGTAAATCCACCACCATGGCCTCCATGCTCAACTACCGCAACCAAAAGCTGCCCGGCCATATCGTTACCATCGAAGACCCCATCGAGTTTATCTACAAACCTTGCCGCAGCATCTTCACCCAGCGCGAAATCGGCATCGATACCGACAACTGGAAAATCGCCGTTCAAAGCGCCATGCGTCAAGCGCCCGATGTCGTCTGTATCGGCGAAGTCCGCAGCGAAGAAAGCATGGAATACGCCCTCCAACTGGCTCAAACCGGCCATCTGTGCGTTTTCACCATCCATGCCAGCACGGCCTCCCAAACCATCGAGCGCATCATCAACTTCTATCCGGAAGACCGCCGCCAACAAGTTTTGATGGATTTGGCGTTAAACCTCGTCGGCATCATCGGCCAACGCCTCACCGTCAAGAAAAACCGCCAACGCACGGCCGTTACCGACCTCCTGCTCAACACGCCGGCCATGCAGGACTTGATTTTCAAAGGCGAATTGCTGGAAATCCGCGACCTGATGGCACGCTCCGGCAGCAACGGCATGCAGACGTTCGACCAAAACCTCTTCAACCTCTACGCACAGGGCCAAATCGAACTCAGCGAAGCCCTGCGCCAAGCGGTATCCGCCAACGATTTGCGCCTGCGCATTCAAATGCACGACGAGGGCAACAATACCGAACGCCTCTACGACCGCATCAGCGACCTCAACCTGATGACCTGATGACGCAGGCCAAACAAGGCCGTCTGAACAGATGTGGAAACGAAATCAAGTATTTTCCCGTATCCGTTCAGACGGCCTTATCCTATCTCAAGCATTCTGAAACCGACTGAAAATCCTGTTAAAATCCAATCATTCATCTCATAACAAATAAAACAACCCAATCATGAAAACTCCGCCGCTCAAACCTCTGATCATTGCCTCCCTACCCGTCTTCGCCAGCGTGTTCATCGCCGCCACCCTCGTTTGGCACTTCGACACGCCCAAGCTCGTCATGCCCTTCGTACTCGGCATTATTGCCGGCGGTTTAGTCGATTTGGACAACCGCCTCACAGGCCGTCTGAAAAACATCGTCATCACCGTTGCCCTGTTCACCCTCTCCTCGCTGCTTGCCCAAAGCACCATCGGCACAGGCGTTCCCTTCATCTTGGCCATGACCCTGATGACTTTCGGCTTCACCATCCTCGGCACCGTCGGCCTCAAATACCGCACCTTCGCTTTCGGTGCGCTCGCCGTCGCCACTTACACCACGCTGACCTACACACCCGAGACCTACTGGCTGACCAACCCCGTCATGATTCTGTTGGGCACTGTCCTATACAGCGTCAACACCCTGATCTTCCAAATTATCCTGCCCCACCGCCCCGTCCAAGAAACCGTCGCCAACGCCTACGACGCACTCAGCAACTACTTCGATGCCAAAGCCGACTTTTTCGATCCCGACGAAGCCGCATGGTTGGGCAACCGCCAAATCGACTTGGCCATGAGCAACACCGGCGTGATTACTGCCTTCAACCAATGCCGCGGCGCACTTTTCTACCGATTGCGCGGCCAACACCGCCATCCGCGTACCGCCAAAATGCTGCGCTACTACCTCTGCGCGCAAGACATGCACGAACGAATCAGCTCCGCCCACGTCGATTACAGCGAAATGGCCGAGCAGCTCAAAAATACCGACCTCATCTTCCGCATCCGCCGCCTGCTCGAAATGCAAGGCCAGGCGTGCCGCAACGTTGCCGCCTCCCTGCGCAACAACAAACCCTACGCATACAGCAAACGCCTCGGCCGCGCCATGGAAGGCTGCCGCCAGTCCCTCAGCCATTTTGCCGAGACCCATGCCGACAATGCCAACCTCCACAATATCCGCCGCCTGCTCGACAATCTCAGCAGCGTCGATTACCAACTGCGGCAACTGCAAAACGATGCGTCCCTTGCCGAAAACGACAACGCCGACACTCGCATCGCCGCCCTTGAAAACACCAAGTTCCGCAATATCGGTGAAACCGTCATCAGCCAACTCAATTTCGACTCCGGCGTCTTCCGCCATGCCACCCGCCTCTCCATCGTCGTGGCCGCAGCCTGCATCATTGTCGAAATCCTTCATCTCAATCTCGGCTACTGGATTCTGCTGACCGCCCTTTTCGTCTGCCAACCCAACTACACCGCCACCAAAAGCCGCGTGTACCAACGCATTGCCGGTACGATTCTCGGCGTGATTGTCGGTTCTCTCGTCCCCTACTTCACCCCGTCCGTTGAAACCAAGCTCTGGATTGTCATTGCCAGCACCACCCTGTTCTTCATGACCCGAAGCTACAAATACAGCTTCTCCACCTTCTTCATCACCATCCAAGCCCTGACCAGCCTCTCGCTTGCCGGTTTGGACGTGTACCACGCCATGCCCATCCGCATCATCGACACCATCGTCGGTTCCGTTATCGCATGGGCTGCCGCCACCTACCTCTGGCCCGATTGGCGTTACCTCACTCTCAGCCACACCGCCGCCCAAACCATCACTGCCAACGGCCGTTATCTCGACGCCATCCTCGACCAGCTGCAAAACGGCAGCCGCGACGATTTCGACTACCGCCTTACCCGCCGCCAAGCCCATGAAAGCACCGCCGCCCTCAGCAGCACCCTGTCTGACATGAGCAGCAACCCGAAAAAATACCAAGACCGCCTGCAAGACGGTTTTACCCTGCTCAAAACCAGCTATGCGCTGACCGGCCACATTTCCGCGCTCGGCGCATACCGCGACCAAGTCCGAATCGACGGCAACGACGGCTTTGCGCCCTATGCCAAGCTAACCCACCACATCGCCGAGTTGCTGACCCAAATGCCCCAAACCGACCCCGAGGCTTTTGAAACGGCCATGACCCAAATCCGTCAGGAATTTGCCGAGCTTGAACAAAACACACAAGCGCAGCAAGACCACATCCTCAAACACCAGCTCGACCTGATCATCCGCCAGCTTACCCCGTGCTATCAGGCATTGCACCGACAAGCCGACGTAGAGGCCGTCTGAAAAGAGCCGGACGCTTTCCAGCCTGTTTAGCAACAAGTCTGCCAATCATCAGCGTTGAATCCAGCTGAACCCTTTCTCCAATAAACACCTAAAAACAAAAGGCCGTCTGAAACCTGATTTCCAGATTTCAGACGGCCTTTATTTTTAACAATCGATATTAAAACCGATTACGCGCTGCGTTTTTCCAAGGCAGCAACGGCAGGCAACTCTTTGCCTTCCAAGAACTCAAGGAACGCGCCGCCGCCGGTAGAAATGTAGCTGATTTGATCGGTTACGCCGAATTTGGCAATCGCCGCCAAAGTGTCGCCGCCGCCGGCAATCGAGAACGCATCGCTTTGGGCAATCGCTTCGGCCAATACTTTGGTACCGCCGGCAAATTGGTCAAACTCAAACACGCCGACCGGGCCGTTCCATACGACCGTACCGGCAGCTTTGAGTAAATCGGCCAAAGCAGCGGCAGATTTAGGGCCGATGTCCAAAATCATGTCGTCTTCGGCAACGTCGGCAATGTCTTTCACCACAGCTTCCGCATCGGCGGCAAAGGCTTTAGCGACAACCACATCGGTCGGCAGCGGTACGGAGCCACCTTTGGCCGCCATTTTCGCCATGATTTTTTTGGATTCTTCCACCAAATCGTGTTCGGCCAAAGATTTGCCGATGGCTTTGCCTTCTGCCAACAGGAAAGTATTGGCAATGCCGCCACCGACGATGAGTTGGTCGACTTTATCGGCCAAAGATTCGAGGATGGTCAGTTTGGTAGACACTTTGCTGCCGGCAACGATGGCAACCATCGGATGAGCAGGTTGTTTCAGGGCTTTGCCCAAAGCATCGAGTTCGCCCGCCATCAACACGCCGGCGCAGGCAACCGGTGCGGCTTGGGCAACGGCTTCAGTCGAAGCTTGGGCACGGTGGGCGGTACCGAATGCGTCGTTGACGAACACGTCGCACAAAGAAGCGTAGGCTTTGCCCAGCTCCAAGTCGTTTTTCTTCTCGCCTTTGTTGATGCGCACGTTTTGCAACATCACAACATCACCGGCGTTCAAAGTCGGTTTGTTTTCACGCCAGTCGTTCAATACTTTCACGTCTTTACCCAACAGTTTGCCCAAATGCGCAGCAACAGGCGCTACATCGTCTTCAGGATGGAATTCGCCTTCGGTCGGACGGCCGAGGTGGGTCATCACGATCACAGACGCGCCGTTGTCCAAGCAGTATTTAATGGATGCGAGCGAAGCGCGGATACGGATGTCGTCGCTGATGTTGCCGTCTTTGAACGGTACGTTCATATCGGCGCGGATCAGAACGGTTTTACCTTGAACATTTTGTTCGTTCAGTTTCAAAAATGCCATGATGATTCCTTTGTGATGGTTGGAAACGGGAATGTTTGGGATTATCCGCGAATGAGGCGCGACGGTAAAGATTGGCAACGGCCGCGCTTGATGTGAATCAGCAGATAAAGTCTCAGGCCGTCTGAAACATTCGGCCAATCTTTCAGATTTTCCGCTATACTTTGGCGATTGATTTTCATTTTACGGATTGAACCATGTTACGCCGAATTGCTTTAATGCTTGCCTTCGCGCTGCCTGCCGCCTCATGGGCGCAGACGCTTTCTGAAACCCTGCCCAACGGTCTGAAAATCATCGTCAAAGAAGACCACCGCGCGCCTGTGGCCGTTTCGCAGATTTGGTACAAAATCGGCAGCGTGGATGAAAAACCGGGCAAAAGCGGCCTGAGCCACGCTTTGGAACACATGATGTTTAAAGGCACGAAAGACGTTCCCTCCGGCGAATTCAACCGCCGCGTATCCGAGCTGGGCGGACAAAACAATGCCTACACCAACCGAAATGAAACGGTGTATTACGAAAACGTCGCCGCCGCCAACCTGCCCGAGATTCTGAAGCTCGAAGCCGACCGCATGCACAACCTCAACTTCAGCGACAAAGAATTCCTCAACGAGATGAACGTCATCCGTGAAGAACGCCGCCAGCGCACGGAAGACACGGCCGACGGCAAAATGTGGGAACAAGCCTATCTTGCCGCCTTTACCCAACCGTCGATGCGCGCCTCCGTCATCGGCTACATGAAAGATTTGCACACCCTAAAAGCCGACGACCTGCGCGCGTGGTACAAACAATATTACGCGCCCAACAATGCCGTATTGGTCATTGTCGGCGATGTCGATGCCAAACAAACGCTTCAGACGGCCGCCAAACTCTTTGGCGATATTCCGGCCAAAGCCCAGCCGCCGCGCAACAAACTCCATACCGAACCCTATTTGCGCAAGCCTGTTACGGTCAAAGCCACTTCTCCGGTTACACACCAGCCGCTGATTGCCATCAACTTCCGTGTACCGAAACTCCAAAAACTCGATGACACGATGCCTTTCGCCCTCGACATCCTCTCCGATATTTTGGCAGGCAACGCATCCAGCCGTTTTGATAAAAACCTCGTGCGCGGCAAGCAAACCGCATTGAACGCAGGAACGCATTACGACATCATCAGCCGTGAAATGCCGCTGTTCAGCGTAATGGCCATGCCTGCCGAAGGCGTGAAAACCGATACTTTGATTGCCCAGCTGCGCCAAGAAATCAAAGACATTGCCGACCACGGCGTTTCCGAAGAAGAATTGCAGCGCGTCAAAACCCAGGCAGCAGTCAACGAAATCTACGCCAAAGACTCCATGTCTTCCCAAGCCTCCATGATGGGCCGCCTCGAAGCGCGCGGTTTCCAATATACCGACGAACAAGAAATCCACCGCCGCTTACAGGCAGTCAGCGCACAAGAAGTACAGGCTGCCGCCCGGATGTTGACCGACGAGCGCATGAGTACCGTCATCATCGAGCCGCAAAAAGCTGCCGCCGCGCCAAGCAAAAAAGCTGCCAAACGCCGATAAACATCAGGCCGTCTGAAAGCCCATACCCTTTCAGACGGCCTTAACAGAAAGCCACAACATGAAACCCACCCTGCTCGCCCTTGCCCTACTCCTGCCCTTAAGCGTCCAAGCCGCCACCGACATCCAACGCTGGCGCAACCGCGACGGCACCCAAATCCTCCTTGTCGAACGCCACGAAAACCCCATCATCGACCTTGAAGTCAGCTTCAAGGGCGCAGGCAGCGTCGCCAATCCGGACGGCAAAAGCCAAGTTGCCGAATTTACCGCCGCCCTCCTGACCGACGGCACCCAAGAGCTGGACGAAGAAGCCTTCAATGCCGAAGCCGACAACATCGGCGCACAAATCAGCAGCGACAGCAATGCCGAAAGCGCATCCGCAGGCTTCCGCAGCCTCAGCAAAGCCGACATCCGCGACAAAGCCGCCAACTTGCTCAACCACTCGCTGACCCGTCCGCGCTTTGACGAAACCGTTTTCCGCCGCCGTCAAATCCAATCCATTACCGGCTTGCAACAACAAGAAACCACCCCCGACTACACCGCCACGCGCGAACTGACCAAGCTCATCTACCCGAACCACCCCTACGGCAGCGGCGCAAACATAACCGTCGACAGCCTCAAACAAGTTAGTCTGGACGACATCCGCACCTTCCACCGCACCCACTATGGCAAAGACAACGCCATCGTCGCCATCGTCGGCGACCTCAACCGCAAACAGGCAGAGCAACTGGTCGAACGCGTCCTCAAAGACCTGCCGGCCAAAGCCACCGCAACCCACGCCATCCCGCCCGTTCCCAAACAAACCGCCCAACGCCGCGACATCCCCTTTGCCGGCACACAGGCACAAGTCCTGCTCGGCACCTCCCTCATCAAACGCCACGACCCCGACTACTACGCCCTCGTTGCCGGCAACTACATCCTCGGCGGCGGCGGTTTCGACAGCCGCCTCATGAAAGTTTTGCGCGACCAACACGGCTACACCTACGGCGTATACAGCAGCCTCGCCCCGGCGACAGAAGAAGGCACGTTTGCCGTTTCCTACTCCACCCAAAAGAAAAACACCAAAGCCTCACTGGCCGACACCCAAGCCGTCATTGAGCAGTTTATCGCCGAAGGCCCGACCGAAGCCGAGCTGAAACAGGCCAAAGCCAACATCGTCGGCGGCTTTCCCCTGCGCTACGACTCCAACGACAAGCTGCTCAACTACCTGAGCCTGATCGGCCTCTACGACCTGCCCAACGACTACTTGGAAGCCTACCCCAAAGCCATCAACAGCCTGACCGTCGAACAAGTCCGCGACGCATGGCAACGCCGCGTCAAATTCAAAGACCTCAACACCGTCGTTGTCGGCGCAGAATAAAACGCTTTAAAACAACAGGCCGTCTGAAAGATTTTTCAGACGGCCTGTTTTCATTCTGTCGGTTTGCTTACTTGTCATCAGAGGCCACTCTAATCAATAAAATATCGGTCACAATCAGCTGTTGTTGTACATTTATAATGAAAGCAAAGACATCATAAATAGCATTTCTATTACTGAAACCAACAAATAAAAAAGGCCGTCTGAAACCTTGAAACAGGTTTCAGACGGCCTTTTTTTAACCGGTTTATTGCTTACTCAACCGTTACCGATTTAGCCAAGTTGCGCGGTTTGTCCACGTCTGTACCGCGTGCGAGGGCGGCGTGGTAAGACAGGAGTTGCACGGGGATGGTGTGCACAATCGGCGAGAGTACGCCGACATGGCGTGGGGCGCGGATAACGTGCACGCCTTCGGTGGCGTTGAAGTTGCTGTCGAGGTCGGCGAAGACAAAGAGTTCGCCGCCGCGTGCGCCGACTTCCTGCATATTGGCTTTTACTTTGTCCAACAGGCTGTCGTTCGGGGCAATCACGACAACAGGCATGTTCTCGTCCACCAAAGCCAACGGACCGTGTTTCAACTCACCTGCAGGATACGCTTCGGCGTGGATATAGGTAATCTCTTTCAGCTTCAATGCGCCTTCAAGGGCGATTGGGAAGTGGATACCGCGACCCAAGAATAGTGCGCTGGTTTTCTTGGCAAATTTTTGCGCCCAAGCGGCGATTTGCGGCTCAAGATTGAGAACGTGCTGAATGCTGCCGGGCAGTTGGCGCAATTCTTCAACGTATGCAGCTGCTTGCTCATCGGAAACCAGACCGCGTTGTTTGCCCAAGGTAACGGCCAAGCCGAACAAGACAACCAGTTGGGTCGTGAACGCTTTGGTAGAGGCAACGCCGATTTCTGCACCGGCGCGTGTATACAGCACCAACTCGCTTTCACGCGGCAGTGCGGATTCCATCACGTTACAAATAGACAGGCTGTGTTTGTGTCCCAAGGATTGCGCGTATTTCAGGGCTTCCATGGTGTCCAAAGTTTCGCCGGATTGGGAAATGGTGATGACCAATTGTTTCGGATCGGCAATCACGTCGCGGTAGCGGTATTCGCTGGCGATTTCCACATCGGTCGGCACTTTGGCGATGGATTCGAGCCAGTATTTGGCGGTCAGCGCGGCATAGTAGGACGTACCGCAGGCAAGGATTTTGATGCTGTGGATGTCGTCGAATACTTCGCGTGCATTCGCGCCGAAGTTTTCAGGCTCAAAACCGCCGTCCAAGAAGACTTCGGCAGTATCGGCGATGGCGCGGGGCTGTTCGTGGATTTCTTTTTGCATGAAGTGGCTGTATGGGCCCAACTCCAAAGAAGCCAAAGACAATTCGGACACTTTAATCGCGCGTTCGGTTTGCGCACCGGTTTTGTCGAGCAGTTTTTCGATACCGTTTGCGTTCAGCAGGGCGATGTCGCCGTCTTCCAAGTAAGCGATGCGGCGGGTAAAGGCGATCACGGCGGATACGTCGGAAGCGATGAAGGTTTCTTGGTCGCCCAAGGCCACCAACAGCGGGCAGCCCATGCGCGCAACAACCATTTGTTCGGGGTTGTCTTGTGCGATAACGGCAATGGCGTATGCGCCGTGGAAACGGGCAGTCGCAGCTTGGACGGCTTCAAACAGTTTGCCGCCGTTTTGTGTGTATTCGTGGTTGACGCTGTGGGCGATGACTTCGGTATCGGTTTGCGATTCGAAGGTGTAACCCAACGCTTGCAGGCGTTCGCGTTCGGCTTCAAAGTTTTCGATGATGCCGTTGTGGACAACCGCGATCATGCCGCCGGAAATATGGGGGTGGGCGTTAGGCTCGGTTACACCGCCGTGGGTTGCCCAACGGGTATGGCCGATGCCGATATGGCCGAACACGCCTTTTTCGCGCGCGGCGTCCTCCATCAGCTGCACACGGCCGACGCGGCGGACGCGTTTGATTTTGCCGTCCATGTTGACGGCGATACCCGACGAATCGTAGCCTCGGTATTCAAGGCGTTTGAGACCGTCGGTCAGAAAATCGACTACATTGTGATTGGCGCGAATAGCACCTACGATACCGCACATATAAGTTCCTTAGTATCAAAAGTTTGAGAAAATGACTGCTGCTCCGGCTCCCGAAAGCGGCAGTCGGAAAACGCCGTTTTATATTCATTGAAACGGCAAATCTGGGTTTCAGACGGCCTGTTGTTTCTCAAGGCCGTCTGAAAACAAATAAAAGACCGGCCTTACTTCTTATCGCCTTTTTCCGGACGCACCCAGCCTTCGATGACGGTTTGGCGAGAACGGGCGAGAACAAGTTTGCCGTCTTCGCAATTGCGGGTAATCGCGCTGCCCGCGCCTGTCGTCACTTTGTTGCCGAGGGTAACGGGGGCAACCAGTACGCAGTTTGAACCGATGCGCACTTCGTCGCCGATGACGGTTTTGTGTTTGTTCACGCCGTCGTAGTTGGCAATAATCGTGCCGGCGCCGAAGTTGGTTTTGCTGCCGATCTCGGCATCACCGATGTAGGTGAGGTGGTTGGCTTTGGTGCCGTTGCCGATGGTGGCGTTTTTGACTTCGACGAAGTTGCCGATGTGTACGTCGTCGGCCAGTTTGGCTTGCGGACGCAGGCGGGCGTATGGGCCGATTTGGTTGTTTTCACCGACTTCGCAACCTTCAAAATGGGAGAATGGGGCGATTTTGGTGTTGGCACCGATTTTGGCGTTCTTGATCACGCAGTTGGCACCGATTTCGACGTTGTCGCCGAGTTCGACTTCGCCTTCGATGACGACGTTGACGTCAATCACGACATCTTGTCCGTGTTTCAGACGGCCTCGTAAATCGAAACGTGCCGGATCGCGCAGGGTTACGCCTGCTTTGAGCAATTCTTGCGCCTGTTCGGTTTGGAAAATACGCTCGAGTTCGGCCAGTTGGAGTTTGTTGTTCACGCCGGCGGCCAGATGGGAGGCGCGGACTTGGACGGGATGAACTTTGATGCCGTCGGCAACGGCTTTGGCGATGAGGTCGGTCAGATAGTATTCGCCTTGGGCATTGTTGCTGGAAAGGCTGTTCAACCAAGCTTCGAGTTTGGCGTTGGGCAGAACCAAAATGCCGGTATTGATTTCTTTCACGGCCTTTTGGACGGCATCGGCGTCTTTTTCTTCGACAATGGCGGTTACGCTGCCGTTGCTGTCGCGGATGATGCGGCCCAAACCTGTCGGGTCGTTAGGCACGTCGGTCAACAAGCCGACTTCGTCGCCTGCGGCTTCGAGCAGGGTTTCGAGGGTGGCTGCGTCAATCAGGGGGACGTCGCCGTACAACACCAGCGTGCGGCCTTCGGCAGACAGGTGCGGCAGGGCGGTTTTGACGGCGTGGCCGGTACCGAGCTGTTCGGTTTGTTCAACCCAAACGACATCGCGTTTGACGGTGTCCAAGACTTGCTCTTTGCCGTGGCCGATGACGACGCAGATGTTTTGGGGATTCAGGGAGGCGGCGGTGTCGATAACGCGCTCAACCATGGGAAGGCCGCCGATGCGGTGCAGCACTTTGGGCATTTTGGAGTACATGCGCGTGCCTTTGCCGGCGGCGAGGATAACGATATTTAAAGCTGTCTGAGCCATGATACGGTTTCCGTTGTGGTTGTTTGAGGCCGTCTGAAAAGTGTGGCAACAAGTGTTGGTTGTTTTTCACTCCGTTTCAGACGGCCTTGGGGATATTGTTATTCGGTTGCTGGCTGTTGGTTGGCAAATTGCGGTTTTTGCCAGTGCTGGCCGGGTTCGCCGTGTTCAGCATGATCCGCTTGATTGGATTGGACGGCGCGGCGCTCAGGGCGGAACTGGTTGTAATTCATGTTTTTAGAATAAGTACCGTCCTGATAAACGATAGGTGTGCCGGTAGCATATTTTTGTCGTACGGCGGTACGGCCGGATTCGTTGGTGTAGGTTTCCCAAGAGCAACCGGCCAAAACGGCAGCGGCGGTCAGAATTAAAGCGAGTTTACGCATGATGTTGTCCTTGTTTTAAGTGTTGGAAATACTGTGTATTGTACTGGTTTTTTAAAAATTTCATGGCAGGTTTTGTGCAAAATCAAGCAAGCCCTGCATATCTTTTGCTATGCCGTCGGCAAATGGCAACGGATGGGCTTTTTCGCCGTACCAAACGGTCTTCATGCCCAAGGCTTTGGCTTGGTGCAGATTGTCGGCGCTGTCGTCCACCATGATGCACTGTTCGGGTTTGACGCCCAACAGGCGGCAGACGTTGAGATAGGCTTGCGGATTGGGTTTGTAGAACAGGCCGAAGTCGTCCGTGCCGAACAAGCCGTCAAAATGCGCTTCCAAGCCCAACGCTTCAACCAATGCGCGGACATAAAACGAAGGCCCGTTGGAAAATACGGCTTTTCGCCCTTTCAGACGGCCTAAAACGTCATCAGTTCCATCCATACCCTCCACCTTTGCCAAAATTTGCTTAAGTGGATGACTTTCACGCAAAAATTCATCGATATCGACTTCGGGGTGATGGATTTGCAAACCGGCAAGCGTCGCGCCGTATCGGTGCCAATAATCTTGGCGCAGGTGGGAGGCAGCTTCTTCGGAAAGTTTCAGACGGCCTGCCATGTATTCGGTCATGGCGCGGTTGATGATGTAGAAAATGCCGGCTTCGGCATTGTGCAAAGTATTGTCGAGGTCAAACAGCCAAACGGGGGAATGATTCATATCGTGCCTTGATATGCAGATTTTGTTATGATATTTCGTATTTTACCCGTACAAAGGAAAGAGAATGAAACTGAAATTGTCCACCCTCGCCCTGTTGCTGGCTTCGGCAAATCTGTACGCCCAAACCGAAGTGCGTCTGGCCGTGCACAAATCCTTCAGCCTGCCCCAATCCGTCATCGCGCAATTTGAAAAAGCCAACGATGCCAAAGTGTCCGTCATCAAGGCAGGCAGCGGCAACGAAATGCTCAACAAGCTGATTTTGAGCAAAGCCAACCCGATTGCCGATGCGGTTTACGGTTTGGATAACGCCAACATCGGCAAAGCCAAAGCCGCCGGCATCCTCGCCGCCAACCAACCCAAATCCGCACCCGTAACCGCCTCCCTGCCCGATGCGCTGGCTGTCGATTACGCCTATGTCGCCATCAACTACGACAAAAAATGGTTTGAACAGAAAAAACTGCCCCTGCCACAAACCCTGCAAGACCTGACCAAACCGGAATATAAAAACCTTCTGGTAACCCCGTCTCCCGCCACATCCTCGCCCGGCCTCTCCTTCCTCTTGGCCAACATCGGCGGCATGGGTGAAGAAGGCGCGTTCAAATGGTGGGCGCAAATGCGCCAAAACGGCGTGAAAGTCGCCAAAGGTTGGAGCGAAGCCTACTACACCGACTTCACCCAAAACGGCGGCGCCTATCCCCTCGTGGTCAGCTATGCCACCAGCCCGGCGGCCGAAGTCCACTACTCCAAAGGCAAATACAGCACCCCGCCCACCGGCAACCTCTTCCTCAAAGGCGGCACATTCCGCCAAGTTGAAGGCGCGGCCGTTTTGAAAGGTGCAAAACAACCCGAACTGGCGGCCAAACTGGTGAGCTGGCTGCAAAGCGGCGAAGTGCAAAAAGCCCTGCCTGCCGAAATGTGGGTCTATCCGGCAGTCAAAAACACGCCGCTGCCCAAAGTATTCGAGTTTGCCCAAACTCCGCAACACAGCGATTCCCCCAATCGCGCCGACATCAACACCAAGCAAAAACAATGGGTGAGCCGTTGGAGCAAAACCGTTTTACGTTAAACCGAAAAACTTAAAAACACATCAAGGCCGTCTGAAAAACCAAATCCATTAGTTTTTCAGACGGCCTTGTTTTACAATGACCTTTTAAACAACTTCACACGCACACACAATTATGAATTTCGATCTTCAAGTCCTCTCCTCCTTCTCCGGTTGGGAACAACTCGCCCAAACCGGCATGTCTTTCGGCATGAACCTGCTGGCCGCCTTGGCCATCTTCTTTATCGGCCGCTGGATCGCCACGCGCTTAGTAACACTGATGAAAGCCGCGCTGACGCGCGCCAAAGTCGATAAAACGCTGGTCAGCTTCCTCGGCAACGTCGCCAACATCGGCCTGCTGATCCTAGTCATCATCGCCGCACTGGGCAAACTCGGCATTCCGACCACTTCCGTGACCGCCCTGATCGGTGGCGCAGGTTTGGCGGTTGCCTTATCTTTAAAAGACCAACTGTCCAACTTCGCCGCCGGTGCGCTGATTATCCTGTTCCGCCCGTTTAAAGTCGGCGACTTTATCCGCGTCAACGGCTTTGAAGGCATCGTCCGCGAAATTAAAATGGTGCAGACCTCTTTGAGCACGCCGGACAACGAAGAAGTCGTCCTGCCCAACAGCGTGGTCATGACCAACAGCATCACCAACCGCTCTTCCCTGCCCCTGTGCCGCGCCCAAGTCGTTGTCGGCGTCGACTACGCCTGCGACTTGAAAGCCGCCAAAGCCGCCGTATTGAGAGCGGCAACCGAGCATCCATTATGTGTTCAAACCGAAGAACGACCTGCCGTCGTATACATTACCAACCTTGGCGACAGCGCCATCGAAATTACCCTTTGGGCGTGGACGCAAGAAGAAAATCTCGGCCCGTTCCGATTCGCCCTGAACGAGCAAGTGGTTGAAAACCTGCGTGCCGCCAACATCAACATCCCATTCCCACAATGTGATGTCCACCTCATTCAGCCGAAAGCCTGATTTCAGCTTTCAGGCCGTCTGAAACCCGGCGGGTCAAACGCCCGCCCCATTTCACCCTTTTCCATAAGGAGCCGCCATGTCCCATCTGCAAACCATCGCCGAACACCTGACCAGCCGCCGTCAAACCGTTACCTGCGCCGAGTCCTGCACCGGCGGCCTGCTTGCAGGTGCGCTGACTTCCCTCTCCGGCAGCTCGCAATGGTTTCACCAAAGCTTCGTCACATACAGCAACCAAGCCAAACAAGACCGCCTCGGCGTCATGCCCGATACTTTGCTGAAACACGGCGCGGTCAGCCGCGAGACCGTCTATGAAATGGCACGCGGCGCAAAAGCCGTCGCGCAAGCGGATTACGCCTTGAGTATTTCCGGCATCGCCGGCCCTGGCGGCGGTAGCGCAGCCAAACCGGTCGGCACAGTCTGGTTCGGCCTGGCCACGCCCGAAGGATCGTTTGAGCAAACCGCGCTTTTCACAGGCGACCGCGAAGCAGTAAGGGCGCAAGCCGTCGAATACGCATTGGCTTTCTTGGCGGAACATTTGGTTTGATAGAAAAAACTCAGGCCGTCTGAAATCTGGAAATCAGGTTTCAGACGGCCTTTTTATCTATTCAAACCATCGGCAGATTTATACGCCCAAAAGCTCTTTGCCGAGGAAGCTGCCTTTTTCGACACCCGGCAGGACGAAGAAATAGCCGCCGCCAAACGGGCTGATGTATTCCTCCAGCGGCTCGCCGTTGAGCAGGTTTTGCACGAAGATGAAGCCGTCGGCAAGGTTGGCCTGATAGCAGATGAACACCAAGCCGACATCGAGCTGGCCGTTGGCAGCGAGGCCGCGCGAGTAGTTGAAGGCACGGCGGTAGAGCAGGTGTTTTTTCATGAACTCCGGATCGCGCGGATTGGCAAGGCGCATATGGCTGTCTTTGGGCGTGATTTTGCCGTCGGGGTCTTTGGCGAAATCGGCGGTGTCGCCCTCTTTTTTACCGTCCATGGGCGCGCCACTGTATTTGCGCCGGCCGAAAATATCGGTTTGTTCCTGCATCGGGGTGCGGTCCCAAAACTCGACAAAGTGACGGATGAGGCGGACGGCCTGATAGCTGCCGTTTTTCGCCCATGCCGGTTCGTCCAAGCTGTTGGCGGCAACGCCCGTCCACAGGACTTGATCGGCGACTTTGGGGTCTTCGACTTTGGGATTGCCGGAGCCGTCGCGGAAACCTAAAAGATTGCGCGCGGCAATGGCGCCGGGTTCGGCTTTAGGGAGCCAACCGTCTATGCTCCAACGGATCACGGCAAACTGGGCGGTATTTTTAATGATGTCGCGCAGGGCGGCTTGGCAGGTTTCGGGGGAGAATGCGCAAATTTGCAGGCTGAGGTCGCCGTCGCACCAAGATTTTTGGAGTTTGTCGTTGGGGAAGTCGCGCATTTCTTGCAAGTGTTTCGGCTTTTTGTCTTTGAGGCCGAAGCGGTCGTCAAAGAGGCTGCTGCCGACGCCGACGGTAACCGTCAGCCCGTCGGGGCGGAATTGTTTGCCGAGGATGCCGCTGCCTGCAGGCGGGAGTTTGTCGTCGCCGTCTTGGTATTCGCCGCCTTGGGTGAGGAATTCGATGCGGGCGGTCAGGGCGCGGAACAGGTTTTCAAGTTGTTTGGCGTCTTTGGCGGTAACATCAAAGGCACACATGATGCCGAAGAGCTGGTGTGGCGTAACGATGCCTGCCTGATGCTCGCCATAACACGGATAGGCCAGCTCGGAATGTTGGTTGTTTTGGGTTTCGGCGGCGGCTTCGCCTTGTTTTTTACCGGCAAAATAACCGGCAACGCCGATGGCGCCGGCGGCAAGGGCAGTTTTGAAAAGGGTTCGTTTTTCGGGTTGTGCCGGTTGTTTGTTTTGGCTCATGGTCTGCTCCTTGGCAGGGAACGGAAAGATTGCAATCGTATGAAGTAAGGTTGGTTTTCAAGCATATTTTGTGTGGACGACAATAAGATTCAGACGACCTTTCAATATCCAAAGGCCGTCTGAAAACGCGTTATCTTATTTCAAACCCAAAATGCCGCGCAGTTTGGCCAAGTCTTCTGCCAAGGCATTAATCGGCGCCTGCAGGGCTTTGCGGTCTTCTTCGCTCAATTTGTCGTACAGCTCGAAACCGTTCGGGGTTTTGTATTTCGCCAAAATGTCTTCAACCTGTTTGAAGTTGGCATCGGTTTTTTCCAACAACGCTTTGTCTTTGGCTTCGATCAGTGGACGGAACAAATCAACGATTTTTTTGGAGCCTTCCACATTGGCTTGGAAGTCGCTCAAGTCGGTATGGCTGTAACGGTCTTCTTCGCCGCTGATTTTGCTGCCGGCCACTTCTTCAATCAGTTCGGACGCGCCGCCGACCACCTTACCCGGAGGAAACGCCAATGCGTCGATTTCTTTTTGCAGTGCTTCGACATCGGTCATCAGTTTGGCTGCAATTTCCTTCACGCCGGATACGTCTTTTTCTACCCAAAGGGCGTGTTCGATACGGTGGAAGCCGGTAAATCCGGCATCTTTCGCACCGTCTTTGAAGTCGTCTTCACGCGCATCGATGACGGGGTCGAGTTCGCTGAAAAGCTCGGCAATCGGTTCGATACGTTCGTAATGGACGCGGGTGGCGGCAAACAGGGATTTGGCCTTTTCAATGTCGCCGGCTTTAACGGCTTCGGTAAAGGTTTTGGTTTTCGCCACCAGCTCTTTAACCTCGCCTTGAACGTAAGCTTTATAGTCGGCGAGCGGTTGGGACAGTTTTTCCAAATCCGCTTCGTTGGCAGTGTCTTTGAAGCCGCTGTCGGTAACAATCAGCTTACCGCGCGGATTTGTCAACAGGCCGCAAGTCATTTCGTATTCGCCCGGCAGTAGGGTAACGGTCATTTTGTCGGATAAACCCGGGGCGATGTTTTCACGCTCGTCCACCACCATCACGCCTTTCAGGATTTCCCATTCCAGCTTGCGGCCGCTGTCGTTTTTAATGTTGAACACGACTTGGCCGCTGGGGACGGTCAATTCCATCGGTTCGCAGGCAGTATCGTTCACACCGATATTGACCGAACCGTCGGCATTGGCGGCAGCGGATGCGCCTGAAGCGGCAGGCGCGGCTTTTTCGGCTTCAGGCGGCTGACACGCGGTCAAACCCAGAGCCAGCATTACAGACAAAGCAGTCAGATTGAATTTTTTCATTTTACTTCCTTCTTATTTAGTTAACGTTTTTGCTGGCGCACTGCCGCGCAAAAACCAAATCATGACGGGAACCAGATACAGCAGCCAAATCAGGACTTCGCCTTCGGTCGGGTGGTCGGTATAGCCGAAGAAACCGCCGAGCAGCACGCCTAAAGGGCTGTCTTCATGCAAATATTTCGATGTGTCGAAAGCAATATCCTGCATCACATTCCATACGCCGGCCTCATGCAGCGCGCGAAATGAACCGGCCAACAGACCGGCCGCTACCACAATCAAAAACGCGCCCGTCCAACGGAAAAACTTCGCCAAGTTCAGGCGCATACCGCCCTGATAAATCAGCGTACCGATGACAACCGCCACCAACAGACCCAACACCGCGCCTATCGGCATAGACCACGTCGGGCTTTGCTGGAACACGGCCAGCAGGAAAAACACACTCTCCAAACCTTCGCGCGCCACAGCCAAAAACGCCATGCCGACCAAGGCCCAACCCTGGCCGCTGCCGCGGTTTAAGGCCGACTGAACAGAATCCTGAAGATGCTGTTTCATCGAACGCGCGGCCTTCTTCATCCACAAAATCATGTACGTCAGCATCGCCACAGCCACCAGGCCGATGGCGCCGACCACCAATTCCTGTTCTTTTTGCGGAATCTCGCCGGTAGCGGAATGAATGCCGTAACCAATACCCAAACACATGACCGAAGCCAAAAACACGCCCAGCCAAACCTTCGGCATCAGCTCGCTGTGTCCCGACTGTTTCAAAAAACTGGCAACAATGCCGACGATCAGGGCGGCTTCGATGCCCTCGCGCAGCATAATCAATAAAGCAATCAGCATAAAAAACTCTAAAGTGAAATGTTCATTTGTTAACGCATTTATAACGCTTTATGCTTAATAACGCAAATTATTTTTATTTTTTAATAACCCCATATTTATTAAGATTTTTTAAAATAAAATAACGGACGTAATCAATAAAAACTAAAAGGCCGTCTGAATAAGGCCGTCTGAATTTTATTTTTTCAGACGGCCTTAATTTATCTAAGCAATTGTAAATAAATAATAAAAAAGTTCCATAGTATAAATTTCCCTATCAGTGATATTTTCAGAATTTATCAAATTTAAAAGGTTGATTTACAACAAAAATTAAAACCGCCTTATCTTTTATAGTTGGCATATTGCTGGTGCAATCAGCAATCCATGACATAACAAACGCATAACAAAGGAACCCTCCTATGCCACGTTTAAAACTCCACCAAATCGCTTTGGCTTTGGCCGTTTCTGCCACGCTGACCGCCTGCGGCGAGAAAACGGCTCAAACAACCGAAACCCCTCAAGCGGCTTCTGCCGCGAGCGCTGCCGATGCTGCCGCAAGCACCGCCGCCGTTTCGGCCCCTCAAAATTCCGCCGATGTTTCTGCCGAAGACAAAGCCCTGTTGGAACGCGCACAAGCCGTGTTCAAACCTTTGCCTGATGCGGCCGAAATGCAAAAAATCCGTCCGTTTACCGAAGAGCAGGTCAAACTCGGCCAACAACTTTGGTACGAAACCCGCCTGTCCAAAGGCAATACCGTCAGCTGTAACTCCTGCCACAACTTGGCAACGGCCGGCGTGGACAACATGCCGACCAGCGCGGGCCACAAAAGCCAATTCGGCGCCCGTAACCCCCCGACTGCCCTGAATGCCGCCTTGTTGGGCAGCCAATTCTGGGACGGCCGTGCCGCCGATGTGGAAGAACAAGCCGGCGGCCCATTGCTCAACCCGGTTGAAATGGCCAACGCGACCGAAGCCGATGCCGCCGCCAAAATCGCCGGCATTCCCGAATACCAAGAGAAATTCAAAGCCGCATTCCCTGAAGACGGCGCCGTTTCCTTCAAAAACATCACCACCGCATTGGGCGCGTTTGAACGTACCCTGTTGACCCCGACCCGTTGGGACGACTACCTGAAAGGCAACGTATCTGCCCTGAGCGAACAAGAACGCAAAGGCGTACGCGCATTTATGGACAACGGCTGTATCGCTTGTCACAGCGGCGTCAACTTGGGCGGTACCATGTTCCAAAAATTCGGTTTGGTGGATGGTCCTTACTGGAAACACATTGACGATCCTAAACACGACAAAGGCCGTGCGGACGTAACCAAAAAAGCCGAAGACGAATTCTTCTTCCGTGTTCCCGGCTTGAGAAACGTTGAACGCACCTATCCATACTTCCACAACGGCAGCGTTTGGGAATTGGATAAAGCCGTCAACATCATGGCAAAAGCCCAATTGGGTAAAACTCTGGCTCCGGAAGAAACTGAAAACATCGTTGCCTTCTTGAAAGCCCTCTCCGGTAATGTTCCTGAATCTGCCCGAACCATGCCTGAGCTGCCTGTATCCACCGATGTCAAATCCCAACCTGACAACAAATAAGGTTTAGCACAAAACAAAGGCCATATAGGCGGCTTTGTTTCACGATTCCACACAATATGGTAATCTTGAGCCGATTTTCACCATACATCCGAAAGGAACATCATGAGCCTGATTATTGAAGACTTGCAAGAAGGCCACGGCAAAGAAGCCGTCAAAGGCAAAGAAATCACCGTACATTACACCGGTTGGTTGGAAGACGGTACCAAATTCGACTCCAGCCTCGACCGCCGTCAACCGCTGACCATCACTCTGGGCGTCGGCCAAGTAATTAAAGGTTGGGACGAAGGCTTCGGCGGCATGAAAGAAGGCGGCAAACGCAAGCTGACCATTCCTTCCGAAATGGGCTATGGCGCACACGGTGCCGGCGGCGTGATTCCTCCGCACGCGACTTTGATTTTTGAAGTCGAGCTGCTGAAAGTGTACGAATAAGCATTTGACGCTTCAAAAGACCGAGGCCGTCTGAAACCCGAAGTTTGGTTTTTCAGACGGCCTGTTTTTATCAAGATTCGGTATAATGCCTGTTTTACAAACAAACCATTTCCCAAGGAACCCTCATGCTTTTACCCGAACAAGTCAAAACCCTGATTGAAGGCGTTACCCCTTGCGAACACGTCGAAGTCGAAGGCGACGGCCATCACTTCTTCGCCGTAATCGTTTCCTCCTCATTTGAAGGCAAAGCCCGCCTCGCCCGCCACCGCCTGATTAAAGACGGTCTCAAGCCGCAACTCGAAAGCAACGAATTGCACGCGCTGTCGATTTCCGTTGCCGCCACTCCGGCCGAATGGGCTGCCAAACAGGCTTAATTTGGAATCAAACAAAAGGCCGTCTGAAAAGTTTTCAGACGGCCTTTTTCATACATATTAAACAGCGCTAGCAATCGATACAAACGCCAAACCGCATTCCTCAACACACAATCGCGGCGTAAACCCTACCGGCACAACCGCCAAACTAGCCCTGCCGTTTCGGGAAAAACTGCACCACGTTCTCCCCTTGCGGCAACATCAATTTCTTCACGGCATGGCCGTACACGGTTTCAAGCGTGATGTTCAGACGGCCTTCGTTGGCAAAAATCTGATCCACACATTCCTTGGCCGCTTGCGGATTGCTGAACTTCAATGCGTTCCACAATCCCAAGGTTTCCATGTCCTGCCAAAACGTCCCGGCTTTTTTATAGCTCAACTCAAGCTTGGCCGTGTCGGTTACCGGATCGTAAAAGCCGTTGTCGGCGAGCATATCGCCCAAATCGTGCATATCAATCAGCGTGGGCGCTTCGCATTCGATGCCTTCATGGTTCAGACGGCCTGTCAGCTCGATCAGGCTATCGCGGCCAAAGTGCGTGAAAAACAATAATCCGTCGGTTTTCAAAGCAGTGGCCCAGTTTTTCAATACCGGCAAAATATCGTCGGCGCGGCTGAGGCTGAGGTTGGCCCACAACATATCGGCAGATGCTTCAGGCAACGGCGCGGTCAGGGCTTGGCAATGCTGCGGAATGGTTTTGCCGGTCAGCTTCTGCCAGAAACCGCCTTTGCGCGCGGCGGCGGCGGTTTTCAAAAATTCGGCATTCGGATCGTATTCTTCAAACACGGCGTCGGGATAACGCGCGGCCAGCAGGCTGCGGCTGATGTCGGCATCGGCACCAATCAGCATGATGCGTTTGGGTGCATTGCGGACCAGCTGCAGGCGCTCGTCGGTGTCTTGGGCGAGATGGCGGTGAATCTGCCAGCGTTTGTCTTGTTCGGTCATGGTGGGTCGTGTCAGCGGGCTTTGCCCGACAATATTCTGTTTTTATGGTTGAAGGCTGTTTCAGACGGCCTTTTCGACAAAGTTTCGGTAAATTTCGGCAAACTCGTCGGCATGGCTTAAAAAGGGCGCGTGGGCGGCTTTGTCGATAAGGACCAGCTCGCTGTTGCTCAAATGGCGGTGTAAATATTCGCCCATGCGCGGCGGCGTAATGGCGTCTTTCTGTCCAAACACCAGCAATGACGGCGTTTGAATCAGCGGCAACAGCGGACGCGCATCGGCATGGTTGACCACTTCAAGCGCGGCCTGTAAGGCGGAAGGCGTGCCGCAGCGCGCCAAATCGGGCAGCACCCGGTTTAAGATTTCGCCGGAATGCGGCGTGTGCAGGAGTTGCAGTTGTAGAAACTGTTTAATATGTTTGGCATAATCCTGCTGAAATGCGCCGACCATCTTGCCCAAGGCAGGTTGCGCCAAGCCTTCGGGATAATCCGTGTCGGCAGTCAATCGGGCAAAACTTGCCGTCAGGCAGAGCGATTGGATTTTGTTGGGATAAAGCGCGGTCAGATACAGGGCAACCAGTCCGCCCAGCGACCAGCCGAGAATGTGTGCCGGTGTGTCGATTTGTCCGGCGAAGGCTTCGGCAACGGCGGCAATATCAAACGGTTCGGCAAAAGGCGCATCGCCGTGTCCGGGCAAATCAAGCGCGCGGACGTCCCAATCGGCAGGCAGGCGCGGTATCAAATCGTCGAATACATGGCGGTTCGCCGCCCAACCGTGTATCAGATAAACTTTTTTGGCGGAGTGTGGCATGAATGTTCTTTCTTGGTGGCGCAGTTTGAAACAGCTCAATGCGCGACGTTGCGTATTATGCCACGATTCCGTTTCAGACGGCCTTTGCCGAGGCTGCGCAAACGATTTGACGGAATATTTTATCGACGCGGCACAAAGCTGCCCTTTGTGTTTCCGCCATGTCGCGGGCGGGGCAGTGTGCGGCAGTTGTCAGAAAAAGCCGCCCGCATTTGATAGAATGTGGGCCTCGCTGTATTACGAACCACCCGTCAGCAGCATGATACGCGAGCTGAAACACTTGGCCGATTTGGGCATGAGCCGTCCGTTGGCGGATTTAATGTGCCAAAACGCACCGGACTGGCTGGCGACGGAACACTTTGATTTTGTCCTGCCCATGCCTTTGAGCAAAGAGCGGCGGCTCAAGCGCGGATTCAACCAAAGCGAGGCGTTGACGGATATTTTGGCAAAACGCTACGGCTGGACGCTGCTGCCGCGCCACGCGGTTTTCAGACGGCATGGCGAGCCGCAAAGTACGCTGAAAAGCAACGAACGTCTGCGAAATATCAAGAATGCATTTAAAATCAAAACAGAATTATCAACAGCATGTAATATTCTGTTAATTGATGATGTCTTCACCACCGGCTCGACTTTAAACGAATTGGCGAAAACGCTGAAAAAATCAGGCGCAGGTAAGATTTTTTGCTGGAGCTTGGCGCGGCCGCCAATGAAAAAATAGCTAAAATTTTTGACACCCATGGAACATTTCGGCATTATGCCACTCTATAAGTGATTGATTTATATGTTTACCATAGTTTTGTACCAACCCGAAATCCCGCCCAATACGGGCAATATCATCCGCCTGTGCGCCAATACCGGTGCCGATTTGCACTTGGTCAAGCCGCTTGGGTTTCCGCTGGATTCGTCCAAAATGAAACGCGCGGGTTTGGATTATCACGAGTTTGCCAAACTGACGGTACATGAGAATTTCGATGATTGCCTCAAGGCTCTTGAAGGCCGCCGTATTTTCGCGCTGACCACCAAAGGCTCTACCCGCCCCGACGAAGTTTCCTTCCGCGAAGGCGACGTGTTGCTGTTTGGTCCCGAAACGCGCGGCCTTCCTGCCGAAGTTCTCGACAGCCTGCCAGCCGGACAAAAAATCCGCCTGCCGATGATGCCCGGCAGCAGGAGCATGAATCTTTCCAATACCGTCGCCGTTATTCTGTTTGAAGCATGGCGACAAAACGGTTTCGCAGGCGGCGTATAACAGGCCGTCTGAAACCGCTGCGTTATCAACTCAAGAACGGAACCCGTTTTGACTTTTACCAAAAAAACCCTCCTTTCCTTAGCCGCCGCCACCATCGGCGTCCTTTCCATCAATGCCGCCGTCGCCGACAGCGTGGTCCGAGTCGAAAAACTGCATCCTTCTGCCAACCGCAGTTACAAAGTTGCCGGCAAACGCTACACGCCGCTGACCAAAGTTTCCTCTTTCAGCCAAACCGGCAAAGCCTCATGGTACGGCAACCAGTTCCACGGCCGTAAAACTTCCAGCGGCGAGCGTTACAATATGAACGCCCTCTCCGCCGCCCACAAAACCCTCCCTATTCCCAGCTACGCACGCGTGACCAATATGCAAAACGGCAAAAGCGTCATCGTCCGTGTCAACGACCGCGGCCCTTTCCACGGCAACCGCGTCATCGATGTTTCCAAAGCTGCCGCCCAACAATTGGGTTTCATCAACCAAGGCACGGCCAATGTCAAAGTTGAGCAAATCATCCCCGGCCAAACCGCCGCTCAAACCATTATTTCCCCAAACAACAAAGAATTTTTTGTTGATTTGAAATCCTTCGGTACCCAACGCGAAGCACAGGCTTATTTGAACCAAGCCGCACAAAGCCTGCCGTCAGACAGCAAAATCATGCTTGAAAAACGCAACTACGAATACGTTGTCAAAATGGGTCCGTTCAGCAGCCAAGAACGTGCCGCCGAAGCAGGCGAACGCGCCCGTCATCTGAATCTGGCATCCGCCATCTGATTTCGTCCGCGTTACCGCTGAAGTTTGATACAATACAAGGCCGTCTGAAACCCGATTGCAAGGTTTCAGACGGCCTTTTTTAATCACAGGGGAACACCATGATCAGCAGGCTCACAGGTAAATTGATTGAGAAAAATCCGCCGCAGGTCGTTATCGACGTCAACGGTGTCGGTTATGAAGCCGACGTTTCCATGCAGACTTTCTACAACCTACCCCCCGTTGGCGAAACCGTCCAACTCTACACCCAGCTTGTCGTCCGCGAAGACGCGCATTTACTGTTTGGTTTCGCCTCAGCCGAGGAACGTGCCACCTTCCGCCAACTGGTCAAAGTCAGCGGCATCGGTGCCAAAACCGCATTGGGCATTTTGTCTGCCATGAATGCCGACGAGCTGGCGCAAGCCATCGCCGAAGAAGACGTCAAACGCCTCTCCTCCGCCCCCGGCATCGGCAAGAAAACCGCCGAACGCATGGTGTTGGAACTGCGCGGCAAACTCGTGTCCCATACCGTTTCAGACGGCCTGTTTGCCCCTGATGCCGTTGCCGACGAAAGCCAAGACATCATCAACACCCTGCTTGCCCTCGGCTACAACGAACGCGAAGCCAAAGCCGCCACCAAAAGCATTCCCAAAGGTACGGAAGTCGGCGAAGGCGTACGCCTGGCCTTGAAAAACCTGCTCAAATAAGGCCGTCTGAAACATGAAGGCATTGGTCCTGAGCATCACCCTCTTTCTAAGCGCGTGCGTCTATACCGAGACTCCGTATGGGCGCACCGCCGTCTTGGACCTGCCCGTCCACTCGCAAACCACCGTCAACAAAACCGTGACCATCAACGCCCCGCCGGGAACGACCGTCATTTACCAAGACAGCCAACCCGTTCACAACAATCCGGCTTATCCCGTCTATCCCCGCCGGGTTTATCGTTATCGATAAACAACGCTGACCGTTTGAAACCATATATTCAGACGGCCTGTTGAGAGACCAACCATGAAATATATCCTTCCCCTGCTTTTACTCCTGAGCGCCTGCACACCGGACACCAAGACCACGGATGCCGCATCCGCCCCCAAAACACACGGCTTCGCACACCGCCTGACCGAAGGCGAAAAACTGCTGACCCAAGCCCTCATCAAACAAGACCTCGCCGCCTACTTCAAACACGAAACCGGCGGCGCATTTGCCGAACAAGCCCCCTTATTCTCGGCCCAACAACTTGCCGAACAGAAAAACATCCCCCAAAACGATGCCATCGGCGTTTATGGCAAAATCATCAAAACTCAAGGCCGCACCGCCTGGCTGCAAACCGACAAGCAAACCCTCAAACTCGATTTGGCCGAACCGTTGCAAGAAGCGCAAGGCGAAGTTACCCTTGTCTGCCAACACGAAAACACCGCATTCCAAGACTGCCAAACAGAAGAAAACTTCGCCCGACGCTTTACCGAACAAATTTTCTCAGCGGTCGAGTCCGGACGCGTATCCGCCCAAACAGACGCACCGGCCGAAGAAATCATGGCCGGCCGCCTCATCCCGTTTTTAAGTGCCGCCAGCGACTTTACCGGCAACTTCAAAGCCTGCGCCACCACCATGACCGAATACTGCACCAGCCGCCTGGCACGCGAAATGCCCGAATCCGCAGTCCGCAAAAAAGCACAGGAATTGGGTTTGACCGAAATAGCATTTAAAAAGAAAAAATAAATATTTAGGCCGTCTGAACCCTATGGCGGCTGTGTTATAATCCGCACCTCATACAGGTCGGACAGACAGTCGCCGCGTATCGCGTAAGGCATACGGGGAGGAAAGTCCGGGCTCCATAGAGCAGAATGCCGGCTAACGGCCGGGCGCGGCAACGCGACGGAAAGTGGAACAGAAAGCAATACCGCCGATGATTGCCTTCGGGCAAAACAGGTAAGGGTGAAAAGGTGCGGTAAGAGCGCACCGTGCATTTGGTAACAAAGCGCAGCAGGCTAAACCCCATTCGGAGCAAGACCAAACAGAACGCGATGACGCTGCTCGCCGAGCGTTCGGGTAGGTTGCTTGAGCACACCAGCAATGATGTGCCTAGAGGAATGACTGTCCGCGACAGAACCCGGCTTACCGTCCGAGCTGTATGTCCCCATACCGCAGCAGGTTTTTAAAACCTGCCGCATTTTTATGAAATAAAAAGGCCGTCTGAAACCTGAATCTTGGTTTCAGACGGCCTTTTTTAAAACCGCTGTTTATGGACGGTATTCCGGTTTCATGCCGTTGGGTAGGAGCTGCCATACATAGCCTGTGGTTTTCATTTTGCCGGCCACTTCGCCTGCTTCGTCACCATAGCCCCAGAAATAATCCACACGGACCGCGCCTTTGATCGCGCTGCCGGTGTCTTGCGCCATAATCAGGCGGTTGAGGGCTTTTTTGGTGATCGGGTGGGCAGTGGCGACAAACAGTGGTGCGCCAAGCGTGATGTAGTGACGGTCGATGGCACCAGCGTATTCGCCCATCAACGGCGTACCCAATGCGCCCACCGGGCCAGAATCACTGCTGCCAGTCAGCTCGCGGAAGAAGACGTAGCTTGGGTTTTGTCCCAAAACTTCGGCAAGGCGACCGGGATTTTGCTTCATATAGGCCTTGATGCCCTGCATGCTGGTCTGACCCAGCGGCAGATAGCTTTTATCCGCCATATAGCGGCCGATGGAAACATACGGATGCTCGTTTTTATCGGCAAATCCAACGCGGATGTATTTGCCGGACGGTGTTTTCAGACGGCCTGAACCTTGAATGTGCATAAAGAAAAGTTCTACCGGATCATCTGCATAACCCAAAATCGGCGCTTTGCCGTTAAGCGCGCCGCCGTTGATTTGGCTGCGGGTGTAGTAAGGAACGAAACGGCTGCCTTCAAAACGGCCTTTCAGCGCAGTGCTGCGTGCTGTAATCGGGAATTTGGACAAGTCGGCCGTGTATGTGCCGCTGTTGTCGATGACGCCGCTGTTTTGGCCGGTTTGACGGATGCGGACGGTGGCTTTGCTGCCCCTCAAGTTTGCAGCCAGCGGAACGGAAACAAAATCGTTCGGAATGCCGTAAATAGGGAAACGGGATTGGCTCGTGGATTTGTCGTCGCCGTGCAGGACCGGTTCGTAATAGCCGGTAATGGTGCCGGCAGGATTGCCGCCGTTATCGACGCGCCATGCGGCGAAATAGCGCTCGAAAAAGTGCTTGGCTTGGAAATGGTGCACCGGTGTTTGCATGGCTTGGATACAAACGTCCTGCCAGCCTTGGCGGTTTTTAAGTTTTTCACAGCCTAAACGGAAAGACTGCAGGCTTTTGGTAAAGTGTTGGAGGTCCCAGTGCGGCAATTCGTTGTAGGAAACTACGGTGTAGTTTGCTCCTCCCCCGCTCACTGTCGTACCGACGGGATCGGGCGTACCAGTGGGGCGGTCGGGACCTTTGATAACGCTGGTGTCGGTTTCAGGAAGATTTTTAATGCTTTTGCTCGGACAGGCGGCAAGAATGGCCGCGGCAATGCTGACGAGCGTGATGCGGTACAAATGTTTTTTCATGGAATCAATAACGTGTCGATAGGCCGTCTGAAAGCGATTTTTCAGACGGCCTATGTTGGAAAGTGCTGATTTTAACACAAAAAAGCCATTTATCGGCGCGGCGGCAATTTGACGACAACCGTATCGGCCAGCATATCGTAGAGCGTGCGACGGTTGCGTTTGACGGAGAAGAGCATGATGAAGTTGATGAAAGTCATAAGCAGAGAAACCAAATCTCCACCTGTTTCATTTACTGCCAACATTACCGCAATGACTATAATACCGACAATGAATGACCAAGCCACTTCGCGTATCAAAACCGTACCACCAAAACCCGGATTGCTCCCGTCACTTTTTAACACCCGGATGCCCATAATTTTTTTACCTAAAGACTGACCGTCTCGGCTCATGTAATACAGTTGGAAGATACCAAAAACCAAATAGACAGCCAAAGAAATAAAAAATGTTATGACTGCATAGTCAGGAGTATTAGAAAGAGAAGACTCCGAAACTAATTCTTTGCTTTCATCAAAAGTGAAAACTACCATCACAATGAATGGTACCCATATCAAAAAAGTAAACAGATTATTCAACAAATATGCCGCAACCCTCGCCCCCGGCGAAGCAATATGGACATCTACTATTTCTGTTTTAGGCAAATCCGACAAATTGATTTCGCTCATTTAATCTTCCTCTGTGCAATTAATGAAATGTAGTTTCATTGTTATCTTAACCTATTTTCCCATCATTCTAAAAATTTTTGATAAAAACCTTTACATTTTCCGCAGACGGCGTTAAAACACTCGTTTTCCCCTTTTTTATAGTGGGTTAACAAAAGTCTGAACAAAGCGGCAGGCGATGCCGTTCCGATTTTTGTTAATGCACTATAAACTTATCCGGATTTTCTTTGTAAGGAGTAACACATGAAAGTAGGTTTCGTCGGCTGGCGCGGTATGGTCGGCTCTGTTTTGATGCAGCGTATGAAAGAAGAAAACGACTTCGCCCACATTCCCGAAGCGTTTTTCTTTACCACTTCCAACGTCGGCGGCGCTGCCCCTGATTTCGGTCAGGCAGCCAAAACATTGTTGGATGCCAACGATGTTGCCGAATTGGCAAAAATGGACATCATCGTTACTTGTCAGGGTGGCGATTACACCAAATCCGTCTTCCAACCCCTGCGCGACAGCGGCTGGAACGGCTACTGGGTTGACGCGGCTTCTTCCCTGCGCATGAAAGACGACGCGATTATCGTCCTCGACCCTGTCAACCGCAACGTCATCGACAACGGCCTCAAAAACGGCGTGAAAAACTACATCGGCGGCAACTGTACCGTTTCCCTGATGTTGATGGCTTTGGGCGGTTTGTTCCAAAACGATTTGGTCGAATGGGCAACCAGCATGACCTATCAAGCCGCTTCCGGCGCGGGTGCGAAAAACATGCGCGAACTCATCAACGGCATGGGCGCGATTCACGCCAAAGTGGCAGACGAGCTTGCCGATCCTTCCAGCGCGATTCTCGACATCGACCGCAAAGTGTCCGATTTCCTGCGCAGCGAAGACTATCCGAAAGCCAACTTCGGCGTACCGCTCGCCGGCAGCCTGATTCCGTGGATTGACGTGGACTTGGGCAACGGCCAGTCCAAAGAAGAATGGAAGGGCGGCGTAGAAACCAACAAAATCCTCGGCCGCAGCGACAATCCGACCGTAATCGACGGCTTGTGCGTACGCATCGGCTCTATGCGCTGCCACAGCCAAGCCCTCACCCTGAAGCTGAAAAAAGACCTGCCTGTTTCTGAAATCGAAGCCATTTTGGCAGGCGCAAACGACTGGGTGAAAGTTATCCCCAACGAAAAAGAAGCCAGCATTCACGAGCTGACTCCTGCCAAAGTTACCGGCACGCTGTCTGTTCCTGTCGGCCGTATCCGCAAACTGGAGATGGGCGGCGAATACATCAGCGCGTTCACTGTCGGCGACCAACTCTTGTGGGGCGCTGCCGAACCGTTGCGCCGCGTATTGCGCATTATCTTGGGCAGCCTGTAATTTAGGTTGGCATGAAAAAAGCAACGGTTTGAGCCGTTGCTTTTTTTGTCACAATAAGGCCGTCTGAAATGTTCAGACGGCCTTATTTCCTATTCTTTCTTACCGGCCAAACCGATTTCTTTGGTAGAGTCGCCAACTTTGATTTGCGCCTTACCGGCAATTTCTTCAGCCTGCGGGCCGAAGAGTTTCAAATCATAACGGCCGTTTTCGACACCACTCAAACTGGTTTTACCGCTGATGGCGGCTTTGCCATTGTTATTGGCAATACCTGCGGCAAGCAGATCGACATTATTGTGGGAAGCCATGCTGCTGATTTTGCCGTAACCTTGTTTTTTATCGAAATCAACGGTGTATTTCAGACGGCCGCTGCGGTCATCGCCGTTAAACGCAATGCCCGAATACTGATAGCTGCCTTGTTTGGGCAAATTGCGGTAAGCGGTTTCATCGCCTTGGACTTCGCCGACGGTGAATGTGTATATATCGAGGTTTTGCAGCTTGCCTGCGTCATCGGCTTTTTGTTTGGCGTAACGCGCGGCAACAGTGGAATAATTTTGTTTATACACTTGAAAATCGCCCGTTTCCAAAGTGATGACTTTGCCGTTTACCTTGATTTTTTGGGCGTAGTCGTAAGAAGATACTTTATCGGTTTTCAAAAAGCCGGTATCGAGTTTGTCGCCTTTTTTCAGAGTTTGCTTTTTACCGTTGGCCGTCAGCTCCAACGTACCGTTTTCAGGGACGGATTCGTTCAATTCAACGGACAACACGCCTTTCGGATGCGGATTGAGCGGCTCGGTCACGGCATTCGACAAGCCGCTTGTTGCGCCGCCGCAGGCAGCCAGCATCAAAGACAGGGAAGCAGTCAAAGCAGAAATACGGAGGGTTCGCATCATTTTTTCCTTTCCTTTTTATTTGGTATGATATTCATCATATACCTAAAAAAATGAACAATAAATGATTTTTGTCAAAATTAATATTTTGAATATTAATTTTATAAATATTGAAACATTTTTAAAACAACGGATATTCCGTTAATCTAGTATCCCTTCCTCTATAATCATTTTATTTTGCAAACGGATTTCATTATGCCGAAAATCACCCTTATCGCCGCCTACGCCGCCCGCCGCTGTATCGGCATCAACAACACCATGCCTTGGCATTTGCCCGAGGATTTTGCCTTCTTCAAATCCTACACCACCGGCAAACCCGTCATTATGGGCCGCAAAACATGGGAATCTCTGCCGCGCAAGCCACTGCCCAACCGTCAAAATATCGTCATCACCCGCCAAGATTATCAGGTCGAAGGCGCGCAAACGGCAGCTTCTTTGCAAGATGCGCTGGCTTTGTGTCAGGGGGTTGAAGAAGTCATCATCATGGGCGGCGCACAAATTTATGCACAAGCCCTGCCGATTGCCACCGATTTACGTTTGACCGAAGTCGGTTTGGATGTGGACGGCGATGCGTTTTTTCCTGAGTTTTCCACAGAAACATGGCAAGAAGCCTCTCGGGAAAACCATGTTTCCGCCAAAGGCATCGAATACGCATTTGTGCATTATGTGAAGGCATAATCCGACAACGAAAAGGCCGTCTGAAACCCTGTTTTTCAGGTTTCAGACGGCCTTTTTATTTCGTTTGTTTACGGCATATCGTTTAAGCCGTTTTGTTTTTCAAAGGCAGCTTGATATGCGGTTTGGCCGGCTTGGGCGCTTCTTTCAGTCCAAGTTCGATTTGCTGCTCTTTGCTCAACAAATTGCTCCAGTCGCCTTTTTTATACCAGTCGCGGCCGTCCAACTCGATGGGGTGCTGAATGCGCTCGCAACCGTTGCCGCATTGCAAATCGTCTTCTTTGCAGTATTTGTCGCAACCCCAGCAGATACGCTCGGGATTTTTCGGGAAAATGGGAAATTTCTTGGCCATGATGTTCTTCTTTTGTTTGTGTGCGGTATGGGCAGAATTATAAGTGATTTGAATGGGGCTGGCGGCGAGTTTATCGTGTTTTACGCTGATTTTTTAAGATGTGTTAACCTTTCAGACGGCCTATACTGTAAAAATAATCCCTATGCGGTACAACAAAAGGACCCGATATGAACATATGCCGTCTGAAGCCTGAATTTGTCGAGCCTTTAGCCCTCGCGCTGTTTGAGGAATGGCACGATTTTGCGCCGTGGTCGTCTCTGGACAAAATCCGTGCGTATTACGCGCAGTGCATCAATGGGGATAACTTGCCGCTGGCGTTTGCGGCTGTGGATAATGAAGGGCGGCTGATGGGTTCGGCAGCATTAAAGCGGTTTGATATGGCGTGTTTTCCCGAACACGAATATTGGCTGGGCGATGTGTTCGTTTTGCCGCAATTTCGCGGCTTGGGCGTGGGCAGGCAGCTGGTTTCGTTTTGTCTGGATAAAGCACGCGAACTGGGTTTGCTGCATCTGTTTCTCTATACGCCGGATGTGCAAGCCGTGTATGAAAAGTTCGGCTGGAAAGAAATCACGCAGACTTGGCACAACGGGGAAACCGTATCCGTCATGAAATTAGATTTATAGCTTGAAAAGAATAAAAGGCCGTCTGAACATTTGGTTTCAGACGGCCTTTACCTTTTGAACAATCCAAAACTACCCTATCCGTTTAAACGGCGGCAGACAGGCCAATAATTGTTGGCCGTAACGTTGCGTTTTGACGCGGTTGTCGAGGATGGTCACGCGGCCGTAATCCTGTTCGGTACGGATAAGGCGGCCGACGGCTTGGATCAGTTTGATGCTGGCTTCGGGCACCGTAATTTCGATAAAAGGATTGCCGCCGCGTTGTTCAATCCAACGGTTTTGGGTTTTCTCGATGGGATTATCTGGCATCGCAAACGGCAGCTTGGCAATAATAACTTGCACGCAGGCTGTACCGGGCAGGTCGAGGCCTTCGGCAAAACTGTCGAGGCCGAAAATAATGCTGGCTTTGCCTTCGGCAATGGCTTGATGGTGCCTTTGTAACAGGACGGCCTTGGGCAACTCGCCCTGCACAAGCAGAAGCGGCAAGTATTCGTCAGGCAGTCGTAAGGCGACATCCTGCATTTGCTTGCGCGAGGAAAACAACACCAGCGTACCGATGGCTTCAACCGGCGAAACCAGCTTCGGCAACCATTCGACAATAGCGGCCGTGTGCGCATCAGGGTCTTTGGGGCTGGCTTGAACCGGCGGAATATACAGCTCGCCTTGCGTATCGAAATTAAACGGGCTTTCCAATGCAAGCGTGGTGGTTTCAGGCAGCCACAGCAGGCCGGTTTGGCGCAAAATCAGGTTGAAGCTGCCGAGCGATTGCAGGGTGGCCGAAGTCAACACCGCACCTGCTGCGCGCCGCCACAGGCTGTTGGCAAGGTGGGATGCGCTGCTGATGGGGCTGGCATTGAAAATGTAGTCGTTTTTGTCGTCGGCACGGCGGGTTATCCATTTCGCCAACGGCTCTTCGCCCTCAATGGGAACGGTGGAGAGCAAATCCCAAACCGCGTTGATTTGTTCGATACGGGCGATAAAAAGGCCGAACTCGCTGGTCAGGCGGTCGATGAGCGCGCCGTCCTGCTCTTTGTCGCGGCGCGCAGCAGAAAGCGCATCGTTCAAGCCGACAACATGTTTGAGCAGGCTGCGCGCAGCAATGGCCGTATTGGAAACTGTGGTTTCCAGGCCTTCGGGGATTTTGCCGTCTTCCCACAGCCAAGTCGGTTCGTTGTGTTTCCGCCTGTCGTTTTCAGACGACCCCAGACTTAAAGACGGCTCTTCCGCTAAGTGAAACTGCCATTCATGCAGGCTGTCGAGCAAGGATGTGGCAGCTTCGTCGGCGAGGTTGGCAAGTTCGGCTTTATCGGTAAGCGCGGCAATTTTGCCGGTCAGCTGCGGCAGTTTTTCCAGCGTCCAAACGGCAATATTCCATGAATGTTCGGCGGCAAAACGGCTGAGGGCTTTTTTGGGCAGGTGGTGCGCTTCGTCTATGCAATAGAAACTGTTTTCGGGTGCAGGCAGAATCACGCCGCCGCTCATGCTGATGTCAGCAAGCAGAAGGTCATGGTTGGCAACGACGACATCGACGGTTTCCAAAACATCGCGCGCCAGATAAAACGGGCATTCCGGACGATTAGGACAGGCGGATTTCAGGCAGCCGTGGCGGTCGTTGGTGACTTTGAGCCAAATCGCGTCATCGATTTTTTCCGGCCAAGTGTCGCGGTCGCCATTAAAGCGGCGGGCGGAAAATTCATCGGCAATATCACGCAGCAGATTTAATTCTTCCGGCTTGGGTTTACTGTCCCACAACACTTCCGGTGCTTCAAAACCAAGCAGGTTTTGCTGAGCGTTGTTTTGCGTCAGTTGATAGAGTTTGTAGGGGCAAAGATAACGGCCGCGTCCTTTGGCAAGCGCAAAGGTCAGCTCCAAACCGCTTTTTTCGACCAGAAACGGCAAATCTCGGTCAACCAACTGCTCCTGCAAGGCCACCGTCGCACTGCTGACAATCAGCCGTTTGCCGCGCGTTTGCGCCATGATGCCGCCGGCCAAAAGGTAGGCCAACGATTTACCCACACCGGTCGGCCCTTCGATCACGGCAATACTCTCGCCCTCGCGTTTGGGCGCTTCTTCGCCTTCTTCACGCGTCAACGTCCGCGAAAAAGCGTTGGCAATTGCCGCAATCATTTCCCGCTGCGAAGCGCGCGGACGGAAACCGGGCAGGTTTTTGCCGATGTTTTGGTAATGGTCGCGGATGGCGTTTTTTTCTAAATCGGTGAGCATTGAGGCCGTCTGAATGGGTTTGCAAGAATAGCGTATTTTAGCATTTTTACCTTCATGAAGCCTTCGTAAAGTCTTACTCTATTTTAGGGTTTGGCATTTTGATGGCGATGGACGAACCGCAAAGGCATAATCAGTTTTAATCAAGCAAAAGGCCGTCTGAAACTTTAGCCGCACTGATGCAGAGGCACCCACAATTTTTGCTTGTCGGATTTGTTTTTCTCGTAGCGGTTCCACGCTTTTTCGTGAAAATAAAAGACGACGGTATTAACGATGGGTTCGACCAAAGCCACCGCGCTGGAAACGCCGATACTGCCGGTCAAAATATAGGCGACACTAAATGCGACGCTGAAATGCAAAATAGCAAATGTAATGGTTTTAATCATGCTGTTTTCCTGATACATTGATGTTTTAATCACTACATAATAATTATTATCAACTAACGCGTATATTTTAAATCCCTTATCCTGATTTAGATTTTATAAATCGATATTTTATTTTTGATAGGAATTTTATGAACCCGCTCCATATTGTCTTCCTCGACCGTGATACCCTCGTCAACCGCCCGTTTGATTTTGATTTTCCACATACATTGAGCAGCTACGGCACAACCGAAGCGCACGAAACGCTGGAGCGCATCCGTGGTGCGGACATTGTGATTACCAACAAAGTCGTGATTTCCGCTCAAGCATTTGCCGAAAATCCACAACTCAAGCTGGTTGCCGTTACCGCAACAGGTGTCAATAATGTGGACGTTGAGGCTGCCAAACAAAACGGCACGGCAGTGTGCAATATCCGCGCTTACGGCAATGAATCCGTGGCGGAACACGCGTTTATGATGATGATTACCCTGATGCGCAACCTGCCTGCCTACCAGCGCGACGTTGCGGCAGGCTTGTGGGAAAACTCGCCGTTTTTCTGTCACCTCGGCGCACCGATGCGCGATTTAAACGGCAAAACGCTGGCGATTTTCGGTCGCGGCAATATCGGTAAAACGCTGGCAACTTATGCTCAGGCTTTCAAAATGAATGTCGTGTTCGCCGAACATAAAAATGCCCAAAGCGTCCGCGACGGCTATGTTTCCTTTGACGAAGCCATCCGCTCCGCCGATGTAGTGTCGCTTAATTGCCCGCTTACGCCGCAAACGGCCAACATGATAGGCGAAGCCGAATTGCAGCAAATGAAACCCGGCGCCATCCTCATCAACTGTGGGCGCGGCGGCTTGGTTGATGAAGCCGCTTTGGTTGCGGCGTTGAAATACGGCCAAATCGGCGGTGCTGGTTTTGACGTGTTGACACAAGAGCCGCCACGCAACGGCAACCCTCTGTTGAAAGCCCGACTACCCAACCTCATCGTCACGCCACACATTGCATGGGCAAGCCAAGAGGCCGCCAACCGTCTGTTTGACATCCTTTTGGACAACATCAACCGCTTCGTAGCCGGCAATCCGCAAAATCTGGTTTAATCTATGGAAAACCTGTTGATAAGGTTGTGAACAATTTTAAAGGCCGTCTGAAATATTCAGACGGCCTTTATTAATCTTTATTTATTTCATAAAGTTATCTATTAAATAGGTTAAATCGTTTCATTCTTCATTGTGGATAACCCTATAAAAAGGCCGTCTGAAATACTCAGACGGCCTTTTGTTTGCTCAGGCAAATTAAATATCGTATGTGGTTGAAGCGGTATCGCCGCCCTTGCCTGTCCAGTTGGTATGGAAGAACTCGCCGCGCGGTTTGTCGGTACGCTCGTAAGTGTGCGCGCCGAAGTAGTCGCGTTGGGCTTGCAGCAGGTTGGCGGGCAGGCGTTCGGTGGTGTAGCCGTCAAGGAAGGTAATGGCAGAAGCCATGCAAGGCATCGGAATACCGCACTCGATCGCTTTGGCCACCACTTTACGCCATGCAGGCAGACAGGTTTCCAATACGCCTTTGAAATAAGGATCGGAACCCAAGAAGACCAAATCAGGATTGGCTTCGTATGCGTCGCGGATGTTGCCCAAGAACGCGCTGCGGATGATGCAGCCTTCACGCCACAAGAGGGCAGTGTTGCCGTAATTCAATGCCCAATCGTTGTTTTCGCTGGCTTCACGGATCAGCATAAAGCCTTGTGCATAAGAAATGATTTTGGATGCCAACAGGGCTTGGCGCAAAGCATCTACCCATGCGGCTTTATCGCCTTCAATCGGGGTAATGGTTTTGCCAAACAGGCTGTTTACTTGGATGCGTTGGTCTTTAAACGCGGACACGCAACGTGCAAACACGGCTTCGGAAATCAGGGTCAACGGGATACCCAAATCGAGGGCATTGATGCCGGTCCATTTGCCTGTACCTTTTTGACCTGCGGTATCAAGGATTTTTTCAACCAAAGGTTCGCCGTTTTCATCTCGGTAACCCAAAATCGCGGCGGTAATTTCGACCAGATAAGAATCCAGTTCGGTTTTGTTCCACTCGTTGAAGATTTGGTGCATTTCGTCATAAGACAGACCCAAACCGTCTTTCATGAATTGGTACGCTTCGCAAATCAACTGCATATCGCCGTATTCGATGCCGTTGTGCACCATTTTGACGAAGTGGCCCGCACCATCGCGGCCGACCCAGTCGCAGCAAGGCTCGCCTTGAGGCGTTTTGGCGGAGATGGCTTGGAAAATCGGCTTAACGGCAGGCCATGCGGCTTCGTTGCCGCCGGGCATGATAGAAGGGCCGTGACGTGCGCCTTCTTCGCCGCCGGATACGCCGGCACCGATAAAGCGGATGCCTTTTGCGGCCAGCTCGTGTGTACGGCGGGTGGAATCAGGATAGTTGGCATTGCCGCCGTCAATAATGATGTCACCTTCGTCCAAAAGCGGAACGAGTTGCTCGATAAAATCGTCAACAACAGAACCAGCGCGCACCATCATCATGATTTTGCGTGGTTTTTCTAATTTATCAACCAGATCTTGCAGTGAATATGCGCCGATAATATTGGTATTTTTGGCTGCGCCGTTTAAAAAATCATCTACTTTGCTGGTCGTACGGTTGAATGCGACAACTTTAAAACCATTGTCGTTCATGTTGAGAATCAGGTTTTGCCCCATCACGGCAAGGCCGATAACGCCAATGTCGCCTTTCATTTGGTGAAACTCCATTATTGATTAAATTTATCAAGCGTAACTCTAGCTGATTTACAACTTTTTAACAATCCTTAACTTTTTAATTTTTTGAAAAGATGCCTTTACGTTTCAGACGGCCTTTGCCTTTGGGAAAACAAACTATAAATTAGATTTTAAATAATAAATAGAAGATGATATTGAGTGCTGCCTCAGCTTGTTGATAACTTTAATTACAAAAATTTTTCAAATACTTAGCTGATCTTTTTTGATGAGGATAAAGTATGGTCGACCTTGTTTGCAGATGTGGATAAAAATTTCCTGCTGCTTCATTCTGTGGGTAACTTTTTGCCTGTGCACAATCTTATCTTGTTTTATACTTCTCCAATCGGAACTGATTGACTAGAGAAATAGTCAAATGGTTTTTTATTTCAAGCTATTTTCATATTTCCTTTTATTTAAGCTGGGAAAAGGCCGTCTGAAAATATTTCAATAAGGTGTGCATATGAAGTTTTCCTTTAGTATTAACCTGTTATCCGTTTTGATTTTGGCCGCTTGTGCGCAACAGCCAGTTCAAAAGCCTCAAGTTTCCCTGCCCTCTGTATCTGTGGATAACCATGCGCCGGAGCAAGGAACAGGGCTGACGGAGCAGAAATTAATCCGCGCCAAACATTATATGGCGGCGTCTGCCAATCCGCTGGCAACTGAAGCTGGTTATGAAATTTTGAAGCGCGGCGGCAGTGCGATAGATGCGATGATTGCCATGCAGACAACTTTGGGACTGGTTGAGCCGCAGTCTTCTGGATTGGGTGGCGGTGCGTTTTTGGTGTATTGGGACAATAAGGCGAAAAAGCTGACGACGTTTGATGCCCGTGAAACAGCGCCAAAAGCGGCAACACCGGAACTTTTCTTGGACGAAAACGGTAAACCGATGGGCTTTATGAAAGCGGTGGTCGGCGGCCGTTCGGTCGGTGTGCCGGGGATTCCGAAGCTGCTGGAAGATGTCCACAAGCGTTATGGCAAATTGCCGTGGGCAAGTTTGTTTGAGAAACCGATTACTTTGGCGGAACAAGGTTTTGCTGTTTCTCCGCGTATGGCGAAATCCATCGAGCAAAATTTGGAACCCTTGCAACGTTATCCGCAAACCGCCGCGTATTTCCTGCCTGACGGCAAGCCTTTGGCTTCGGGAACGGTATTGAAAAATCCTGAATTTGCGCGTTCTGTGCGCCTGTTGGCGGAAAAAGGCAGTGCGCCGTTTTATCAGGGAATGCAGGCACAGAATATTGTCCGTGCCGTTACCGGCGCTGTGGATAACCCCGGCAAAATCAGCATGGCGGATTTGAAAAACTATCAAGTTATCGAGCGTCAACCGGTTTGCGCGCCGTATCGTGAATATGAAGTTTGCGGCATGGGCGCGCCAAGTTCGGGCGCGATTGCTTTGGGTGAGATTTTGGGCGTCTTACAAAATCAGGATATGAGGGCGTTGGGATCGGAAAATATTCACAGTTGGCGCTGGATAGGCGATGCGTCGCGGATTGCTTTTGCCGACCGTGATTATTATGTCGGCGATCCCAAGTTTGTGAACGTTCCGACTCGCGCCATGATTTCTCAGGCTTATTTGAAACCGCGTGCTGAAGAAATCCACAAGGCTGACAAGGCGTTGGAAACTATTCAGGCAGGTCAGTTCGGCAAGGAATACGCACAGGGCATGTCGGTCGAGCTGCCGTCCACCAGTCATTTGGTGGTTGTGGATAAAGACGGCAACGTCGTGTCGATGACGACTTCGATTGAAAACGCATTTGGTTCGGGGTTGATGACAAACGGTTATCTGCTTAACAACGAATTAACCGATTTTGCCTTCAATCCTGTCGGAGAGGACGGTAAAACGGTGGCAAACAGCGTTGCCGGTGGAAAACGTCCGCGTTCTTCGATGGCGCCGACCATTGTGATGAAAGACGGAAAACCTTATATGGCGGTCGGTTCGCCGGGCGGCAGCCGCATTATCGGTTTTGTTGCTAAAACGTTGGTGGCGCATATCGACTGGGGCATGGACATTCAGACGGCAATTTCACTGCCGAATATGCTCAATCGCGGCAGCCAGTATGAAATCGAGGATAAAACAGCGGCTGCGGATAAAGCGGCTGCATTGGAAAAATTAGGCTACAAAGTCCAAATCCGCGATTTGAATTCCGGCGTACAAGGCATTGTGATCGGCAAAGACGGTTTGCTCGGCGGCGCTGACCCGCGTCGTGAAGGCAAGGTCATGGGCGATTGATATTGTCGGTTTGACATGAAAAAGGCCGTCTGAAACCTAGTTGTTCAGACGGCCTTTTAATTTGGGAAAATATATGGATAAGATGTGTATAAGAATAACGTTAAATTTTAATATTTTTATTTTTCAATAGGATAGAAGGGATGGATATGTGGATAATTACTTGTGGAAAATGACATGATTTAGGCCGTCTGAAAGGTTCAGACGGCCTTTGCATTGAACTGCGTTATCTATTTTCTATCAGGCTGCCGGTAGCTCGTGAAAAGCAGTGGGCAAGTCTTCGTCATCGGCAAACTCAACCCATTCGTAAGCGGTTTCATCTGCCAAAACGGCACGCAACAGCGCATTATTGATGGCATGGCCTGATTTGTAACCTTCAAATGCGCCGATAATCGGATGGCCGACAATGTATAAATCGCCAATTGCATCCAGGATTTTGTGGCGGACAAATTCATCGGGATAGCGCAAACCTTCCGGATTTAAAACATCCATGTCGTCAATTACGATGGCATTGTTCAAATTGCCGCCCAGTCCGAGATTGTGGGCGCGCATCATTTCCACTTCGTGCATAAAGCCAAAGGTACGGGCGCGGGCAATCTCATCGATATAGGATTTTCCTGCAAAATCAATTTCGAAAGTAGGTGTGCTGCGGTTGAATACGGGATGGTCAAATTCGATGGTTAAAGTCACTTTAAAGCCGTCATAAGGCGTAAAGCGCACCCATTTTCCGGTTTCTTTGATTTCAACGGGTTTGAGGATTCTCAAAAAACGTTTTTGGGCTTTTTGATCCACCACGCCTGCATCTTGCAAAAGATAAATAAATGGTAGGCTGGAGCCGTCCATAATCGGAATTTCAGGCGCGTTCAATTCAATCAAAGCATTGTCGATGCCGTAGGCAGACAGAGCCGACATAATATGTTCAATCGTACCGATGCGCACGCCTTTATCGGTAACGATGGTTGAAGAGAGGCGGGTATCGTTAATCAAATAAGGATTCAATTTGATTACTTCGCCCATTTCCCCACTTAAATCAGTACGGCGGAACGAAATACCGCTGTTTTCTTCGGCAGGATGCAAAGTCAGAGCGACCCTTTCGCCCGAATGCAGGCCAACGCCGGTAACGCTTACTGATTTGGCTAAAGTTCGTTGCAGCATAATTGCTTCCTTTAAAAAAGTCTGATGGGCAAATGATACGTTAAAAAGGAAAAAACAAGCCATCATTTTTAATAGTATTTGCCAATATGGATGTTTTGCGAGAGAAACTTCTAGATTTAAATTATCCACAATAGTATGTGAAATTGAAGTGGGTAATTTGGGTTTTATCCACAGAAAAATAGAAGAACTAAGATTCTATCCTTTTTTATTCCGGTATTCAGTTGGGGTTTGCCTCAAAGATAAAAAGTAACTATCAAATTGGTTTTAAAGAAATTTATTCCGTTATCCACAGATAGTTTGGTTCTTCATCAAAATCATCATTTTAAGAATTAAAATACTATGACTTGAAGAAAACACTGAATGATCAACACAAAAATGGCAAAATATGGAGAAATAGAACTAAGTTTATGATTTTCATAAACTTATGAAACTTTTAAGATTGGAAAATGGTTTTTATGAAATAAAATATCAAAAGCTAAGTCTGATTCGATTTTCCTGATATTTTCCTACAAACAAGAATTTCATGTTTTCTTTATTTAAATCAAACAACTTAAAAGTAATCATCTGAAATCCTAGAAAGTAATTTTATTTCAGGATACAATGGCCTCACTGAGAAATTTTTCCCATTCCATCTAATTAGGAGTAGCAAAATGAGTATTAAAGTAGCGATTAATGGTTTTGGCCGTATCGGTCGTCTGGCATTGCGTCAAATTGAAAAAGCCCAAGGTATCGAAGTCGTTGCTGTTAACGACTTGACTCCTGCAGACATGCTGTTGCACCTCTTCAAATACGACAGTACTCAAGGCCGCTTTGAAGGCTCTGCCAAATTGAAAGACGACGCTATTGTTGTTAACGGCAAAGAAATCAAAGTATTTGCCAATCCTAATCCTGAAGAATTGCCTTGGGGCGAGCTGGGTGTGGACGTCGTCCTCGAATGTACCGGTTTCTTTACCAATAAAACCAAAGCGGAAGCCCATATCCGTGCCGGTGCGCGCAAAGTTGTGATTTCGGCTCCTGGCGGCAATGATGTGAAAACCGTTGTATACGGCGTAAACCAAGATATTTTGGATGGTAGCGAAACTGTTATCTCCGCCGCTTCTTGTACGACTAACTGCCTGGCTCCTATGGCTGCGGTATTGCAAAAAGAATTCGGTATCGTCGAAGGCTTGATGACTACCATCCATGCTTATACCGGCGACCAAAACACCCTTGACGCGCCACACCGCAAAGGCGACTTCCGCCGCGCCCGTGCTGCTGCCTTGAATATCGTACCGAACAGCACCGGTGCCGCGAAAGCCATCGGCTTGGTTATCCCTGAATTGAATGGCAAACTTGATGGTTCTGCCCAACGTGTTCCTGTTGCTACCGGCTCTTTGACCGAACTGGTTTCTATTCTCGAACGCCCTGTTACCAAAGAAGAAATCAATGCAGCCATGAAAGCTGCTGCCAACGATGCTTTAGGCTACACTGAAGATCAAATCGTTTCTTCCGACGTTATCGGTATTGAATACGGCTCACTTTTCGATGCGACTCAAACCCGCGTGATGACAGTTGGCGACAAACAATTGGTGAAAACCGTTGCTTGGTACGACAATGAAATGTCTTATACTTGCCAATTGGTTCGTACCTTGGAATTTTTTGCCAGCAAAATCTAAAAAATAACGGGCTGAATCAATCAGTCTGTGGATAATTAAAAGGCCGTCTGAACATTTCAGACGGCCTTTTGTTTGTAGATAGATTCAATTTGCAATCAGATTGTGGATAGTTTAATCACTGTGGCACATTTGTTTTCTATCCTAAATTGCACTTCATAATCCGCAATATTCATTATATAAATCCGTTCGGGAATATCTTGATAGGCAGGGCGAGGATCTTGGGCGATGCTTTGCTCAATGAGATGTTTTTCTTCTGTGGATAAATGTTCCGTAAGTGTACTTTCTGCCCAGACTACGTTCAATTCTTCAGGTTTGCCGCTGACAAAGCCTGATGATGCGTCAGGTTTGGATTCGACAAAGGGGATGTAGGGTTTGATATCCACTACCGGAGTACCGTCCAACAGGTCTGCTCCGCTGCAATAGATGCGGACAGGTTTGCCTGTTTCGATGCGTTCGAGTTTCAGCAGGGATAAACCGAGATGATTGGGGCGGTGCGGGCTGCGCGTGGCAAATACGCCCATTTTTTGTTTGCCTCCGAGCCGTGGCGGACGCACCATTTGCGCCCAACCTTCATTTAATACACCGTGGAAAATAAAACTTATCCACACATAGTCGAAATCTTCCAAACCCCGAACGCTGTCTGCGGTAAATTCAGGAGTGAGTTCAATGCAAATTTCTGCTGCAGGAACCAAACCGGGTTGGCGGGCAATGCCGAATTTTTGTTTGTAGGGGGAATGAACGGTTGCAATAGGCGTAATCGAATAGGACATAATTTGTGGATAAATATTCTGTGCAAACTGTCATCATATCATAGATGTTTTCCCACATTTTACGGTAGTAATTTGTTATAATACAAAGCATTTATTCCAAATGTCCGTACATGGGCAATAAATGCTCAATTTGAATAATATAAAATAAAATCAATAGGTTACATTAATCCATGATTGTTTCTATCGATGTAGATGCACAAAAAACGTTTACGCCTTTGTGCCCGAAAGAATTACCTGTTGCTGAAGGTCATCTGATTGCGGATGAACTCAATGCCCAAGCTGCATTGGCAGATTTACGCGTGATGACGAAAGATGCGCATCATGCCGCGGCAAAATGGCTTGTGGATAATCCTGTTGATATGTTGAAGCCGACGGGTTTACCCGATGCGGATTTGACTTGGGTGTCGCATGCGATGGTTGGAACATATGGCTATGAGTTGTTGGATGGCCTGCCTTCAGCCAAAGAATACGATTATTGCGTTTGGAAAGGCGTTGATCCTGAGTTACATCCTTACGGCGCATGTTTTCACGATATTGAAGAAAAGCTCAGTACAGGTTTGATCGAATGGTTGCGCTGTCAAAATGCAGATATGGTCATTGTTGGCGGTTTGGCAACGGATTATTGTGTGAAGACAACGGTTTTACAGTTGCTTAAAGGCGGGGCTTGGAAAGTCATCGTCAATCAGGCTGCTTGCCGCGGCATTGCTCCTGAAACGGTTGAATCAGCATGGCAGGAAATGCATTCTGCCGGGGCTATTATTTTAGAAAACGCCGAAGAAATAAAAAAATACATTAATAATCAGTAAATTATATTTTAAATTCTGTTGTTTCACGTGAAACATTTTACAAAATATGAAGATTTTACTTGTCCGCTTGTCCAGTATGGGCGATTTAATTCATACGTTGCCCGCAGTTGAAGATTTGGCGCGACAATGTCCTGAGGTAGAGCTCCATTGGCTGTGTGAGGCAGGGTTTGCAGATATTGCCCGCTTGCATCCTTTTGTCAAAAAAGTTCATGTAATGAAATGGCGGCAATGGCGCAAACACCTTTTTCAGGCTGAAACGTGGCGTGAAATAGGCCGTCTGAAAACGGATTTACAGGCTGAATCTTTTGATTTTGTTTTAGATAGCCAAGGACTGATTAAAAGCGCATGCTTTGCCAAAATGGTGAAATCCCCTATTTACGGTTTGGATAAACACAGCGCGCGTGAAAGTTTGGCTGCCCTTGCATACAGTAAAGCGTTTGCCGTACCGAAAGGTAAAAATGCGGTCTGGCGAAACCGTGAATTATTCGCCCAAGTATTTGGTTATACAATGCCTGAGACGCAGGTATTTGGTTTGTCGGTTCCTGAATCAGGCCGTCTGAAAAATGTGCAATCCCCTTATTATGTTGCTTTGCATGCAACCAGTCGCGACAGTAAATTATGGCCGGTAGAAAACTGGCGTGCATTATTGAAAAAGTTGAATGAAGAGCAACAATGCAATGTATATCTGCCGTGGGGAAATAAAACCGAAAAAATGCGAGCCGAACAGATTGCAAGCGGTTTACCGTTTGCTTTCGTCTGCGACAAGATGAATTTATTACAGGCCGCATTTTTATTAAAAAACGCAGAGGGTATTGTTGGCGTAGATACCGGGTTGCTGCATCTTGCCAATGCGTTGGAAAAGCCTGTTATAGGAATTTATACAGATACAGATCCGGCCAAGACCGGCGTTCAAGTTTCGGCTTATGCAAAGAATTTAGGCGGTATTGCTCAAATTCCCAATGTTGACGAGGTTTACCAAACCTTAATGGATTGTGTTGCAGCATACGGTAAATAATTGCTGGAGAGTTAGATTTATTTTCTGAGTAAATGCTTTAGAAATGATATAATTCCGCTCTATTTGCCAAGATTTATACAAATTTGGTTTTGTCATGTTGGTGAAAACCGAATTGGATTTTATATAAAGAATGTATCAAAATCAGCATGTTTGATTTGATGGACATTCTTTTTAGGAGAATTGAATGAAAGCACTGGTCGCAGTAAAGCGCGTAGTGGACTACAACGTCAAAGTTCGTGTGAAAGCCGATGGTTCCGATGTGGATATCGGTAATGTCAAAATGTCGATGAACCCGTTTGATGAAATCGCGGTAGAAGAAGCTGTCCGTTTGAAAGAAGCCGGAAAAGTAAGCGAGATTGTTGCTGTTTCTCTTGGCGAGAAAAAATGTGAAGAGACGTTGCGTACTGCTTTGGCGATGGGTGCCGACCGTGCGGTTCATGTTGAGACTGATGCGAAGTTGGAGCCTTTGATCGTTGCAAAATTACTGAAAGCTGTTGCGGATAAAGAAAATCCGCAAATTTTACTGCTGGGCAAACAGGCAATTGACGATGACGCCAACCAAGTTGCTCAAATGCTGGCTGCGTTGTTGAACGCTGCTCAAGGTACTTTTGCATCAAAAGTGCAAATTGAAGGCGAAGAGGTATTGGTAACTCGTGAAATTGACGGCGGTGAGGAGACTGTTGCGTTGAAGCTGCCTGCGGTCATCAGTGCAGATTTGCGTTTGAACGAACCACGCTTTGTCAAACTTCCTAATATCATGGCGGCAAAGAAAAAGCCTTTGGAAAAATTAAGTCCTGCCGATTTGGCTGTGGATATTTCTCCGCGTTTGAATACCGTGAAATTTGCCGAGCCTAAAGCACGTCAAGCCGGTGTGAAAGTGGCTGATGTTGCCGAGTTGGTTGAAAAGCTGAAAAACGAAGCCAAAGTGATCTAAGGAGTATGAAATGAGCGTATTGATTATTGCGGAACATAATAACCAACATTTGAATCCTGCCACTTTGCATGCGGTAACGGCTGCCGCCAAATTGGGTAATGTAGATTTATTGGTTGCCGGCAGCAATGCTGCTGCGGTGGTTGAAGAGGCAAAACAGGTTGCAGGCGTAGCGAAAGTTTTGGTAGCTGATGCGCCCTATTATGCTGAAGGTTTGGCAGAAGAATTAGCGCCTTTGGTTGTTAAACTGGCTGCGGATTACCGCTATGTGGCTGCGACTGCAACTGCATTTGGTAAAAATCTTCTGCCCCGAGTAGCAGCCCTGTTGGATGTGCCACAAGTTTCGGATTTAACCGAAGTTGTGGATAACTTGACATTTGTCCGTCCGATTTATGCTGGTAATGCATTTGAAACCATTCAATCCAATTCTGAAAAACTGGTACTGACTTTCCGTGCGACAGCATTTGATGTTGCCGGACAAGGCGGTAATGCAGAAGTGGTCAATGTTGAGGCAACGCCTGCTCAAAACCTGAGCCGTTTCGTAAACCGTCAACTTTCCCAATCTGACCGTCCTGAATTGACTCAGGCAAAAGTGATTGTTTCCGGTGGCCGTGCATTGGGCAGTGCTGAAAAATTCAATGAAGTGTTGACTCCATTGGCGGATGTTTTGGGTGCGGCGATTGGTGCTTCCCGTGCGGCAGTGGATGCCGAGTATGCGCCAAACGATGCCCAAGTCGGACAAACCGGTAAAGTAGTTGCGCCGCAACTGTACTTCGCTATCGGTATTTCCGGTGCTATCCAACACGTTGCCGGTATGCAGGACAGTAGAGTGATTGTTGCCATCAACAAAGATGCTGACGCTCCGATTTTCAATGTGGCAGATTACGGCTTGGTTGGTGATTTGTTTGAAGTTGTGCCTCAACTGACTGAAGTACTGAAAAACTGATGTTTCACGTGAAACGTTCAGACGGCCTTTTACAACAAAGGCCGTCTGAAAATATTTTGGCATGATTACGACCTATAAAACCATTACCACACTGACACAGGCTGAATTTAAAGATAAAGGCAGCCGCTTCATCGCATACGCCTATCCGATCCGCACTTTGGCCGATGTGAAGAAGTATCTCGACCCATTAAAGGAAGAGCATCACAAGGCGCGACATTGGTGCTACGCCTATCGATTGGGTGTGGATGGAATGCAGTTTCGTGCAAACGATGATGGAGAACCGTCTGGAAGCGCAGGCCGCCCTATTCTGGGACAGATTGATTCTGTCGGCGTAACTGATGTGTTGGTTGTGGTTGTACGTTATTTTGGCGGTACGCTATTAGGTGTTCCCGGTCTGATTCATGCTTATAAGGAATCGACAGCTCAGGCATTGGCGATAGCTGAAGTTGTTGAAAAGAATGTCGAAAAGACAGTTTGGTTGAAGTGTGAATATCCTGTTTTGAATGAGGCTATACGGATTGCCAAACAATATCAGGCCGATATTGTGGAACAGGATTTGCAGCTGGATTGTAAGTTAACAGTGAAAATAGCGTTGACCGATTATGAAACCTGTATTGCTGCTTGGAAAAATACGCGCCAAATTGAAATAGATACTGAAAAGCCGTTTGAATAAAAGGTCGTCTGAACATATTTGAGAAATCAAAAGTTTCAGACGGCCTTTGAAGTTTTAGCCTTGGTATCTGTCTAAAGCATTTACACTTGAGCGCAGGTGTTCCCAAGCCAGTTGATGAAATTCCCCTAGTGCGTTCCATAGGGCATCTTCGCTCATAATGCTGTATTCGCCCTGTGTTCGCAAATCAACATCTGCCCCTTCTTCAATGGCTTGATGGCATGCTTGGTATTCGTTGGTATAGAAGTCATCCATGTCTTGCATGAGGCTTGCAGCATGTTTCCAACGGGCGATATCTGCTTCCAGTTGCGGCAGTAATTCGCACCATTCGCGGTATTTGCTTTGAATTTCGTCAATACGTTTTTGCATGATTTTCCTTTCGTTGTTTGAAATTAGAGTATGGTTGTCTTGGTGCGATATTATTCTTAATTTGAAACAGCTATGCAAGATGGAACAATATTCCATCGATTGAATTTTATTTACAACATCTATTCTTCAAGGAGATGGTATGAAATTGCTCGTTATTGGTAATGGTGGACGTGAACACGCACTGGCTTGGAAATTGGCGCAGTCGGCTAAAGTAGAAATTGTCTTTGTTGCACCTGGTAATGCCGGAACGGCAATTGAGCCTAAACTGCAGAATGTGGCGTTGACGGCACATCAAGATTTGATTGATTTTTGCCGTAATGAAAATATTGCCTTTACCGTAGTCGGCCCTGAAGCGCCTTTGGCTGCGGGTGTGGTGAATGACTTCCGTGCTGCCGGATTGAAGATTTTTGGCCCGACTCAATACGCGGCCCAGCTGGAGAGCTCAAAGGATTTTGCTAAAGCGTTTATGGCAAAATATAACATTCCAACCGCGCAATACCAAACCTTTGAAAATGCCGATGCGGCACATGATTACGTCAATCAAAAAGGTGCGCCAATTGTTATTAAGGCGGATGGTTTGGCTGCCGGTAAAGGCGTGATTGTCGCCATGACTTTGGATGAAGCCCATGCCGCTATTGACGATATGTTGTTGGGCAACAAAATGGGCAATGCAGGCGCGCGTGTCGTGATTGAAGATTTCCTGCAAGGCGAGGAAGCAAGCTTTATCGTTATGGTGGACGGCAATCATGTTTTGCCGATGGCAACCAGTCAAGACCATAAACGCCTGTTGGATGACGACAAAGGCCCTAATACCGGCGGTATGGGCGCATACAGCCCTGCTCCGGTGGTAACGCCTGATGTGTACGAGCGCGCGATGAATGAAATTATTTTGCCGACCGTGGCAGGTATGAAAGCAGAAGGTCATGAGTTTACCGGCTTTTTATACGCGGGCTTGATGATTGATAAAACCGGTGCGCCTTATACCATCGAATTCAACTGCCGTTTCGGCGACCCTGAAACCCAGCCGATTATGAGCCGTTTGGATAGCAATTTGGTGGATTTGGTTGAAGCAGCAATCGATGGCAAACTGGATAGTGTTACCGCCGAATGGAATCCGCAGACTGCGGTAGGCGTAGTGTTGGCCGCACAAAACTATCCTGATTCTCCGAAAAAAGGCGATGTGATCTTTGGCTTGGATAAGGCCAATCAAATTGGTAAAGTTTTCCATGCCGGTACTGCAACGAATGAAAAAGGCGAAGTTGTAACCAACGGCGGCCGTGTATTGTGTGTCGTCGGTTTGGGCGATGATGTTGCACAAGCTAAAAGCAAGGCTTATGAGGCATTGGAAACAATCCGTTTTGACGGTATGCAATACCGTAAAGACATTGCCGATAAAGCCATCAACCGTTAATAATGAATAGAAATAGGCCGTCTGAACACAGATTGTCCGACAATCTCAGTTTCAGACGGCCTTGGTATGATGATGATGTTTCCCAGAATTTTATCGGCTGCAGCCCAACGCAGGCTGCAGGCGCATCTTAAAAAAGGCGGTTTGGTCGCCTATCCTACCGAGTCTTGCTATGGCTTGGGCTGTGTCCCTACTTTGCCTAAAGCACTCAATCAACTGATTCATCTGAAAAAACGACCGCAACACAAAGGCATGATTGTCATTGGCCATAGCTTGGAACAGTTGCAACCTTTGCTGCAAAGGCCGTCTGAAAATATCCAAACTATGCTGCATGAAGCATGGCCTGCTCCGAAAACTTTTTTATTGCCGGTCGGCAAAAAAGTATTGCCCTCATTGCGTGGAAAAGGACGCAGTAAATTGGCTGTCAGAGTTCCTGCGCATGTAGGTGCAAGGCGTTTGTGTCAGGTTTTGGAAATGCCTTTAGTCTCTACTTCATGCAATCGTGCAGGAAAACGGGCATGCAAAACGGAAAGGGAAGTCAGAAGACAGTTTGGTAGGAAAGTCTGGGTTGTAGGCGGATTGATAGGTAAGCAGAAAACGCCTAGCCAGATTATTGACGGAGAAACAGGGGCAAGGCTACGTTAAAGAAGGGTTGTATCATCAAAGGAAAGGTATTTATTTGAAGAAGCAAATTTTTTCCAAAAGATTGGAATACCTTTTTGAAAAGTATTGAGTGCAGAGCCAGTTTAATGTATAGAAGTCTGTAAATACAGATCGATTAAGCAGATAGTAAGTCAGTAAATAGAGTATAAAGCAGTATTTTGTGAAATGTTCTGGCAAAGAATGAAGCAAATTTTGAGCGTAAATGAATCGCTGTAATAAATTATTTTTGAATAAATAAAATTTGTGGATAAATTTGAAGATAAATTTCCATAAAAACATAAAAAGGCCGTCTGAAACTTGATATTCAAAGCATTCAGACGGCCTTTTAAATATTTAAACTGTGGATAACTTTGTGAATAAGTGTGGATTAAAGCTTATGTCCGCACACAGTTTCGTATTGTTTTTCAGTAATCGTACCGCTCATGACGCTCATTGGGCGGATGCTGGTCGGCGTATAGCTTTGGTTGGAAATCACCCGGCCGTGTTCGTCCATCAGTTGCAGCGCTGCCAAACGATAGGTTTTGTTTGAGCAATGAATTTCCCAGCTGCCGATGGCTGTTTTATAGGCCGGCGTATTGACGAAACGTTCCTCTTTCAGTTTGGAAACGGTTTTTTTATCGCGGAAAGTAACCAGTGCGCCATTTCTTTTAATGCTGCTTCTATCAATGGCCACTTTGATATTGCCTTCAGAGATGGTGCCGATATTGGTCCAGCTGCCATCGCCGCTCGACGTGGTGGTTGTTTCACAGGCACTCAACACCAAAGCCGCAAATACGGTTGCAGCTAGGGAAAAACGTTTGATATTCATAAAACCTCATTATTTACAAAAAGTCAGCCGATATTATCCGTGAAGATGGCATATATCGTAAATCGATTTTGCAAAGTTGAACCTCTGAAAAGAATTTTATGAAAAATACGCTGAAAAGGCCGTCTGAAACCTGCTTTTCAGACGGCCTTGAAGTGTAAAATCATGTATAATTGCAAACAATTTGGTTTTCATCCCATAGGAAGATCCGACATGATTAACCCTATCGCTGCACTTTCCCCATTAGATGGCCGCTACGCCAAATCCGTTGAAGCATTGCGTCCAATTTTCTCTGAATACGGCCTGATGCGTGCGCGTGTCAAAGTTGAATTAAACTGGCTCAAAGCCCTTGCCGCCGAGCCTAAGATTGTAGAAGTTCCTGCTTTCAGCGATTTTACGCTTGCCGAAATCGACAAAGTGATCGAAACCTTCTCGCTTGAAGATGCCGCCGCCGTCAAAGCCATTGAGGCGACCACCAATCACGACGTCAAAGCCATCGAGTATTGGCTTAAAGAACGCTTCTCCGGCGTGCCTGAAGTGGCTGCTGCCAGCGAGTTCATCCACTTTGCCTGCACCAGCGAAGACATCAACAACCTGTCCCACGCTTTAATGCTGCAAGAAGCGCGTGAGACTGTTTTGCTGCCGAAACTAGCCGAAATCATCGAAAAACTGACCGGCATGGCGCATGAGTTGGCTGCCGTCCCTATGATGAGCCGCACGCATGGCCAGCCTGCTACACCAAGCACACTGGGTAAAGAAATCGCCAATGTTGTGTACCGCCTGCAACGTCAGTTTAAAAACCTGCAAGCGCAAGAGTTCCTCGGCAAAATCAATGGCGCAGTCGGCAACTACAATGCCCATATGGTCGCTTATCCCGATGTAGATTGGGAAACCCATTGCCGCAACTTCGTTGAAATCAGCCTCGGCCTGACCTTCAACCCCTACACCATTCAAATCGAGCCGCACGACTATATGGCGGAATTCTTCCAAGCCATCAGCCGTGTCAATACGATTCTGGTCGACTTCAACCGCGATGTTTGGGGCTACATTTCTTTGGGTTACTTCAAACAAAAAGTCAAAGCAGGCGAAGTCGGTTCTTCCACCATGCCGCACAAAGTCAATCCGATCGACTTTGAAAACTCCGAAGGCAACCTTGGTATGGCTAATGCCGTATTGGGCTTTTTGTCTGAAAAACTGCCGATTTCCCGTTGGCAGCGCGACCTGACCGACAGCACCGTATTGCGCAATATGGGCGTAGGCGTGGGCTATGCCGTATTGGGCTTTGCCGCCCATCTGCGCGGTCTGAACAAGCTTGAGCCGAATCCTGCCGTCCTTGCTGCCGATTTGGACGCTACTTGGGAGCTGCTGGCCGAGCCGATTCAAACCGTGATGCGTCGTTACGGCGTAGCCAATCCTTACGAGAAGCTGAAAGACCTGACACGCGGTAAAGACGGCATTACGCCTGAAGTGTTGAAACTCTTTATCGAGTCGTTAGAAATTCCGGCAGAAGCCAAAGCCAAATTGCTTGAGCTGACCCCTGCATTGTATGTGGGTAAAGCTGAAGAGTTGGCAAAACGAATTTAAAAGGCTTTTGTAGGGTGCACTTTCTTAGTTATTGAAATTTTTTGATAGATAAGAAACCAACCCTCTACATCCGACAAATTAAAAAGGCCGTCTGAAATCTCTTTCAGACGGCCTTTTTCGATTCAATCCGTTATTTCACTTTGTCTTTCAATGCGCCGTAGCCGGCAGCGTCCATTTCTTCCAAAGGGATGAATTTCAAACTTGCGCCGTTGATGCAATAGCGCAGGCCGCCTTTGTCTTTCGGGCCGTCGGCGAAGACGTGTCCCAAGTGCGAGTCGGCGGCATGGCTGCGCACTTCGGTACGGCGCATGTTGTAGCTGAAATCGTCGTGTTCGGTAACGGCGGCGGCATTAATCGGGTGGGTAAAGCTCGGCCAGCCGCAGCCGGAATCGAATTTGTCGGCAGAGCTGAACAGGGGTTCGCCGCTGACAATGTCCACATAAATACCGGGTTTGAACAAGTGGTCGTATTCATGACTGAAGGCGTATTCGGTCGCGCTGTTTTGGGTAACTTGGTATTGTTCTTCGGTCAGGAGGCGTTTGAGTTCGGCAGTGCTGGGTTTTTTATACGTTGCCGCGTCAAAGCCTTTGCCTTGCGGGGTAGCTTTGGTTTTGCCCGGCAGCGGTTCGTCGGCTTTGCGGATGTCGATGTGGCAGTAGCCGTTGGGGTTTTTAATCAGGTAGTCCTGATGGTATTCCTCGGCGTCGTAGAAGTTTTTCAGCGGCTCGTTTTCGACGACGAGGGGCTGTTGGTATTTTTGCTGCTCGCGTTTGAGGGCGGCGGCAATGACGGCTTTTTCTGCGGGGTCGGTGTAGTACACGCCGCTGCGGTATTGCGTGCCGATGTCGTTACCCTGTTTGTTGAGGCTGGTCGGGTCAACGACGCGGAAGAAATATTGCAGGATGTTGTCTAGGCTGAGTTTGTCGGCATCGTAGGTGACTTTGACGGTTTCGGCATGGCCTGTATCGCGGTAGGACACGTCTTCGTAGCTCGGGTTTTCCGTTTTGCCGTTAGCATAGCCGGAGACGGCGTCAATCACGCCGTCTATGCGTTGGAAATAGGCTTCCAAGCCCCAGAAGCAGCCGCCGGCGAGGTAGATGGTGCGCGTATTCATGATTGCTGAATCCTTTTTCTGTGTGTCGGGTTTGTAGAACGAGTTTTTCAGACGGCCTATATCGGCATTCGGGTCGCGGATTAACGCCAATGCCTGCGCTTCATTGATGCTGCCTTTGACGATGCGCTGTACGTCGCCGTCTTTGCCGATTAATGCCCACGACGGATAAACGCCGATATTCAGGCTTTGGGCGATGGTGCCGCCGTTGTCGGTCACGACAGGCAGCTTAGGATAGTTCAAACCGGCATACCATTTTTGAAAGTCGCCGTCTTTTTTCTCGTGCAGAAAACCGGGAGACGCGACGGTAATCAGATTGGCAGAACCGAATTTTGCATCTTGCGCCCATTTTTCGGTTTGTCCCAATTCGGACAAACACAAAGGACACCAACTTGCCCAAAATTTAATCAGGGTCGGTTTGTCTTTTTTCAAGAAAACACCGGCAGGGCGGTTGTCAGGGGTTTTCAATGAGGACAATGTCTGCGGTACGGTTGCGGCTTCGGTATCCATTATTTTGGATGAGCAAGCGCCAAGCGCAAGCAGGCAGCTGAACTTGGTGCAAAGTGAAAATAATGTGCGGGGATTCATCTCTATGTTTCCTGTATGGATGGTTTGTTTCATTAGACGTTGGAAATGCCAAAACCTGACAACCTTGATTTTCAGACGACCTTGCCACGTAAAATACGCTACAATACTCCCTATTTCAAGTTTCTAAAATTAAAAGGAAAATTTAATGTTCAGCTTCTTCCGTCGCAAGAAAAAACAGGAAACTCCGGCTCCTGAGGAGGCTCAAGTTCAGGAAACCGCAGCAAAAGTAGAATCTGAAGTTGCTCAAGTAGTTGAAAATATTAAAGAAGATGCCGAATCTTTAGCAGAAAGAGTCAAAGGGCATGTTGAATCAGTTGTCGAATCGGCTGTTGAAACTGTCAGCGAAACCGTCGGGCAGGTACGGGAAGCTTTGACCGAAACGCCGTCTGAAACAGTCGAAAAAGTAGAAGAACACATTGAAGTGGCAAAAGAAGCGGCCGTTGAAACCGTCAGCGAGGCTGTTGAACAGGTTCAAGAAACCGTTTCCGAGATGCCGTCTGAAGTGGCCGAGGTTGCTGAGGAAGCAGCAGAACAGGCTGAAGCGGTAAAAGAAGCAGCTGTTGAGGCAGTTAGCGAGACTGTCGAGCAAGTTCAAGGAGCCGTTGCGGAAACACCGGTTGAAGCCCCTGTTCCGGCAGAAGAACAAAAGCTCAGTTGGGCTGCGCGTTTGAAACAAGGCTTGACCAAATCACGCGACAAAATGGCAAAATCGTTGGCCGGCGTGTTCGGCGGCGGACAAATCGACGAGGATTTGTACGAAGAGCTGGAAACCGTGCTGATTACCAGCGATATGGGCATGGAAGCCACTGAATACCTGATGAAAGACGTGCGCGACCGTGTCAGCCTTAAAGGCCTCAAAGACGGCAACGAATTGCGCGGTGCGCTGAAAGATGCGCTGTACGACTTGATTAAGCCTCTGGAGAAGCCTTTGGTCTTGCCGGAAACCAAGGAGCCTTTCGTGATTATGCTTGCCGGTATCAACGGCGCAGGCAAAACCACGTCTATCGGCAAACTCGCCAAATACTTCCAAGCGCAGGGTAAATCTGTATTGCTGGCGGCAGGCGATACTTTCCGTGCCGCTGCGCGTGAGCAGCTTCAAGCTTGGGGCGAGCGCAACAATGTGACCGTGATTTCGCAAACCACAGGCGATTCCGCAGCCGTTTGCTTTGATGCCGTCCAAGCCGCCAAAGCGCGCGGGATCGACATCGTGCTGGCCGATACTGCCGGACGCCTGCCGACGCAGCTTCATTTGATGGAAGAAATCAAAAAAGTGAAACGCGTGCTGCAAAAAGCCATGCCTGATGCGCCACATGAAATCATTGTCGTGCTTGATGCCAACATCGGTCAAAACGCCGTCAACCAAGTGAAAGCCTTTGACGAAGCGCTGGGTCTGACCGGCCTGATCGTCACCAAGCTCGACGGTACGGCCAAAGGCGGTATCCTTGCCGCCCTTGCCTCTGACCGCCCTGTTCCTGTCCGCTACATCGGCGTAGGCGAAGGTATCGACGATTTGCGTCCGTTTAATGCCAAAGCGTTTGTAGATGCCCTATTGGATTAAACAGATAGGCTGAGGCTTGTCAACGCAGTTTGCGGGGGGTTTTTGAGTTGTATTTTGAATGACTCTGCATTCGGTTGATACCAGCCAAACAGGCTGTTAAAAAGGCCGTCTGAAACCCAAAATCAGGTTTCAGACGGCCTTTATTTATTTGCAGGTTTAGTTTTTCCGTGCAGTAACAAACTCAGCCAGTTGGCGCAGGCGCAGGGCTTTGTCGCCGAATGGTTCGATCAGGGCAACGGCTTCTGCAATCAGCGTTTCTGCGTAAGTGCGCGCGGCGTGCAGGCCCATCAGTTTGACGTAGGTCGGTTTGTCGTTGTCCGAGTCTTTGCCGGCGGTTTTGCCCAAGGTGGCGGTATCGGCTTCACAGTCCAATACATCGTCGATCACTTGGAAAGCCAGGCCCAATTTGGCGGCGTAGTGGTCTAAGGTTTGGATTTGCGCCGGTGTTAAGCCTGGGCAGGAAAGTGCGCCTAAGGCCACGGCCGCGCGGATGAGTGCGCCGGTTTTGAGGTTGTGCATCTGTTCCAATTCGGCCTGATTCATGGCTTTGCCGACATTGGCCAGGTCGATGGCTTGTCCGCCCGCCATGCCGAGGCTGCCGGATGCCTGGGCCAGTGTGGACAACATGGCAAGCTGGCGTTCGGCAGGCAGGCCTGTCGGACGGCTCAGTACATCAAAGGCTTGGGTTTGCAGCGCATCGCCGACCAAAAGGGCGGTTGCTTCATCGTATTGCACATGGCAGGTCGGTTTGCCGCGGCGCAGGCTGTCGTTGTCCATCGCCGGCATATCGTCATGAACCAACGAATAGACGTGCACCATTTCGATGGCCGCCATCGCCTGCTCGACGGCATTTTGGTTTGCTTCGCCCAATTCGGACGCGGCAAGCACCAAGAGCGGGCGCAGCCGTTTGCCGCCGCCGAGGGTAACGTAACGCATGGCTTCGTGCAGCGTGTGCGGCACTTGGCTTTCAGACGGCAAGAAATGCGCCAGCAGCAATTCGGTTTGCGCTTGGGCTTTTTGCTGCCATGTTTTGAGTTCATTCGCCGGGTTCAAGGTTCAACTCCTTCAGTTCGCCGGCATCCAAGACTTGCAGTTTCTGCTCGACTTCCGCCAATTTGGTTTGGCAGTATCTGACCAATTCGTTGCCTTCCTGATAGGCGGCCAGAGCGTCTTCCAGCGGCATTTCGCTGCTTTGCATGGCCTGGGTCAGGGTTTCGAGGCGGGATAAAGCTTCTTCAAAGGATTGGGGGGCGTTTTTTTTCATGGTTTGAAATGATGGGCAGAAAAGGGGAATTGTAGCATTTTTAGATGATGAAGGCCGTCTGAACTGGGATGAAAACGAAATCAAAGATTTCTGTTTCTTTGTTCAGACGGCCTTTTTTCAAACGGAATAACGTTATCAGCCCGGTAAAACGGCTTTTTGATAGTTGAGCGCGATAAACTGCTTCTCGGCATCCAATTCAGTGATTTTGAACAATGCCTGCGATTTGGGCAGCGCGTCAAACGGAATACCGGTCGCACGCGTTACCAGCGGCAGGCCTTCAATGCGGACGAGGTCTTCTTTGAGGATGGTGGCCGTCAGCTCGCTCGTGCCTTGCTGTTGCAGATAGACGAGGCTCCAGTAGGCTTCCATTTGGCGTTGGAAGTCGGCGTAGGCTGTATAGGCGGCATCAAAGTCGCGCAGCGCGGCGAAAAGCTCGGCATCGCTGTTTTGATACAGCGGCTCGGCAGTGTCGTCGATCAGGCTGATCAGCTGCTTTTGGTTGATGTAGTCGGCGGCGCGGCGCAGCGGCGAGGTAAACCAGCCGTAATGCTGCACGCCCATGCCGATGTGCGGCTCGGATTTGGTGCTCATGCGCACTTTGCCTGCCGGTTGGACGCGGAAAAGGCCGGGCAGCTCGTTTTCGTCCAGCATTTGCGCCCAAGTGCTGTTGGCAAGAATCATCATCTCGCTGACCAGCGTATCGATGGGCGAACCGCGTTCGCGGCGGACGACGGATACGTTGCCTTCCTCATCCAATTCGATGCTGTAATCGTATTGCGGCGCACGGTCGGGTTCGTATTTGCCGCGCGCTTTTTGCAGGGCGATGGCAAATTGATAGAACCAAATCAGGTCTTGATGGTGGGCGAACATCATTTCGCCGGCTTCGTCCAAGCCGGTTTCGGCGTTGAAATGCGGCTCGATGGTCTGAATGCGCAGGTTTTCAGCGATGTTGACGGCTTCGATTTTGCAGGTCGGCTCGCCGACGTTGAACTCGCCGTCCACATCGAAATAAATGCTGACGGCAGGGCGGTACGCGCCCGCATCAAGGCTGAACGCGGCAATCCAGTTTTCGGGCAGCATGGTGATTTTGCCACCGGGGAAATAGACCGTGCTCAAGCGTTCCATGATGTTTTTTTCCATTTTGTCGCCTTGAGCGACAGCGAGAGACGGTGCGGCGATGTGGATACCGACGCGCTTCGTGCCGTTGCCCAAGTCGGTCAGGCTCAAGGCATCGTCCACTTCGGTGGTCGATTCGTCGTCAATGGAAAAGGCGGTAACGTCGGCCTTGGGCAGGTCGGGCATTTCGGGAAGGGAGAGGTCGGGGAAACCTGTTCCTTTGGGGAAATATTTGATTTCAAACCCGTCTTGCAGGTATTGGGGAATGGACGTAATGCCGCCTGTTTTTTTCGCCAGTTCGTAGGCGGAGGTTTTCAGCGCATCGGCGGCTTTGGTAAAGGCTTTGTAGGTCAGCGACTGCTTGTCGGGCGCGTGCAGGATGGTTTTCAGATCCGCTGCGATTTCAGACGGCATCTCGCCGCGTTTCAAGGCTTCCGCCCAAGCGTCGATTTGCGCGTCTTGTTGTTTTTTGCGTTCGATGGCGGCAAGCGCTTGTTTTAAGGTTTCTTCGGGCGCGGCTTTGAACACGCCTTTGGCTTTTTTGTAGAAATACATCGGCGCGGCGTAAAGCGCAATCAAAGTCGCCGCCAGCTCGGTTTTGGTCGGCGCATGGCCGTAATATTCTTCGGCGATGGCTTCGGCGGTAAATTCCTCTTCGCCGCATACTTCCCACAATAAATCGGTGTCGATATCCGCCGCCTGTGCCTGCGCGTTTTCCAAAAATGCCGCCATATCGCCGTCAAACTCGGCAAAGACATTGTTTGCCTTCACTTTGGTGCGTTTGCCGTGTTGGGTATCGACTTGGTAGGTGGCGTCGTTTTTTTGGACGATGGAGGCAACTTTGAATTGGCCGGACTCTTCGTAAAAGATATTCATTTTTTTCGGATTTTATGATTTGTAGGAAACGCGTGATTTTAGCAGATTTGCACAAGAAAGGCCGTCTGAAAAACATACTTTCAGACGGCCTGTTCAAACGGCGGATGATTAATACTGATATGCCGCCAGTTTGCGTTTGATTTCAGGCAGGGCTGCGCGTGCGGCCTGTTCACCCAGTTGGATGGCGCGTTGTTTTTGGTCGAAGCCGCCAACCGAACCCAGCTCCAAAACCTGCGGTTTGATGACCACATTGGCTTGTCCCAATTCTTGATGCAACGCAGTTTGACTCATCACGTTGAAGGTTTGGTCAAGATAGGAGAACATGCCTTGGCTGACATTTTTGGCCGGACGGGCGGAAATATCGACGGCAATGATGAAGTTTGCGCCCATTTTTTTCGCCGCGCTGACCGGTACGGGTTGCGACAGGCCGCCGTCTACATATTTGCGGTTGCCGATGACGACAGGCTGGAATACGTTTGGAATCGACGCAGAAGCGCGGACGGCCTGTCCGGCATTGCCTACGTTGAACACCACCGGTTTGCCGCTTTCAAAATCAGTCGCAACGGCGGCAAACTTGATGGGGAACTGCTGCATCGGGCGGTTGCCGACTTTGCGGTTGATGTAGTTTTGCAGTTTTTCGCCTTTGATGAAGCCGCTGGTGGACAAGGTCAAATCCACCAAATCGGTTTTACCCAAAATTTCCGCTTCCAATTCGAGGCGGTCGGGCGACATTCCCGAAGCGTACATACTGCCGACAATCGAGCCTGCGGATGTGCCGGTAACAATTTTGACCGGAATATTGTTTTCTTTCAAAACCTTAATAATCCCAATATGGGCAAAGCCTTTGGACGCGCCGCCGCCCAAAGCCAGCGCAACTGTGGCTTTCGGTTTGGGTGCAGGATGCGAAACCGTATTTTGACCCTGCGTAGAAGGTTTGGATTGCGGTGCGTTGCCGCTCGGACAGGCAGCCAATACCAAGACGGACGAAGCGGCTAAAAACGTTTTGAATGTGGAAAAAAGTTTATTCATGTTCAGACAGCCTTTAATATGTCGAAAGGGTTATTTTACTCTGAAATTAAGTCGAAAGGCCGTCTGAAATCAAGTTTCAGACGGCCTTTTAAATCAAGCTTAAGCCAATTCGAGCTGTTTTTCCAAGCTTTCGACCAGTTGGTCGTCCAAATTCAAAGCTTGGGACAAACGGCTCAGGAACACAATTTCCTTGCGCGACAAGTCCGCGCAGACCAATCGGGCCGCTAGATAAGTTTCGGCTGCCAAAGCCTCGTCGCTGCCGACCGAAGCGGCAATTTGCTCGATAGAGGCCGGTTGCGCATATTCTGCTTGCAACCATGCCGCAGTTTCCGCATCACTGCCGCTTTCACGCTCAATCGCCGCGCGTTCCGCATCGTCAATCAGGCCGTCTGAAGCCGCCGCCGCAATCATCGTTTGCAAAATTACACGGCTGTGGTTTTCGCCAATCAGACCGGCAGGTTGGAATGCACTTTGCGGCAATTCGTCCTGCTGGCGGTTTTGTTTCCAGTTTTGATAGCCTTTATAAGCCAGAAAACCCAAAGCAGCGACCGAGCCGGCCTTGACCAGCTTCTTCGTATTTTTCTTTTTCAACAGCATCGATGCCAAAGCACCCGTCAGCGCACCACCGCCGAAAGAATTGAGCGGACTGTCCGCCACTGCTTTGCCGCCTTTTTGAGCCGCACCCAAAACCTGATTGAGCAACTGACTGAAATCCATAAAAAAATCTCCTGAAAACAAATACATTGCAAATATAGGGCAGAAACACCAAAAAACCAAGCCAAAGAAAGTTAAAAGGTGCAAACAAGTTTTCAGACGGCCATAGCCGACTTTCGGTACAATCACACCATTCCAAACAATAAACCCCATCATGACCGATACCGCCCAAATCATTACCAGCTATGGCCGCCGCTATATTGTCCGCACCCCCGATGGCCAAACATATGACGCCACCACCCGCAAAAAACGCGTCGATTTCGCCTGTGGCGACCAAGTCCGCATCAGCCCCATCAACGGCGAACAAGTCGTGATTGAAGACTACCTCCCGCGCGAAAGCCTGCTCTACCGCCAAGACGCGTGGAAAACCAAACTGATTGCCGCCAACGTTACCCAACTCCTCATCGTAACCGCCGCCAGTCCCTCACCCAGCGAAGCCCTGTTGCAACGCGCCCTCCTCGCGGCAGAAGCGGCCGGTATCGACGCCGTCATTATCCTCAACAAAGCTGACCTCCCCGAAACCGCCCAATGGCGCGAGAAACTCAAATTCTACGAAACCCTCGGCTACTCCGTGGTCGAAACCAACGCATTGGAAAACGCCGACATCCTGCGTCCCATTTTAGAAGGGCAAACCAACATCCTGCTCGGACAAAGCGGCATGGGCAAGTCCACCCTGACCAACGCCCTACTCGGCAACCAAGCCGCCCGAACCGGCGACATTTCCACCGCGCTCGACTCCGGCAAACACACCACCACCCACGCCCAACTATACGATTTAAACGCAGAAACCCGACTCATCGATTCCCCCGGTCTGCAAGAATTCGGCCTGCACCATCTCCAAGCCGCCGATTTATTGCAATACTTCCCCGACCTGCGCCACCTTATCGGCCAGTGCCGTTTCCACAACTGCACCCACCGCGCCGAACCCGGCTGCGCCGTCAAAGCCGCTGCCGAATCAGGCGAAGCCAAACCCGAGCGTATCGAATTTCTGCAACGCGTTACCGATGAATTATTGAAATAAAGTTTTAACGGAAATAAGCGTTTGGATAAATAAAAAGGCCGTCTGAAAGTTTCAGACGGCCTTTTGTTGAAGCATAACCAAATTTACCTTTCAACCGGTATCGCTACCTTAGCGGGAAAGAGAAGGTGCTTTTCGTGGCGGATTGATCATGAGAAGCACGGCTTCTTCAATTTGTTTGTCCTCCCGATCATGGAGCTCTACCGGAAACTTCAGACGCAACACTGTAACAATAGCGCCAACCGATAAGCCTGCATCATTAAGCAACTCAATTTCTTTAAGTACCGGTGCGGAAAGGTTTAACATGGTTTCTCCTTAAGATTTGATACTTAGCCCACTTTATCCCCGGGCTGTGCGCCTGCGTCGACATCGAGGAGCTTCAGTTTGCCCTCTGCCATGGCGGCGGAGAGGATCATGCCTTCGGATACGCCGAATTTTGCCATTTTGCGCGGAGCGAAGTTGGCGACGGCGATGACCATGCGGCCGTTCAATTCGGCAGGATTTGGGTAAGAGGCGGCGATGCCGGAGAAGATGATGCGTTTTTCAAAACCGAAATCGAGGTCGAATTTCAAAAGTTTGGTGCTGCCTTCGACGGCTTCGCAGTTTAAGACTTTGGCGACGCGCATATCGATTTTCATAAAGTCGTCAAAGCTGGCCTGTTCGGCGACTTTTTCGTATTTGCTCTCTTCGGTGGCAGGCGCGGCTGCGGCGGCGATGCTTTGTTTGTTGGCTTCGATTAAATCGTCCACTTGTTTTTGCTCCACTCGCTGCATGAGGTGTTCGTATTTGTTGATGGCGTGTTCGCCCAAGGTTTCGCGTGTATTTGCCCAAGTGATGGCTTCCAAATTCAGGAATTTGGCGGCATTTTCGGCCACTTTCGGCAAGACGGGGGCGAGGTAGGCGGTCAACATGGTAAAGGCGTTGATGAGCTCGCTGCATACTTCGTGCAGGCGTGCGTCTTGGCCTTCTTGTTTGGCGAGTTCCCAAGGTTTGTTGGCATCAACGTATTCGTTGACAATGTCCGCCAAGGCCATGATGTCGCGCAGGGCTTTGGCATATTCGCGGCTTTCGTAGCATTCGGCAATGGCTTCGCTTTGTGCGACAAGTTTTGCCAGCAATTCGCTGTCGGCAACATCTTTCAGACGGCCTTCAAAGCGTTTGGCGATGAAACCTGAAGCGCGGGCGGCGATGTTGACGTATTTGCCGACGAGGTCGCTGTTTACGCGGCTGATAAAGTCTTGCAGGTTCAAATCGATGTCTTCGATTTTGCTGTTGAGTTTGGCGGCGATGTAGTAGCGCATCCACTCGGGGTTCAGGCCTTGTTCCAAATAGGATTTGGCGGTGATGAAGGTGCCGCGCGATTTGGACATTTTTTGTCCGTCCACGGTCAAAAAGCCGTGTGCGTACACGCCGGTCGGGGCGCGGTGGCCGGAGAAATGCAGCATGGCAGGCCAGAACAGGGCGTGGAAATAGAGGATGTCTTTGCCGATGAAGTGGTACATCTCGGTTTGGCTGTCGGCTTTGAAGTATTCGTCAAAATCGATGCCGATGCGGTCGCACAGGTTTTTAAACGACGCCATGTAGCCGACGGGCGCGTCCAGCCAGACGTAGAAGTATTTGCCCGGCGCGTCGGGGATTTCAAAACCGAAATACGGTGCGTCGCGGGAGATATCCCAGTCGGACAGGGTGGTTTCTTCGCCTTCGCCCAGCCATTCTTTCATTTTGTTGAGGGCTTCGGGTTGCAGATGGAGCTTGCCGTCGTGCGGGTTGTTGCCGGAAGTCCATGCTTTGAGGAAGTCGGCACATTCACCCAGTTTGAAGAAGAAGTGTTCGGATTCGCGCAATTCGGGTTTGGCACCGGAAACGGCGGAATACGGATTAATCAGTTCGGTCGGGGAATAGGTCGTGCCGCAGACTTCGCAGTTGTCGCCGTATTGGTCTTGGGCGTGGCATTTCGGGCATTCACCTTTAACGAAGCGGTCGGGCAGGAACATTTGTTTTTCGGGGTCGAAAAGCTGCTCGATGACGCGGCTTTCAATTTTGCCGTTGGCTTTCAGCGCGCGGTAAATGTCTTGGGAAAACTGTTTGTTTTCAGGAGAATGGGTGCTGTAATAATTGTCGTAGCCGATGTTGAAACCGGTAAAGTCGGCGAGGTGCTCTTCGCGTACTTTGGCAATCATGTCTTCAGGCGCGATGCCTTGTTTTTGCGCGGCAAGCATCACGGGCGTGCCGTGGGTGTCGTCGGCGCAGCAGTAGTAGCATTCGTGGCCGCGCAGTTTTTGGAAGCGTACCCAAACGTCGGTTTGGATGTGTTCGACCATGTGGCCGAGGTGGATGCTGCCGTTGGCATACGGCAGCGCGGAAGTGACAAGGATTTTGCGTGTCATGGTTTGTGCTTTGAAAAACAATGGATAAAGATGTTGGGAATTATACCGCAAAACAATACGCAAAGGCCGTCTGAAACCCGATTGCCGGTGTTTCAGACGGCCTTTTATTTATCGGCTGCGTATGGGATCAACCACGTACGCGTTCAATTTTTGCGCCTACGCCGCCAAGTTTTTTCTCGATGTATTCATAGCCGCGGTCGAGGTGGTAGATGCGTTCGACGATGGTTTCGCCTTCTGCGACCAAGCCGGCCATGACGAGGCTGGCGGAGGCGCGCAGGTCGGTTGCCATCACGACGGCGCCGGAGAGTTTTTCCACGCCTTTGATGTAGGCGGTGTTGCCTTCGGTGGTGATGTCTGCGCCCATGCGGTTGAGTTCGGGAACGTGCATGAAGCGGTTTTCAAAAATGGTTTCCACCACGCGGCTGCTGCCCTCGGCAATGGCGTTCATGGCCATAAACTGCGCCTGCATGTCGGTTGGGAAGCCCGGGTGGACGACGGTGCGGATGTCCACGGCTTTGGGGCGTTGTTGCATGTCGATGGAAATCCAGTTGTCGCCTGCTTCGATGATGGCGCCGGCTTCGGTCAGTTTGTTTAACACAACTTCCATGGTTTTCGGTGCGGCATTGCGCAGGACGACTTTGCCGCCGGTCATGGCGACGGCGCAGAGGAAGGTACCGGCTTCGATACGGTCGGGAACGACGCTGTGTTCGCAGCCGTGCAGCTCTTTTACGCCTTCGATGGTCATGGTTGCTGTGCCGATGCCGCTGATTTTTGCGCCCATTTTAACGAGGCATTCGGCCAAATCGACGACTTCGGGCTCGATGGCGCAGTTTTCGAGGATGGTGGTGCCTTCGGCAAGCGTGGCCGCCATCAGCAGGTTTTCGGTACCGCCGACGGTTACGACATCCATGGTGACGCGCGTGCCTTTCAGACGGCCTTTGGCTTTGACGTAACCGTGTTCGATGGTGATTTCCGCACCCATGGTTTCGAGGCCTTTGAGGTGTTGGTCAACCGGGCGCGAACCGATGGCGCAACCGCCGGGCAGGCTGACTTGGGCTTCGCCGAAGCGGGCGAGGGTCGGGCCTAAAACCAAAATGGATGCACGCATGGTTTTTACCAGCTCGTAAGGTGCGCAGGTGTTGTTGACAGTGCCGCCGTTGATTTCAAATTCGGAGATGTTGTCGGTCAAAACGCGTGCGCCCATGCCTTGCAGCAGTTTTTGGGTGGTTTTGACGTCGGCGAGCATGGGTACGTTTTTCAAGCGTAAAGTGCCGGAAGTCAGCAGACCGGCACACATCAGCGGCAGGGCGGCGTTTTTTGCGCCGGATACGATGATTTCGCCGTTGAGGGGGCCGTTGGCAGAGATTTTGAGTTTGTCCACAGGATGTCTTTCGTTATTTGTCTGCACGGTTTATGCCGCACAAATGAAATGAGATGGGTAATAAACCATCAATTATAAGGGATTATGCCCTTGCTGTTAGATTTGGCAGTATTAAATTTTCACAAGGTTTGTTTAAGTTGCAAAAGGAATAAGATTTCAGGCCGTCTGAATGGTTCAGACGGCCTGTTTGCTAAGGCTTATTTTTTGGCTTTGAAGCCTAAGAGGTGTTGCGTGGTGGCCAGCCATGCGCCAAATACGCCCAGCGCGATGACGAAGCCGAATACCAACGACACTTCGCTAAATGTGAAGAAACGCCAGCCGATGTTCAGACCGTAGGGTTTGAAAATCGCGTCCACCAGCGGCCGTACTTCGGCCAGCAGCCAAGCCGACAAGCCCAAGCTGACGGCGGCGGAGAAAATACTCTGCCACATTGCCTGATAAAGGAAAGGACGGCGGATGAAGGAAGCGGGCGCCCCCAACAGCTTGGTGATTTCCAACTCTTCCTTACGGCTGAGGATTTGCAGGCGGATGGTGTTGTGTGCCACCAAGACAAAGGCCATGCCTAAAGTCAGCGAGAGAAACCACAAAATCTTGCGGATAAATTCGTTAATACGATAAAGGGTCTGTACCCATTCGGTATCCATGGTTGCCGATTCGACGCGCGGCAGTTTGGTAATGTCTTTATAGATGGCCTGCATTTGATCCGGAGAAGTGGCAGGGTCGGGTGTAACGATAAAGACATCGGGCAACGGGTTGCCATCGAGCATGGAAACGAGGTTTTGGTCGAGATTGGTCTGCAATTCTTCCAAACCTTCCTGCTTGCTGATAAAGCGGACTTTATCGATACGGCTGTCGCGTTGGAGCAGGTTTTTCACCGTATCGGCATCAGAACCTGCCGCATCGGTGTCCATATAAACCGTAATCTGCGGCGACTCGTTGAGTTTGCCCAACACGCTTTGACCGCTTTGGATGCCCAAATACATAAACAGCGGCAAGGTCATGGCAACGGCAAGCATGAGCAGGGTCAGCAGCGTGCCGATGGGTTGGCGCAGAAGCTCTTTGAGCGCGGCGCGCGCCGATTCGACGTGTAACGAGATGTAATGAATCATGCTCATGCGAGGCGTCCTTTCTGCAGGCGCAAGACGCGGTGGCCGTAATCTGCCATCAGCGTTTCATCGTGCGCCGCAACAATCACGGTTGTGCCTGCTTCATGGAAGGTTTTGAACAATTCCATAATATCCAGCGCATAGGCGCGGTCGAGGCTGGCGGACGGCTCGTCGGCAATCAGCAGGCTGGGTTGGTGAACCACTGCGCGCGCGATGCACAAACGCTGTTGTTCGCCGCCGGACAAAGTGATGGGCATATCGTTTTCGCGGCCTTTCAAGCCGACTTTCTCAATCGCAATACGTGCGCGCTCTTCCGCTTTGCGCGGCTGGTAGCCGCTAATCCGCAAAGGCAGGATAACGTTTTGCAAGACATTGCGGTCGTAGAGGATTTTGTGGTCTTGGAAGACAATGCCGATATGTTGGCGCATAAAGCCGATCTGATTGTCGCTCAAGGTGCCGAGGTCTTGATTGTTGAACCAAACCTTGCCTTTAGTAGGCTTGGTAATGCCTGAAATCAGCTTCAAAATGGTGGATTTGCCCGAGCCTGAATGGCCGGCGATAAAAATCATCTCACCTTTGTTAATCTGGAAACTGACATTTTTCAGGGCTTCGAAACCGCCGGGATAGGTTTTGGAAACTTGTTCGAAACGGATCATGGGTTTTCCTGAAAATAGGGATTCAGACGGCCGGCGTCATCGATAGGGCAACATGCCGTCTGAAAAAATGGGATTATTCACAGATTATAAATATTTCGGCTGCTTTTTGATAGTGAAACCCCGGTTCTGCTGGCGGAGACACTGCCGGTTTGCAACACAAAGCAATATGGTTTGAAATAAAGGCCGTCTGAACGATTGGGTTTCAGACGGCCTCGATATCAGCGTAGGTTAAGCACCCTATCTGCTGTTTTATTTACATTTGGTTTTGGCCAAATTCACGGCGGCGGTCAGGCTTTTTTCGTTGACTTCGCCGGTGATGGTTTGTTTGTAGCCGCATTTCGGCGCTTCGACAACTGTGAAGGGCAATACGCCGACGTTGTTGCCGTGGGCTTTCATGAAGTTGCGGCTGTTGGCGCCGGTGTAACGCCAAATCGGGTAGCTAACCGGCGTTTGTTTCAGGAACTTGCCGATGTTGTCGGTGGTATCCAGCGCGATGCCGACCATATCGACGCTGCCTTTTTTCTGAGCTTTGTACCATGCGGACATGGCGGGCATTTCTTTACGGCAGGGGCCGCACCAGGTTGCCCAAAGGTTGACCACGCGCACGGGGGCTTTGAGCGATTCCAGGCTTTGCGGTTTGTTGTCCTGCCAACCTGCCGTTTCATCGGCGGCAAAGGCCGGAGCAGCGGTAAAAACGGTGGCGGACAGTAGAAGGGCGGTTAAGGCTTTCATGGTTGTATCCTTGAGGTTGCCAATCGAAATTGTGTTTATTGTAAAACGGTTTGGTGGGTATGCCTACCGATTCGTATCAAGATATCAGGTAAAAAGTTTGAGTAAAAATCAGTTGCAGACGATAATAACCGCCATCATTGAATGATTTTGCAATAATACGGAGACTTTCATGCCGTCTGAATTCACACTTTATCACAACCCGCGTTGCAGCAAATCACGTGACGCGCTGGCTTTGCTCGAAGAAAAAGGCGTTGCCGCCGACGTGGTCAAATATCTGGATACCGCGCCCGATTTGGCGACTTTGCAGGATATGTTTGCCAAACTCGGCATCGAATCGGTGCGCGGCATGATGCGCACCAAAGACGATTTGTACAAAGAATTGGGTTTGGACAATCCCGATTTGGACAATGCCGCCCTGCTTCAGGCAATTGCCGAACACCCTGCCCTGCTCGAGCGTCCCGTTTTGGTAACGCCTACGCGCGCAGCCATCGGCCGTCCGTTGGAAAACATTGCCGCCCTACTCGGCTGATGGGGTTGGATAAGGCCGTCTGAAGATGATTTCCCTGCTTAAAAGCCGCAATGGCCTGCGATATTACCTGTTTCGCGGCCTTGCTTTGAGCGTTTTGCTGGTGTGCGGTATTTTTTTGAGCGGCACATGGCAGATTTACCGGACAGGTTTGCAAACCTTGCCGAAGGACGCTCATGCCGATGCGGCGGTGGTGTTGGGTGCGGCGGCGTGGGACAAACGCCCGTCGCCAGTGTTCCGTGAGCGCATCAACCATGCCATCACGCTCTACCAAAGCCATCGGGTCGGCAAAATCATTTTCACCGGCGGTACGCCCAAAAAAGGATTTATGACCGAAGCCGAAGTGGGGCGCCGATACGCGCTCAAGCAGGGCATACCGGCGCACAATATCCTATTTGAAAACACGTCGCGCAACACTTACGAAAACCTGCGCAATATCGTCCCTATCATGCACGCCAACGGAGTCGGCAGCATTATCGTTGTCAGCGACCCGTATCATTTGGCGCGCGCTGAAGAAATGGCCGCCGATTTGGGCTTGTCAGATGCGCAGTTCTCCGCCACCCCGACCACGCGCTTTGATGAGCGCAGCAAGAAAGCCAAGTTCCTGATGCAGGAGAGCTATTCTTTGTTTCTCTACCGTATCGGCAAATGGAGCGATGCGGTTTGGAATTGGATAGGTGGTTGAGCTTTCGGTAATCCATGTAAAAGGCCGTCTGAAGCCTTTTAGGTTTCAGACGGCCTAAATGTATTCTTGCTTATTGATATTGATTTGCAGCTACACTGCCAAAAAAGACTACAGCCAGTACCAGATAAATTACCATTACGATGGCAAACAGAATCAAGGTAGCCTTGAAATAATTGGCTTTATTTGGATTGGTGTTTGAGCCGAATGCCCATACAAGCATCATAACTATATTGACCAGCGGAATCATCATAATCAAGTTTGTTATCAACCATTCTTTGATGCTTACAATCGGAGCCTGCTGATGGCCGATTTGGTTTTGTTCAATCATATCTTGTCCAATTATATTAAATAAAAAGAATAATAATTATACATAATAAAGCCTTATTAGTATAGCATACATATTCAGACGGCCTGAGCCTATGATTTTTGCAGCCGCTATTTCAATCGGATGTAAAACGTACCGTCCGGCACGACGGGCAGGTATTTGCGGTAGAAGTCCAGATAGGTCTTGTTTGGGTCTATGTCGGCAAACTGCTGCGGGTACAGGGTTTTGGCGATAAATTGCGCGCTGGCCAAATCGGTGAGCGAGCGGGAGGCGGTGTGGTAGATGCCGTAAACGCGTTTGTTTTTGACGGCAGGAATGTCTGCCCAGCCTTTGCGTTTGACAAATCCGGCCAGGCGGCGTTGCGCATCGGCCTGGCTGATGCCTATGCCCATCGCCATAATGTCAGGCTTGTCTTTATGGCCGTTTTCCGTCCCCGAAATGACGATGACGTCGGGTTTGGCCGTCAGGAATTTTTCAGGGTTTATCGGTCCCCAGTTTTTAACGTAAGGCGCGGCGATATTGTTGCCGCCTGCTGTGTCGGCAATCGCGCCCCACATATCTTTGCCGAAGGTGTAGCTGTATTCGGACGGGCCTTTGTCGCCGAACTCGATATAGATTTTCGGTTTGGACTGCTTGGCGCGCGCGACGCGTTTTTGGATGTCGGCAATGCCTCGGGCGTATTCGGCGGCAATTTTTTGGGCGCGCGCCTGCGTACCGTTGAGTTCGCCGAAAATTTCCGCACTGCGCGTGTGCCGCGCGACGGTTTCGGCGTTGAAATCGACCACGACGACGGGTATGCCTGCCGCTTCAATGCGCGGCAGGTGGGTGGCGACGACCTTATACTGCCAGTCGGCCAGAATCAATACGTCCGGCTTGAGCGCGAGCGTTTTCTCCAGTGAAAACGTGCCGGTGTTGATGTTGCCGATGTCCGCAATGTTTTGCAGCGTAGGCAGCTTCTGTTTGAACATCGCCCAGCTGCCGGGATTGAATTTCTCCCAAAACTCACGCGAAATACCGATGACGTTTTTAAATTTGTCCGCGCCCGTTACCGCGATATAGTCGGGATAGTAAAACGCCAAAACCGCGCGTTTGACAGGGACATCGACTTTGACTTCGCGTCCCAATACGTCTTTGATAGTTTTGATTTCGGCTTGGGCAAAAAGGGGCAGGAGGGCAAGGGCGGTAAATAAAGCGCGTTTGTTCATGAGCGGATACTTTCAAAGAAATGATTATCATTTGTCTTGTTTTCAGGAGAAAAGTTCCCAGACGGTCCTTCTGCGCCGACATTATTTTCAGACGGCCTTACATTGTTTAAACCACGCCGAAAAAGTAAAATAACCGTTTTAAAAGATTTTGGAGCCATCATGACCGTCAAAACCCGTTTCGCCCCCAGCCCCACCGGCTACCTGCACATCGGCGGCGTACGCACCGCCCTGTTCTCATGGGCATTTGCCCGCCATCATAAAGGCGAATTCCTATTGCGTATCGAAGACACCGACTTGGCGCGCTCTACTGCCGAATCCGTCAACATCATCCTTGACGGCATGAAATGGGTCGGCCTGAACTACGACAACGCCGACAACGTCGTTTACCAAACCCGCCGTTTCGACCGCTATAAAGAAGTCATTGCCGAACTTTTAGAAAAAGGCCATGCCTACTACTGCTATTGCAGCAAAGAAGAGCTGGAAGCCATGCGCGAGAAAGCCGAAAAAGAAGGCACGGCGACTTACGATCGCCGCTGGCGTCCGGAAGAAGGCAAAACCCTGCCCGAAATCCCTGCCGACGTGCAACCCGTCGTCCGCTTCAAAACGCCTTTGGACGGCGTTACCAAATGGACGGACTTGGTCAAAGGTGAAATCTCCATTCCCAACGAAGCGCTCGACGACCTGATTATCGCCCGCGCCGACGGCACACCGACCTACAACTTCTGCGTCGTGGTGGACGACTACGACATGGGCATTACCCACGTTATCCGCGGCGACGACCATGTGAACAACACCCCTAAACAAATCAACATCTTAAAAGCCATTGGCGCTACCCTGCCCGAATACGGCCATCTGCCGATGATTCTTAACGAACAAGGCAAAAAAATCTCCAAACGCAGCGGCGATACCGTTGCCATTACCGACTTTGGCGCAATGGGCATCCTGCCCGAAGCTATGCTCAACTATCTGGCACGCTTGGGCTGGGCGCACGGCGACGACGAGTTCTTCACGATGGAACAATTCATCGAATGGTTTGATTTGAAAGACGTTTCCCCATCCCCAAGCCGCATGGATTTGAAGAAACTCTACTGGATTAACGGCGAACACATCAAAATCACCGCCAACGAAAAACTGGCCGAAATGGTGAAACCGCGCCTCGCCCTGCGCGACATCCATGAAACAAGCAAGCCTGCTTTGGAAGATGTGTTGGCATTGGTCAAAGACCGCGCCCAAGACCTGAACACACTTGCCGACGAGTGCCTCTACTTCTACGTCAAACAAACGCCTGCCGAAGCAGACGTGCAGAAACACTGGGACGACGAAGCCGCCGCCCGTATGCTGCGCTTTGCCGAACGCCTCGAAGGGCTGGAAGACTGGACAGCCGAAGCCATCCACGACCTCTTCAAACCTTTCTGCGACGAAGAAGGCATCAAAATGGGCAAACTCGGTATGCCCCTGCGCCTCGCTGTCTGCGGTACGGCGAAAACCCCAAGCGTCGATGCCGTATTGGCATTAATCGGCAAAGAAGAAGTGTTGAAACGGATTCGTTCGTAAGGCATGAATGATAAAAGGCCGTCTGAAATGTTTCAGACGGCCTTTTCTAATAAAACCAGAAAATAATGGAATAAGGCGGAGAATATGAGAAAATAATAGCCGCCTGCCTGCCACAACAGTTGATTGAATTAACTTTTATCGGCAGCCTGAATGTCCGGATTGGATAAAATAAGCCATTAAGAACAAAGACCAACAAGCATATTATGTAAACTTGGCGGCTGAAAAATCAGCTCTGCGCTTTACTTTGCAAATCAAACAACTTTAAAGGAAAACCCATGAAAAAAACCTTACTTGCCCTGATGATGCTATCTGCCGCCGCGGCGTATGCCGGTGAGGCGGAAGACCGTTTGCTGTCTGTTCAATCGGTTTACCGTGCCGCTTTGAATGAGCAAAACAGCAACGACAGCAAAATCATTTCCCTGCAAAGCGATTTGGAAAGCGCGCAGCGCCGTTTACAGGCTGCGCAATCCGATATTGACCGTTTGAAAGGCGAAATTCAGACGGCCTTGGCTCAGAAAGAGCAGCAAAATGCCAAGCTGCAACAAGCCGGCCAGATGTTGGACGCGGCTTGGAATGCCGTTTACGGCGTAGGCGGCAGCAAGGCGAATCAATAATTTAGACATTGTATTATTTGCGTTTTACGCTTCTTTTATTATATTTATAAGGAAACCTCATGTCCCTACCTCCCTGCCCGAAATGCCACTCCGAATACACTTACGAAGACGGTGCTCAATACGTTTGCCCTGAGTGTGCCCATGAGTGGAACGAGGCTGATGCTGCGGCTGCAAGCGATGATGCCTTGGAAGTCAAAGATGCCAACGGCGCGGTCTTGCAAGATGGCGATACGGTTGTCTTGATTAAAGATTTGAAAGTCAAAGGCAGCTCTATGGTCATCAAGCAAGGCACCAAAGTCAAAGGCATCCGCCTGCAAGAGGGCGACCACAATATCGGTTGTAAAATCGATGGCAGCGCGATGAACTTGAAATCTGAGTTCGTCAAAAAAGCCTAAAGATTTTATTTTTGAAAGGCCGTCTGAAACCCTAATATCAGGTTTCAGACGGCCTTTATATATTTCATTCAAAATAAAACAAATCTTTATTTAAAATTAAATAAATTCAATAGAGTTGAATTTCAGGCCGTCTGAAAAAGCGGCGGAAAAATGTTCCGCACATACGCGGGTGCAAAAACGTTAAAATAACGCTTTCCCCTATTCTACGGAACCATTATGCCTCAGCCGACCGCCAAACAGATTTTGCACGAAGTATTCGGTTATCCCGAATTTCGTGGCAAGCAGGAGGCTATTGTCAATGCTTTGGCCGGCGGCGAGAGTTTGATGGTGCTGATGCCGACGGGCGGGGGCAAGTCTTTGTGTTACCAGATTCCGGCGCTGATGCGCGAAGGTGTGGCGGTTGTTGTATCGCCGCTGATTGCGCTGATGAACGACCAAGTGGCCAGCCTGCATGTGGCCGGGATTGAAGCGGCGGCAGTCAACAGCAGCACATCGGCAGATGAGGCGCGCGAGATTGCCGACAAACTTGCCCAAGGCCGTCTGAAACTGCTTTATGTCGCACCGGAACGCTTGGTTACCGACCGCTTTTTACGTTTTCTCGACCAACAAACCGTCAGCCTGTTTGCCATTGATGAGGCGCATTGCGTCAGCCAATGGGGACACGATTTCCGCCCCGAATATCAACAGCTCGGCATGCTTGCCGAACGCTATCCGAACGTCCCGCGCATCGCCCTGACCGCTACCGCCGATGCGGCCACGCGCGCCGACATCAAGCATTATCTGCATTTGGACAATGCGCCCGAATTTATTTCCAGCTTTGACCGCCCGAATATTTATTATCAGGTTATCGAGAAAAACAATGGCAAAAAACAATTGCTGGATTTCATCCGCAAGCAGATGCATGGGCAAAGCGGTATTGTGTATTGCCTAAGCCGCAAAAAAGTCGAGGATGTGGCGCAGTTTTTGTGTGAAAACGGCTTGGAGGCGATTCCATATCATGCCGGTTTGAGCATGGATGTGCGCGAGGAAAACCAGCGCCGCTTTACGCATGAAGACAATATTATTGTGGTGGCGACCGTGGCGTTCGGTATGGGCATAGACAAACCCGACGTGCGCTTTGTCGCCCATCTCGATATGCCCCAGAGTGTCGAACATTTCTATCAGGAATCGGGGCGCGCCGGTCGGGACGGGCTGCCTGCCGTGAGCTGGCTGTGTTACGGTTTGAACGATTGGGTGTTGCTGCGCGAACGTATTGCCGAAGGCAACAGCGATGAAGTGCAAAAGCAAATCGAAATGCAAAAACTCGATGCCATGCTTTCCGTCTGCGAAACCGCTGCCTGCCGCCGCGTGCTGCTGCTCAAACATTTCGGCGAAGAATCCGAACCCTGCGGCCATTGCGACAACTGCCTGCATCCGCCCGTGCGGTTTGACGGCACGGTGTTGGTGCAAAAATTACTCAGCTGCGTGTACCGCGCCGGACAACGTTTTGCCGCCGGTTACATCACCAACCTTTTACGCGGCAAAAGCGACGATTGGATACTGCGCAACGGCCATGACAAGTTATCCACATTCGGCATCGGCAGCGAACAGACCGACAAGGAATGGCGCAGCGTCATCCGCCAGTGCATCAGCTTGGGCTATCTCACCGTCAATGTCGAGCAGCATCAAGCCCTGCAGCTGACAGAAGCGGCAAAAAAAGTCCTTAAGGGCGAAACCGAAGTCATGCTGCGTCCCCTGCGCCGCGAAAAAACGGCCACCCAAAAACCGAAAGACGATTGGTTGCGTACCGAGCGCGAAGAGCGTTTGTGGCAGGCATTGCGCCAATGGCGGCAACAACGTGCCCGGGCAGAGGAAGTGCCGGCCTATGTGGTTTGCGGCGACAAAACCCTGCGTGATATTGTCGAAAAAATGCCCAGAAGTTTGGAAGATTTACACCAAATATACGGCTTGGGCGAGGCTAAAATCAATAAATTCGGTTTGGAGATACTCGACGTTTGCGAAACGGCTGAAGCCGCTACGGTTTCCACAGACAGCGCATAAGTTATCCACAGCTTGGGCGAGCGCGAACAAGCCTTAAAACAGGCTTTGGAAACTTGGCGCGAGCAGCAGGCAAGTGCCGATCAAGTGACGCTGGGAACGGTATTCTCCAACGAAAGCATGGACGATTTGCTGACCAATACGCCTGCCGAACCCATCGACCTTTTAGGCGTGTATAAACTCGGCGAAAAACGCATCGAGCAATACGGCGAGGGCATTTTAAACATCTGCCGCCCGTTTTCAGACGGCCTGAGTGAAGAGGACAAACGCAAACGCCGATTGATGCGCCGTCTGCTTCAGTGGAACATTGATACTGCCCGCCATGAAGGCATCGAAGCCTATCAGATATGCAGCAAAGTTACCCTGCGCGCCATTGCCGCCCGACGGCCGCAAGATTTGGCGGAGTTGGCGGAAATCCACGGCATGAATGAGGAGAAAACCGACAAATACGGCACGGAAATTGTCGAATTGTGTAAACAAGTGGATTAATTGACCGCGTTTTATCGTTAAAGGCCGTCTGAAACCCAATCAAGTATGGTGTTTCAGACGGCCTTTTTGAATTTTTAATCTTTATAAAACAATGAATAAGAAAATAACTTTATTTGTTTTGTCAGTTTTTTAAAGCTGTCTCGTCTAAACAGGCATGAAATATGGGATGGTGCCGATTGATTTTTCGTTCCATCTCATTCGACACACATCGATTAGGAAAATAAATGAACACCTCATCCAACCCCTCTTGGCAGGCCGCTTTCGGCTTGTTGGCACTCAGGCTTTTTGCCGCGTATGAATTTCTTGAGTCTGGCCTGGAAAAATGGAACGGGGAAAACTGGTTTGCAGATATCAACGGTCAATTTCCCTTTCCGTTCAATTTGTTGTCGGATACTGTCAACTGGAATTTGGCCATGTGGGCGGAACTGGTTTTGCCTGCGCTGTTCATCGTCGGCTTGGCAACGCGGCTGTCCGCGCTGGGATTGATGGTCGTGACGGCTGTCGCATGGTCTGCGGTACATGCCGGCTTAGGGTACAATGTGTGCGACAACGGTTATAAAATGGCACTGATTTATTTGGTGGTTTTATTTCCTGTCCTATTGCAGGGCGCAGGCCGTCTGTCTTTGGATGCCCTGCTGAAGAAACGCTGCTGTCGTATCAAGCATTTTCTTTAAGGATTAACGGTCGCGGGCCGACTTTAAATGCCCGATATTATCCCTTGATTTATTTAAACTCGTATTTTAAAAAGGAAGTTAAAATGAAAAAAAATGTAGCTGCTGCTTTGGCCGGTGCGCTGTCCCTGTCTCTGGCTGCCGGCGTTGTTGCCGCTGATAAACCGTTAAGCAGCAAAGCAGGTGTTCAGAAATCTGCTCAAGGCTCTTGCGGTGCGGTTAAAGCCGGTGAAGGTTCATGCGGTGCAAGCGCTGTTTCTAAAGCAAGCGAAGGCAAATGTGGCGAAGGCAAATGCGGTTCAACCGTGGAAAAAACCCACGCCAAAAAAGGCAAAGCATCTAAAGCCAAAGCTGCCAAAGTAGTAGAAGGCAAATGCGGCGAAGGTAAATGCGGTTCTAAATAATCCTGCAATATACCTTTAACAAAGTCGCATTTTATAAACGAAAATGCGACTTTGTCGTTCATACGGCACCATAACAGGACATCACCATGATTCAACATGCAGGCTTGGGCTACCGCCGCGACTTGGCGGAAGACTTCCTCTCGCTTTCAGACGACAGCCCGATACGCTTTATCGAAGCCGCCCCCGAAAACTGGCTGAAAATGGGCGGCAGGGCGCGCAAACAGTTTGACCGCGTGGCGGAACAGCTGCCGCTGGCATTGCACGGATTATCCATGTCGTTGGGCGGACAAGCCCCGCTGGATACCGCCTTGATAGACGGAATCAAAGAAATGATGCGCCGTTATGACTGCACGTTTTTCTCCGACCATTTGAGCTACTGCCACGACGGCGGTCATCTTTACGATTTGTTGCCGCTGCCTTTCACTGATGAGATGGTGAAACATACCGCGCGGCGTATCCGCGAAGTGCAAGACCGGTTGGGCTGCCGTATCGCCGTAGAAAATACCTCCTACTACCTGCATTCTCCGCTTGCCGAAATGAACGAGGTTGAGTTCCTTAATGCCGTTGCCCGTGAAGCCGACTGCGGTATTCATTTGGATGTGAACAATATTTACGTCAACGCCGTCAATCACGGCCTGTTGTCGCCTGAAGCCTTTTTAGAAAATGTGGACGCAGGGCGCGTGTGCTATATCCATATTGCCGGGCATGATGTGGCAACACCCGAATTATTGATTGATACGCATGGCGCGGCGGTTTTACCGACTGTTTGGGATTTGCTCGAACTGGCCTATGCCAAACTGCCGACGATTCCGCCCACCCTGTTGGAACGCGATTTCAATTTCCCGCCTTTTGCCGAACTCGAAGCCGAAGTTGCTAAAATCGCCGACTATCAAATGCGTGCCGGAAAGGAATACCGCCGTGCAGCCTGAAACCTCCGCCCAATATCAACACCGCTTTGCCCAAGCCATACGCGAAGGCAAAGCCGCAGACGGATTGCCGCAAGAGCGCCTGAACGTCTATATCCGCCTGATACGCAACAATATTCACAGCTTTATCGACCGCTGCTATACCGAAACGCTGCAATACTTTGACAGCGAAGAATGGGGCCGTCTGAAAGAAGGTTTCGTCCGCGACGCGCACGCCCAAACGCCCTATTTTCAAGAAATCCCCGGCGAGTTCCTCCGATATTGCCAAAGCCTGCCGCTTTCAGACGACCTCTTGGCATTGATGGACTTTGAACACACCCAGCTGCTCGCCGAAACCGCTCAAACCGACAGCCAAACAGTCCATGACGATTCAGACGATTTGGCCTACATCCTTTCTCCCGCCGCCTTTGTGCGCCGTTATCAGTATGACGTGACCGACGAATTGCAGGAGGCGGAAACCGCCGTTTTGGTGTGGCGCGATAAGGAAGACGACGTGATGTATCAAACGCTCGACGATTTCGACGCCTTATTGCTGGAAATGCTGGCAGAAACGCCCACTTCCCTAAACGGCCTGCAAACCATGCTGGCAGAGTTCATGCCGTCTGAAAACGCTTGGCAGGACGCATTAAGGCAAAAATGGACGGAATGGTTGGAACAGGGCATTTTGGTTGCGGCATAAACCAAGGCCGTCTGAAACGGGCGCAGTCGGTTTCGGCGAAACAAAAATACTACTGAAATCGTTTATAGATTCAATCGCATGCTCTTTCCGTATCAGCGTAAAATCAGAAGCATATTGATCATTCATTTCATACTGATACATTATGGCCCTACCCGAACTGACCGATGCCGAGCTTGCCGAATCCCGCAAGTTGCTGCTGCGCTTTGCCCATATCCAGCTGCCCGACCGCCCCGACTTGGTGGAAGACCTCGTACAGGAAACCATGCTTTCCGCCTACCGTGCGGCCGAGGGTTTCAAAGGCGACGCCCAAGTGAGCAGCTGGCTGTTTGCAATCTTAAAAAACAAAATTACCGACTGCCTGCGCCAAATCGGACGGCAACGCCAAGTTTTCGTCACGCGCGACGAGGAAGCCTTGGATGAAGCCTTTGAAGGACATTTTGCCGCTGACGGGCATTGGACGGATGAAGGACAACCTCAGGGTTGGGACTCACCCGAAGCCAGTTTGAACAATAAAGAGTTCTACCAAGTTTTACAGACCTGCCTCTACCATCTGCCGGAAAACACCGCCCGCGTGTTTACCATGAAAGAAATTCTCGGTTTTTCAAGCGATGAAATCCGCGAACAATGCGGTATCAGCCATGCCAACTATCACACCATCATGCACCGCGCGCGCGAAACCTTGCGCCAGTGCCTGCAAATCAAATGGTTCTCCCATGCCTGACAGGAAAATGCCATGAAAAAATGTCGCAAAATAACCGATCTGATTTCCAAACAGCAAGACCAAGTGCGTCTCAGTCTTTTTAACCGCATTGCCCTTGCCGTGCACCTGTCGCTCTGCCCCCGTTGCCGCGAATATAAGAAACAGCTCGAATTAATCAGCAACGCCATGCACAAGATATTTCGATGATTAAAAAAAGGCCGTCTGAAACCTACCCCTGTCAGTTTCAGACGGCCTTTTTGTATCTGTTTGATTTATCGCTAACCTTGAATAAGCCATGGTTTGCCGTTCACTTTTTTAGCTGCATTTATTTTTAAACTTGCGCCGTTGACCTTTGTTTTTGAGGCATAGCTGAAGATTCTAATATACGGTAGAACAAGATAAAGGCCGTCTGAAAGATGAATTTCAGACGGCCTTTTTCACGGCTTTTAGTGTTGTTCTTCCGGCTCGGGTTCGTCTTTGCCGAACCAGTTGTCAAAGCGGATGGTGTATTTCAACTCGCCGCCGGAGGAACGCGTGCCAATGCGGGCAACGGCTTGGATGGCGCGGGTCAGTTGGTACACGAGTTTGACGGATTGTTCGGCGCTGGAAATACCGTATTCGTAACCTGCGTAGAGGTTGTTGGTGAGCTGTTTGCCGACGGTCAGGACTTGTTCGGCAGGGTTGAGCTCGCCTGTTTGGGCGTTGCGGCTGCGTTTGCTGGTAAAGCCTAAATCATCGACAAGGCCGATGCGGTCGTTGACTTGGCCGGCAAGCAGCGCGCTGGCGGCCGCAGAGAGCGTGGCGTTGTCGCCGTCGCTGCCGCTGCTGGCACGGTTGAGGATGAGCCAGGAGAGTTTATCTTTTTCACTCATGGCTTCTTTGGCAACCAAGGTTACGCGCGGATTGTTGAGGCTGCCGAGGACTTCGACACCTGCACCGACCGGGGAGAGACGGCGTTCGGCACGGATGTTGAGGTTTGGATTGGTCAGCGGGCCGACAAAGGAAACCGATCCTTTGGTGATGTCGAGGTCTTGGCCGTAGGCTTTGTAGCGGCCTTTGACAACGCGAACGGTACCGACGCCTTGTACGGCTTCGCCCGGACGGGACGTGATGGCCAGTTTGCCGCCGATGGTAACGTCTGCGCCGTAGCCGACAAAACGGACATTGTCGTTGATATTCAAGACAAGATTCATATTAATCGGCGTGGTGGCCGTTGCTTCTTTTGGGGTTTCGCCCAGTACAACCACATCATCGTCGAGGGTCGGCATGGAGGATTTTTGCGAACCGAACATACCGTAGTCGGTATTGAGCGTGCCGTTGAGCGATACGCCTTTTTCCGGATTGTAGAGGACTTTGGCCGTGCCGGAGAGCTGCAGTCGGCGGTTTGGACGCGAGAGGGTGCGGTATTTGTCGAAGATGATGTCCACGTCGACATCGGGGTTGGCGTTGGCAAGGTTGACCGCGCCTTTGAGCTCAATCGTGCCGCCACGGTGGAATTTGAGGCTGTCGATCACCCATTTTTGCCCCTGCAGGCGTGAACGCAATACGCCGTTGTCGAGGATCAGGCCTTGGGTTTGATGGCGGTAATAGAGGTTGTCGCCGTTAATCAGGCCGCTCAGTTGCGGATCGTTCAGACGGCCTGCCAAGTTGACGGCGGCGTTCAGACGGCCTTTGAGGGTTTGGCCGACGGGCAGGAAGTTGCGGAAGACTTCGAGGTTGGCAACGTTCAGGTTGAGTTTGCCGCTCAGAGGGGCGGTATCGAAGCTGGTACCCTGACCGATGTTGACGGTACCGTCGGCACGGCCGTAATTGGTTTGGAGGTCGAGGTTGCTGTTGACGGTAGGCGAACCGAGTCGGCCGCCGATGGTGGCGGTCGCGTTCAGACGGCCTGCAATACCTTGGGCTGTAGCCGGCATAAAGGATTTGAGCGAGCCCAAATCGGGAACGTTGATATTGACTTTGCCGCTGACGGGAGCGTTGTTGATGTTGTTGCCGAACTGTTGGGCGATGCCGAGCGTGCCGTTAACTTTGCCGAAGCGGGTGTTGCCTTCCAGCGTGCTGTCGATGCGGCCGTTTTGGAAACGGGTGCGCAGGGCGAGTGCGGAAAGTCCCAAAGGTTGTTTGTTTTTCGGGTCTTTGCTCGGCAGGATGATGTCGCCGCTTTGTCGGCTGATATTGAGGAAGCCGCGCGCGTTTTGACTGTACGCCAAATCCCAGTCGCCGCCCAAGACGAGGTTGTGTTCGATAGGCGGAGTGTAGAAGTTGTGCAATTCGGTAATGTGCAGATTTTGTGCGCTGCCTTTACTGGTAATGCCGGCTTTCTTGTCCCAAACGAAATTTTGCAGGTTGAGGCTGCCGCCCATGGCCGCCCAGCGCGCGCTGCTGAGGGAAACGCGTTCGCTGCCGGCTTCGAGGTTGAGGCGGTTTTGCAGTTTGAGGTTGAACGCGCCGTTGATGTCGAGCGTGTCAACCGTGCCTTTCCATTGGGTTTGGTCTTTGTTGAGGCCGCCGGTGGCGTCGAGGTCGAGCTTGTAGCGTTTGTTGTCCACCGCCATGCTGCTGTTGCCGCGGATGTGGTGGTGCGAGCCTGTGCCGCTGATGAGCAGGTTGACGTTGTCAATCATGGCCGCGCCGCCGGAGACGGCGATGTGTTCGCCTTTAATATCGGCACTCAACGGACGGTTGATATCTGGCGAACCTTTAAGCTTGAAGTCGAGGGTGCGGATGTTGACGGTATCGGCGACTTTGAAGTTGCGCGCTTCTCCGTTCAAATCGGCTTCAAGGGTTTTGAGGCCGTCTGAAAAACTGCCGGAGATGTAGCCGCGCGCGTTGAGCAGGCCGCCCAAGCCGAAGCCGAAACGCGACAAATCGGGGGCGGTAATGTTGAGGTTGAGGCGGTCGCCTTTTTTGCCGAAGCTGCCGTTGGTTTTGATGACGTTGCTGCCGAGGGTCAGGTCGGTCAGGGCGCGCGAGAGGTGTTTGTTTTCATAGGCGACGTCGGCTTTGCCACTGAGCGGAACGCCGTTGAGCGTACTCGGTGCAAACTGCATTTTGCCGGCGAATTTTTCTTGCGCCAGTATGCCGGTCAAGTTGATGTTGCCGTTGACGCTGCCTTGCGGAAGCTGCGGATCGATGCGCGCAGGGTTGAAGGCTTTGCTGACGATGTCCAGCTGCAGTTTGCGGTCTTTGAAGAGTTCGAGCGAGCCTTTGGCGTTGAGCTCGCCACCGTTTTGCGGAACCAGGCGGACTTTGTCGAGCTTGAGCGTGCGCTGGCCGAGCTGTTTGTCGGTTTGGAAAAACAGCATGCCGTCTGTACGCGCAAATCCGCTGTCGAGATTCCAGTTGACGACGGGGGAGGAGGTTTCGCCTTTGACGTCGATACTGCCGTTCAGACGGCCTGCGATGTTTTGACGGACGAAGTCGTCCGCGCCGGTATTGTTGATGCCCAGTGCGAGTTTGAGCTGGTCTTGGGCGGTGTCGATAGAGCCGGATACATCAATGCTGCCGTCTTTGAGCAGGCCGACACCGATGTCTTCGATTTTGACCGTGCCTTTATCGTCGACGATGAATTCGCCGAGGATGCGTTTTACGGGGATATGGTTTTCATCGGCAAAACCGGCTTGGTCGTTTTCCAAGTCAATCGAGCCTTCCAACGCAACGCCGTCAGTAAAGGACGGAATGGTGGTGGCGTCGAAATTCAGGCGCGCTTTGGGCAGGCTGGGCAGGAAGGCCTGCGGATTGATGTTGGAACCTTTAATCAGGATTTCGCCGACGGTTTCGTTGAGGCTGTCGGCGAATGGGTGGATGGTGGATTTGGCAGACAAATGAACGTTGTCGCCGTCGAGCAGCAGATCGGTGTACACGTCTTGCAGGCTGCCCCACAGGCGCACCGTGCCGTGTATGGTTTCGCCCTCAAGCTGACCTTTGGTGTAGATGGCGGTATTGAGGACGTAGGGTTTGTTCAAACCGACCACCACCGCGCCTGTCGAGCTGCTCCAAGGCGTGTCGGCGGTTTTGATGTGGAGGCGGTGTTCTTTTTTGTCGTAATGATAGGCCGCGTGCAGATGGTCGAGATAGACGGTCTGCTTGTCAAAACGCTTGCCCACGCTGATTTTGCCGGTTTCCAAACGGTCGAGATAGGCGGTAACGGGCAGGTCTATGCTGTCGGGTAGGCCTTTTGAAGGCTCTTCTTCTTTGGGCGGCGTGCGTTTGGTTACGATGGCGATGTCGCCGGCCACGACTTCGGTAATGTGCAAGGACGGACGGGTCAGCTCGGACGGTTTCCAATCAAAGCGGAAGCTGCTGATTTTGACATCCGCACCTTCTGTTTCAATCAACCATTTGTCGCCTTCAAAACCTTCAATCAGCGTACCCTTCAGCGTATCCGAAGAGATTTTGACGCCGAACCATGACGGGATCTTGTACAAACCGAAACGCAAACCCGATTCCGTACCGACCAGCCAGCCGATTGCGCCGGCGGAAACGGTCAATACGCCCAAGGCGGACAGGACAAAGCCGCGCAACAGGCGTTTTTTGCGCTTTGGCGGGGCGGGCTGTTGTTCAGACGGCGTGGAAGTGTTTGCAGTATCGGTCATGATATTTTTCTGTTTGTCTGTTGTTCAGACGGCCTGAAATGGCTGAGGCCGTCTGAAAGAATGGATGGTGTATGTTTGTTAAAACCTTGTGCCCAAGCTGATGTGCCAGCGGATTTTTTTGTCGTGATGGCCGTAGGCAATGTCGAAGGAGAACGGTGCAACCGGGCTGAACCAGCGTACACCCAAGCCGGTACCGTGTTTTAAGGTCATGTGTTTGAAGTTGCTTGCCGCATCGCCAACATCGTGGAAGATGGCGCCGGAGAAGCTTTTGGTAACCGGGAATTGATATTCGAGGCTGCCGACCACCAAGGCGCGTTGCGGCAGGACGGAGCCGTTGGGGCCGGCCAAGCCGATGCTGTCGAGTTCGTAACCGCGTACGGAAGTTGCGCCGCCGGTGCGGAACATCAGGCTGGACGGTACTTCTTCGCCTTCGCGGGCATAAACGTAGCCTGCTTGTCCGCGTACGATGAATGTACCGATTTTTTTGTTTTCAGGTGTGAAGAAATAGCCTGCGCGTGCCGTGGCGCGTGCCATTTGGGTGGAGGAGAGGAATTTGCCCAAAGTTGCCCCGATTTTGCCGTCGAGGTAGTAGCCGTTTTGAGGGTGCAGCTCGGTTTCGATGCTTTGTCGTTTCCATGAGGCGGTCAGCATGGTGGCATGGCTTCGGCCCAAATCGTAGCTGGTGTCGGGGACTTTGCGGTCTTCGGTAATGAATTCGAGGCCGAAGCGGGCATCGATATTGTTGCGGTCGCGGACATACCAAATACCGCTGGTCAGGGCGCGTTTTTCAAGGTTTTGCGTGGTCGAGCGGTTGTAGGAAACGTTGCTGGTCCAGTAGTTGCCGCGGTTGTTGCGCGGTTGGCTGATACCGGCGGCCAGCGTGGTCTCGTATTTGTCCATGTCCCAAACGATGGAACCGATGTAACCTTTGTTAAAGAGGTTGTAATAGTCGTAGGCGATACGGCCGCCGATTCCGTATTCGGAGTCGTAGCGGATACCGGTTTCCAGTTTGTGGCGTTTGACTTCGGTCACGTTGATTTTGACGGGAACGCGGTCGCCCTGCAGTTGGTCGAAGTCGGCTTGTACGGACGCGCCGGAATAGTGGCCGTTTTGCTCGAGCGCCTGTTGTAGGTCGAGGATTTTGTCCAAGTCGTAAGGCGAACCGGGGTGGAAACGCGCCATGCCGGAAACCACACTCTCAGGGTAGCGGCGTGTGCCGGTGATTTGGAAATCGCCGAAGTAAATGGGGCGGTTGCTCTCCACGATGACGTTCAAGTCGGCTTTTTGGGTATTGGGATTGATGGTGGCTTGGGTGGTGGTGAGTTTCGCCAAAGGATATTTTTTGCGTGTTACCGCGCTGAGTACGGAGGTTTTACTCGCACTCCAGCCGTCTTGGTCGAAGTTTTCGCCAACGGGCTGCTGCCAGTTTTCCATCGCATTTTGGTAGTACTCGGCCAAGTTGTCGTCATTCAATACGTCGCCGAGGATGGCCACGCTGACGTTGTCGACTTTGGTGCGCGGGCCGGGGGTGACGTTGACGGTATAGCTCTCGCCGTGGTCTTGAATATTGACGTTGCTGTTGAAGTAGCCTTTGGTCCGGAGCATGGTTTTGACGTTGTCGGGTGCCTCTTCGGCGAGGAAGCCGACCTGCTCTTTATCCAGCTCTTCTTCCTGCTGCTGGGTAATCAGCGGCAGGTATTCTTCAAGCATTTCTTTGACTTCGCTGTCTTGGGTGTCGATTTTGACGGGGAATTTGGGCTTGAGTTTGCCTGTTTGGTCGTCTTTGGGCTGCTTGGGCATTTCGGATTCGGGAACAGCTTCGTAGTCTTCTGCTTTGGGAACGGAAGTATCTACTGCCAACGCGTGTCCGTAGGCGAGCGCCAATGATGCAAATAAAACAGGGTAGGTCAGTTTGGTCATGATGTGTGTTCGACAGCGACAATTCTTCAGTTTGGGGATTTTAACATTATTTCTGCAAGCTTTCAGACTATGGTTATAAACGGAAATTTAGCGCGATAACGTTGCAAAATGCGATTTAAGGGCGGATTTTGGTTTGTTTCTATCTGATTGTAATATTTATGTTTTGTGTTTTGACTGATGAAGTTGCCTTTGTATTCGGCCTTATGGCGCAGATTTCAGGCCGTCTGAAATCAAGATACAGAGGGATAAGGCAACGGTATGGGCGTACTTTAAAGTAGGGTTTGAGCGGGTTTGACCGTATTTTGGGCATAAAGTGCCAACTGTGTGATAATAAACCTATCAAGTCCTATGAAAGACTTTAAAGCCTTGAAAATAATGACTTCAATGCTTTTTTATTGCGCTTTTAACGTCTATCAAACTCTCGAATTTGAGTAGTACGTTAATAGTTGGAGCTTATTGATTGGTTAAATTGTTGCATTACTAAAGTGCTTCATAATCGGTAAATTATTAGCTAAAGGAGAATAAATGAATATTTTATTATTAGACGGTGGAAAAGAGTTTGGTCATTCACATGGCGAGTTGAACCACACACTTCACAAAAAAGCGAAAGAAGTTTTGACCGCACTTGGACACAATGTACAAGAAACCGTGATTGATGCCGGCTATGATGTTGAAGCAGAAATTGAAAAATTCTTGTGGATGGATGCCGTGATTTGGCAGATGCCAGGTTGGTGGATGCACGAGCCTTGGACAGTGAAAAAATACATAGACGAAGTATTAACCGCTGGACACGGCAAACTTTACCACAGCGATGGTCGTCATCGTGTCAATCCGACAGAAGGCTACGGCACAGGTGGCTTGTTGCAAGGCAAAAAATACATGCTTTCACTTACTTGGAATGCGCCGATTGAAGCCTTCACCTGCGAAGGCGACTTCTTCGAAGGCAAAGGTGTGGATGCTTTGTATATGCACTTCCACAAACTTAACGAGTTCATCGGGTTGAGCCGTCTGCCGACATTCTTATGTAACGATGTGATTAAAAACCCACAAGTAGAAAAGTACTTAACCGATTACCAAGCACACTTGGAAAAAGTATTTGGCTAATCGCAAAATATTAGTGTAGAAGGTGGGCATTTTTGCTCACCTTTTTTATTTCAAACGCTTATTAAATCCCCAGATAGGGAAAGGAAGATGAATAGACTGAGTTTAGATAAAACAAGCGGTCAAGTTTTGACGGAGATTTGCAAAAACACCTAAAAATTTGACCGCACTTTAAAATAAAAAGTAAACATCCTCAATTTGAAACTGCTTAAATGCTAAACTTTGATGCTGTTTTTGTGAGGTGTGCATGAAAACCTCGCCGACAAATGATTTTTATTTTAGAATGTAAGACTTTTTTAACATATCTTTAAATTGTGAAGGAACGGATATGGCAAGTGGCAATCCGATTTTGAACGCGCTCAATCGCGTCAGCCTGGTGGCGCAAATCGCCATCGGCTTGGTTTTAGGTATTCTTGTGGGTGCAGTTTCGCCGCAAGTCGGTATTAGCGCAGGACTGCTAGGCAGCCTGTTTGTCGGTGCGCTTAAGGCTATCGCGCCGATTTTGGTATTTGTTTTGGTGACTGCCGCCATTGCGCAACACCAAAAAGGCAATCAGGCCTATATCAAACCGATTTTGATTTTGTATATTTTTGGTACGTTTGCCGCGGCTGTGGTGGCAGTTATTGCCAGTATGGCATTCCCGACCACGCTGATTTTGCGTGCGGCCGGCGATGTGTCCGTTGCGCCGCCTTCCGGCATTGTCGAGGTGTTGAAAACGCTGTTGATGAATTTGGTGGCCAACCCGATTAACGCGCTGGCCAATGCCAACTATATCGGCATTTTGGCTTGGGCTTTGGTATTGGGTGCGGCTTTGCGCCATCACGGTTCGGATACGACCCGCCAAGTGGCGGCCGATTTGGCCGATACCGTTTCGACCGTTGTGAAATGGATTATCCGTTTTGCGCCGCTGGGTATTTTCGGCTTGGTGTCTTCTACCATTGCGGAAACCGGTTTTGAAGCGCTTGCCGGTTATATGCAGCTGTTGGCCGTATTACTCGGCTGTATGCTGTTTATTGCTTTGGTGGTCAACCCGATTATTGTGTGGTCGCAAATCCGCCGCAACCCTTTCCCGCTGGTGTTTACCTGCCTGCGCGAAAGTGGCGTTTATGCCTTCTTTACCCGTTCTTCCGCCGCCAATATCCCTGTGAACATGGCATTGGCGAAAAAACTGGGTTTGCACGAAGACACTTACTCCATCTCCATTCCATTGGGTGCAACCATCAATATGGCCGGTGCGGCAATCACCATTACCGTTTTGGCGATGGCTGCGGCGCACACGCAAGGCATTACGGTTGACTTCGCCACTGCCCTGCTGCTGAGCCTGGTGGCTACCGTCAGCGCGTGCGGTGCATCGGGTGTGGCCGGCGGCTCGTTGCTGCTGATTCCTTTGGCGTGCAGCCTGTTCGGTATCGATAACGATGTGGCCATGCAGGTGGTTGCCGTCGGCTTCATCATCGGCGTGATTCAAGACTCTGCAGAAACTGCGTTGAATTCTTCCACCGACGTTTTGTTTACTGCCGCTGCCGATTTGGGCCGTCAACGTAAAGAGTAATTTTTAAGGGCAACCTAAATCCAGTAAAGGCCGTCTGAAAAGTTTCAGACGGCCTTTGTTTTGGGCAAAGCAAAGGGATTTTTAGATGGCCAAGCTGATAGATTGGTTTGGTCGGACTGACGGTATCCGCTGTCATCAGTTGGATTTTTCCCGTAAAATACAGTCTTGAATGTATTTGAACACCTCTTTTCAGACGGCCTGACCGTCTTATCACATTTGCAAAAACAATGATTAAAAAAATATTCTCATGGTTCGAGTCCCGCATCGACCCTTATCCAGAAGCCGCGCCGAAAACGCCAGAAAAAGGGTTGTGGCGGTTTATTTGGAGCAACATTGAAGGCGTGCGCAAATGGATTGCCGTGTTGGCCGTATTTACGGTCGGCGTCGGCATCATGGAAGCCTTGATGTTCCAATTTATGGGCAAGGTGGTCGACTGGCTCGGCGCTTATACGCCGCAAACGCTTTTTGTTGAAAAAGGCCATGCATTAATCGGCATGATGGCCATGGTGGCATTTTTTGCCGTTTGGACCTTTTTCGCTTCCAGTGTGCGCCTGCAAACCCTGCAAGGCGTGTTCCCCATGCGCCTGCGCTGGAATTTCCACCGCCTGATGCTGGGTCAAAGCCTGGGCTTTTATCAGGACGAGTTTGCCGGCCGCGTGTCCGCCAAAGTCATGCAAACCGCGCTGGCGCTGCGTGATGTGGTGATGACCGTTGCCGATATGGTTGTGTATGTGCTGGTGTACTTCATCACTTCCGGCGTAATTCTGTCCTCATTTGATGCATGGCTTATTTTGCCGTTTATCTGCTGGATGATTGGATTCGCCATGATTATGCGCTTCCTGATTCCCAAACTCGGCAAAACCGCCGCGCGTCAGGCCGATGCGCGCTCGTTGATGACCGGCCGCATTACCGACGCCTATTCCAATATCGCCACCGTCAAACTCTTCTCCCATGGCGCACGCGAGGCCGCCTATGCCAAGCAGTCGATGGAAGAGTTTATGGTAACCGTCCATGCCCAAATGCGTTTGGCAACGCTGCTGTACACCTGCAGCTTTATCGTCAACAGCTCGCTGACCGTCGGTACGACCGCCTTGGGTATTTGGCTTTGGTATCACGGCCAAGTCGGCGTGGGCGCGGTAGCCACGGCCACGGCCATGGCATTGCGTGTGAACGGTTTGTCGCAATACATTATGTGGGAGTCTGCCCGATTGTTTGAAAACATCGGTACCGTCAACGACGGCATGGCCACCCTGTCCAAACCCCACACCATCCTCGACAAACCGCAAGCCCTGCCGCTGAAAGTTACCCGGGGCGAAATCAAGTTTGAACACGTCGATTTCTCCTACGAAGCAGGCAAACCGCTCCTCAACGGCTTTAACCTGAACATCAAACCCGGCGAAAAAGTCGGCTTGATCGGCCGCAGCGGCGCAGGCAAATCCACCATCGTCAACCTGCTCCTGCGTTTTTACGAACCGCAAAGCGGCACGATTTCGATCGACGGCCAAAACGTGGACAGCGTTACCCAAGAAAGTCTGCGCGCCCAAATCGGTTTGGTAACGCAAGATACCTCCCTGCTGCACCGCTCCGTCCGCGACAACATTATCTACGGCCGTCCCGATGCGACCGAAGCCGAAATGATTTCTGCCGCCGAACGCGCCGAGGCCACCGGTTTTATTCCTAACTTAAGCGATGCCAAAGGCCGACGCGGCTATGATGCACACGTTGGCGAACGCGGCGTGAAACTTTCCGGCGGCCAGCGCCAACGCATCGCCATCGCCCGCGTTATGCTCAAAGACGCGCCGATTCTGTTGCTTGACGAAGCCACCAGCGCGCTCGACTCCGAAGTCGAAGCCGCCATCCAAGAAAGCCTCGACAAAATGATGGAAGGCAAAACCGTGATTGCCATCGCCCACCGCCTCTCCACCATCGCCGCGATGGACCGTCTCATCGTCTTGGACAAAGGCCGCATCATCGAAGAAGGCAGCCACACCGAGTTGCTCGCGAAACAAGGTCTGTACGCCAAACTTTGGGCGCACCAAAGCGGCGGCTTCTTGAGTGAGCATGTCGAGTGGGAAAACAATTAAGCGCTTTGAAAGAAGATAAAAGGCCGTCTGAAAACATTTTCAGACGGCCTTTATTAATGAAGCAAAGGACAGGTGGGATAACCGCTTTTTCAGTTGAAACCGTAGTTTTTTACAGCCCCAGCGACCAAGCATTTTGGTGTTCGGACAAGTCTTCCAAGCGGTTTTCGTAATGGGCGAAGATTTCTTCGATGATTTCGTCTTCGTCGTCGATGACGTGGATCAGGTTCAAATCCTCTTCCAAAATCAGGTTTCTACCCAGCAACTGCTCGCGTATCCAGTCCAACAGTCCCGCCCAAAATGCTTTGCCCACTAAGATAATCGGGCGGTCGGGCGTTTTGCCGGTTTGTACCAAGGTCAGGCTTTCAAACAATTCGTCCAATGTGCCGAAACCGCCGGGCATGACGACATACGCCACGGCGTGTTTGACGAACATGACTTTGCGTGGGAAGAAGTGTTGGAATTTAATCGACAAATCCTGATACGGATTGGCTTTTTGCTCGTGCGGCAACACGATATTCAGCCCCACCGCCGGACTTGCGCCTGCAAACGCGCCTTTGTTGGCCGCTTCCATAATGCCCGGCCCGCCGCCGGAAATTACCGAAAATCCGGCATCCGACAGTTTGCGCGCCAAGCGTAATGTGAACGCGTAGTCGGGATGATCTTCAGGCGTACGCGCGCTGCCGTAAATGCTGACGGCTGGCTGAATGGCGCGCAATTCTTCGCCGGCTTCGACAAATTCGGAAATAATCTTCAATACATGATACGACTCGCGCGCCTGAATATCGCGGCGGGTTTCGTCGGGCAGCATGGGTTTGGGCAGTTTTTTGAGCAGGCTCACGGTTTTTCCTTCGAGTTTTTATGTGCCGTATTGTAACCCGAAAGGGGCAGGCCGTCTGAAAGTCGGGTTTCGGTGGTAAGTGTACCTGCCACATTTTCAAAAGCCCGTTACAATATCTGCTTTTATTCAACTGCTCCGCCATGCTCGATATTATCCACCGCGACAGCCGCACCATCGCCGTCAACAAACCTGCCGGAATGCTGGTGCACCGAAGCTGGTTAGACAAACACGAAACCCGTTTTGCCGTGCAGACCCTGCGCGACCAAATCGGGCAGCACGTCTATCCCGTCCACCGCCTCGACCGCCCGACTTCCGGCGTCTTGCTGTTTGCCCTCGATACGGAAGCCGCACGGTTATTGATGCAGCAGTTTGAAAACAAAACCATCGAAAAAACTTATTGGGCGATTGTTCGCGGTCATCTGCCTTCAGACGGCCTGATTGATTACGCCCTCAAATATATGCCCGACAAAATCGCCGAAGCGCAGACCGAAGCCACATTGCAGGAAGCGCAAACCACCTACCGCTGTCTGGCGCAAACCGAGTTGCCGTTCCAATCCGCCCTGCGTTATCCGACCTCGCGTTATTCGTGGGCCGAACTTACGCCGCACACAGGTCGCAAACACCAACTCCGCCGCCATATGAAACACATTTTCCACCCCATCGTCGGCGACACCAACTACGGCGATTTGCGCCAAAACCATGCCGTTGCCAAACATGTCGGCACGCAACGCCTGATGTTGCACGCGCGAAGCCTCAGTTTTCAAAGCATAGAAGACGGTAGTCGGATTACTGTAAACGCGCCAACAGACAACGACTGGCGGCTTTGGATGGAAAAATTTAAAACCGAGGCCGTTTGAAAAGCCAAACTGCACATTATTCAGACGGCTCAGTCATGGAAAAAAACAGGCAAATCCCTTACAATACGCCCCTAAAATTTTGAAAGAACACAAGAATCATGGAAGCCGAAGTAATCAACCAGCTTAACAACACCCTAAACGACTTGGAGAAGCGCAGCGAAGACATCCGCGTCTATATGGACTATCAAGGCAAAAAAGACCGCCTTGAAGAAGTCGTCGGCCTCTCCGAAGATCCGGAACTCTGGAACGACCCCAAACGCGCCCAAGAAATCGGCAAAGAGCGCAAAATCCTCGAAGGCATCGTGGTGACCCTCGACAACATCGCCACAGGTATCGAAGACAACCGCATGCTGATTGAAATGGCCGTCGAAGAAAACGACGAAGAAGGTTTCGCCGCCGTGCAGGAAGACGTGGCCGGTTTGGAAAAACAAATGGCCGATCTCGAATTCAAACGAATGTTCAACCAGCCTGCCGACCCGAACAACTGCTTTATCGACATCACCGCAGGCGCAGGCGGTACGGAAGCGGAAGACTGGGCGGGTATGCTGTTCCGTATGTACAGCCGCTACGCCGAACGCAAAGGCTTCAAAATCGAAATCCTTGAAGAAGACGACGGCGAAATCGCAGGCATCAACCGCGCCACCATCCGTGTGGAAGGCGAATACGCCTACGGCCTGCTGCGTACCGAAACCGGCGTTCACCGCTTGGTTCGCTATTCGCCGTTTGACTCGAACAACAAACGCCACACGTCGTTCTCGTCCGTGTTCGTGTACCCCGAAATCGACGACTCCATCGAAATCGAAATCAACCCGGCCGATTTGCGTATCGACACTTACCGTGCATCCGGTGCCGGCGGTCAGCACATTAACAAAACCGACTCCGCCGTGCGTATTACCCACGAGCCGACCGGTATTGTGGTGCAATGTCAAAACGACCGTTCTCAACACGCCAACAAAGCGGCCGCGATGGAAATGTTGAAATCCAAACTGTACGAATTGGAAATGCGCAAACGCAACGAAGAGAAACAGGCGTTGGAAGAAGGCAAGTCCGATGTGGGTTGGGGCAGCCAAATCCGCTCATACGTTTTGGATTCCTCACGCATCAAAGACTTGCGTACAGGCTACGAAGTCGGCAACACCAAAGCCGTATTGGACGGCGACTTGGACGGCTTCATCGAAGCCAGCCTGAAACAAGGTGTGTAAACCGTAAGAGATAAACAGGCCGTCTGAAAGGTTTCAGACGGCCTGTTTGTTGTTGAATATGGCAGTAACTATATCCACTCCGATGATTTATATTTCCAGCGGGTAAAAGGTTTTATCTATTTGAATAAGCTAAAGTCTTATCAGTCTAAATGGAATGCCAAACGCCGTAAATATATCCGTTTTCGGCCGCATGAAAAATACAATATAGCAAATCTAAAAATTAATAGGTTTTTGAATATGTAGGGCATGACGGAGATGGCCGCGATATGCTTGTGATGTAGCTATTGAGTTCTTTTTTAAATGCGAATATTAATCTTTCTGTAAAAATATGCTTTTTAATGTTTTGCAAATGCAAAGATTGGCGGTAATATATGGCTTCCATAAAAATGATTGGTAGGTATAACAGGCCGTCTGAAGCCTGAGCCTGTCTAATATATAGGAGAACTCATAATGTCCGGTCAAAAGCCATCTTCTGCCGAGAAAACTTTCTTCGGCCATCCTTTGCAATTATCCACCCTATTCCACATTGAGCTGTGGGAACGCTTTTCCTTCTACGGTATGCAGGGCATCCTGCTGATTTATCTGTATTACGCCGCGAATCAAGGCGGTTTGGGTATGGATAAGGCTTTGGCCGGCGGTATCGTTGGCGCATACGGCGGCAGCGTTTACTTGTCCACTATTCTCGGCGCATGGTTGGCCGACCGCATTTGGGGTGCGGAACGTACCCTGTTTATCGCCGGTATCGTCGTGATGACCGGCCATATTTTATTGGCGATTGTGCCGGGTTTGATGGGATTGCTGTTGGGCTTGGTGTTTATCGCGCTGGGCAGCGGCGGCGTGAAATCGTCTGCCGGTTCGATGGTCGGCTCTTTGTATGAACGGGACGACCTGCGCGAATTACGCGATGCCGGTTTCTCCATTTTCTATATTTCCATCAATATCGGCGGTTTCTTAGGCCCTTTGTTGACCGGTATTTTGCAAGACAGAATGGGATTCCATTACGGTTTCGGCGCGGCGGCCGTCGGTATGGCATTTGGCCTGCTGTGGTATTCGCGCGGCCGTAAAAACCTGCCGCATACGCCGGCTCCGAATCCGTTGCGCCCTGAAAAGGTTCAGACTGCAATAGCTGTCGGCGTGTTGCTGGTTTTGGTGTTGGGCAGCGTGATTGCTTCCGGCGTGCTCAATCTTGAGAACTTTTCACGCTGGCTTTTGGGCGTGGTCATTATTACCGTCATTGCTTATTTTGCACGCCTGCTGGGCAGCAGCCAGGTTGAGGCAGCCAATAAACGTTACATCATGGCCTATATTCCGCTGTTTTTGACTATTTGTATGTTCTGGGCGGTTTGGTTTCAGGTGTACACCGTTGCAACGGTTTATTTTGACGAAACGGTTGACCGTACTTTCTTCGGCTTTACCGTGCCTGTTTCATGGAAAGACTCGATACAGGCCATGTGGGTGGTTCTCTTCTCCGGCGTGATGGCGGCGGTGTGGACGAAAATGGGCAAGCGCCAACCTAAAACGCCGTTGAAGTTTGCGCTGGCCATGTTGGTAACCGGCGTCTCTTATTTGTGTTTCATCCCGTATATTTCATCCGGAACCCCGATGCCGATTATCGTGTTTATGCTGGTGTTGCTGGCGATTACGATAGGTGAGTTGATGCTGTCGCCGATTTCGTTGTCGTTTTCTACCAAAATCGCACCGAGCATGTTTAAAACACAAATGGTTGCTTTGAATTTCTTGGCTTTGTCCATCGGCTTTACCTTGGGCGGAGTGTTGTTTAAAGACTACTACAATGCTCAGTCGCCATTGGATTTCTACTGGATGCTGGCCACCATCGGCGCAGTGACCTGCGGTATCCTGCTGGTACTTACCCCGGTATTGAACCGCATGCTCAAAGGTGTCGATTGATTTTTCTATTTAAAATAATGTGATGTACGCAGGCCGTCTGAAAAGAATCAGTTTTCAGACGGCCTGATGCTTTTATTGAGGTTTGGGAAAGGACGGTTTTCCAGATTTTTGAAGTAAATCGGACAGGCGGAAAATCCGAATTAAATGATACATGATTAAAACGAAATTAAAATTTAGAAATATTAAATAAGAATAAGAATTGTTCTCATAACTTTATTGAATTTATTAGGGTTTTTTTGCTGATTTGATGATATTTACCTTTAAATGGCTTTTGAAATTCGATAAAATGGTAATCTATTTTTAAGATTTGTCTGTCAACCAGTTAGGTACGACCATGTTGGCCAGTTATTTTCCCGTCCTCGTATTCATCCTCGTCGGTCTTGCAGCCGGCGTGCTGTTTATCCTGCTCGGCACGATTTTAGGCCCGAAACGCCACTATGCCGAAAAAGACGCGGCTTACGAATGCGGTTTTGAAGCCTTTGAAAACGCAAGGATGAAATTCGACGTGCGCTATTACCTCGTCGCCATCCTCTTCATCCTGTTTGATTTGGAGGTCGCGTTCATGTTGCCGTGGGCAGTCGTGTTCAAAGATTTGGGCGCGTACGGCTTCTGGTCTATGCTGGTGTTTATCGTCGTTTTGACGGTAGGCTTTGTTTACGAATGGAAAAAAGGTGCGCTGGAATGGGAATAGAAGGCGTTTTGAAAAAAGGTTTCATCACCACCAGCGCGGATACGGTGTTGAACTATATGCGTACCGGTTCATTGTGGCCGGTTACTTTCGGCTTGGCCTGCTGCGCCGTGGAAATGATGCATGCGGGTATGGCGCGTTATGACCTTGACCGTTTCGGTATCATTTTCCGTCCGTCCCCACGTCAGGCCGACCTGATGATTGTGGCAGGTACGCTGACCAACAAAATGGCGCCCGCCCTGCGCCGCGTATACGACCAGCTCGCCGAGCCGCGCTGGGTATTGTCTATGGGCTCGTGTGCCAACGGCGGCGGCTATTATCACTATTCTTATTCCGTTGTGCGCGGTGCCGACCGTGTCGTGCCGGTAGACGTTTATGTGCCGGGTTGTCCGCCGACTGCGGAAGCCCTGATTTACGGCCTGATTCAGCTCCAACAAAAAATCAAGCGCACTTCCACCATCGCGCGTGACGAGTAAGGAGAGGACGATATGGCAAGCATTCAAAACTTATACGAGACCGTCATCGGCGTGCTTGGCGATCAGGCAAGCAAAGTCATTTCAGCTTTGGGCGAGATTACCGTCGAGTGTCTGCCCGAACACTATATTTCCGTCATGACCGCATTGCGCGACCATGAAGAGCTGCATTTCGAGCTTCTGGTTGACTTGTGCGGTGTCGATTACAGCACTTACAAAAACGAAGTATGGCAGGGCAAACGCTTTGCCGTCGTCAGTCAGCTGCTTTCCGTTAAAAACAATCAACGCATCCGCGTACGCGTCTGGGTTTCAGACGACGACTTCCCCGTAGTCGAATCCGTCGTCGATATTTACAACAGCGCGGATTGGTACGAACGCGAAGCCTTCGATATGTACGGCATCATGTTCAACAACCACCCGGACTTGCGCCGCATCCTGACCGATTACGGTTTCGTCGGACATCCGTTCCGCAAAGACTTCCCGATTTCCGGTTATGTTGAAATGCGTTACGACGAAGAGCAAAAACGCGTGATTTACCAACCTGTTACCATTGAGCCGCGCGAGATCACGCCGCGTATCGTCCGTGAGGAGAATTACGGTGGCCAATAAATTAAGAAACTACACCATCAACTTCGGCCCGCAACACCCTGCGGCGCACGGCGTATTGCGTATGATTTTGGAGTTGGAGGGCGAAACCATCGTCCGCGCCGACCCACATATCGGCCTCCTGCACCGCGGTACTGAAAAACTGGCTGAAACCAAAACCTATCTGCAAGCCCTGCCCTATATGGATCGCTTGGACTACGTTTCTATGATGGTCAATGAGCAGGCGTATTGTTTGGCAGTAGAAAAACTTGCCGGTATCGATGTACCTATCCGCGCCCAATATATCCGCGTGATGTTTGCTGAAGTAACGCGCATCCTCAATCACTTGATGGGCATTGGTTCGCACGCCTTCGACATCGGCGCGATGACCGCCATCCTTTACGCCTTCCGCGACCGCGAAGAGCTGATGGACTTATACGAAGCCGTGTCCGGCGCGCGTATGCACGCAGCCTACTTCCGTCCCGGCGGCGTTTACCGCGACCTGCCCGACTTCATGCCCAAATACGAGAGCAGCAAATTCCGCAACGCCAAAGTATTGAAGCAGCTCAACGAATCCCGTGAAGGCACCATGCTCGACTTTATCGACGCCTTCTGCGAACGTTTCCCGAAAAACATCGATACACTCGAAACCCTCCTGACCGACAACCGTATTTGGAAACAGCGTACCGTCGGCATTGGCGTTGTCACTCCTGAGCGCGCCATGCAAAAAGGCTTTACCGGCGTGATGTTGCGCGGTTCCGGCGTAGAATGGGACGTGCGTAAGACACAGCCTTACGAAGTGTACGACAAAATGGATTTCGACATCCCAGTTGGCGTCAACGGCGACTGCTACGACCGTTACCTCTGCCGTATGGAAGAAATGCGTCAATCCGTACACATCATCAAACAATGTTCCGAGTGGTTGCGTGTCAATCCAGGTCCGGTCATTACCACAAACCACAAATTTGCTCCGCCCAAACGTACCGAAATGAAAACAGGTATGGAAGACCTGATTCACCATTTCAAACTCTTTACCGAGGGTATGCACGTTCCCGAGGGCGAGACCTACACCGCTGTCGAACATCCGAAAGGCGAGTTCGGCGTTTACATCATTTCAGACGGCGCAAACAAACCCTACCGCCTGAAAATCCGCGCACCCGGCTTCGCCCACCTGCAAGGCATGGACGAAATGGCAAAAGGCCACATGCTGGCCGACGTCGTTGCCATCATCGGTACGCAGGACATCGTATTCGGGGAGGTTGACCGATAATGTTATCCGCAGAATCCTTAAAACAAATTGATATTGAGTTGGCAAAATATCCTGCCGACCAACGCCGATCCGCTATTATGGGCGCATTGCGTATTGCCCAGACCGAAAAAGGCTGGCTCGCTCCCGAGACCATCGCCTTTGTCGCAGACTATATCGGCATCTCGCCTGCACAAGCCTACGAAGTCGCTACTTTCTACAATATGTACGACCTTGAGCTTGTCGGCAAATACAAACTGACCGTTTGTACCAACCTGCCCTGCGCCCTGCGCGGCGGTATGGCTACCGGCGAATACCTCAAACAAAAACTCGGTATCGGCTACGGCGAAACCACGCCTGACGGCAAATTTACCCTTGTTGAAGGCGAATGCATGGGCGCATGCGGCGACGCACCGGTCATGCTGGTTAACAACCACAGCATGTGCAGCTTTATGACCGAAGAAGCGATTGAGAAAAAATTAGCAGAATTAGAATAGATCGTCTGAACATATTCGGTTTGTAATCAAACTTACTAGTTATTCCAAAATTTTAAATTGTGATTTAAAAGTAACAATAAAAAGGGAAGCGGTTAATGAAAGGGATAATTGTTAAGTGGGATGATGAAAAAGGTTATGGTTTTATACGGATAGATGGTAGTAAACAAGAAATTTTCTGCCATATTTCTGACTTTTCCCAAAGAAGCCCTCGTCCTGAACTTAATGAGGCGGTTGGCTTTGAGGTATCTGCTAACGGAAAAGGAAAAAATGTTGCTAAACAGATTCGTTACTTGAATCGTGAGGCAAGAGATTTTAAGCGGAATCATAACCATCGTTCGAGTGCAAAGAAAAAATCATTTTTTGCCTTAGATACGTCGTCTTCCATATTGACGAAATTGGTAGGGTTGGCACTTTTTGGGTTAATTGGTTATCAGATATATCAATTCGCCGCAGCAAAATTAGCCCCTAAACAAACTAATGCACCAGTAGAGCTTAATGATCCAGCTACGATACAAGCTAAAAAAAGCAATAGTAATAAATATCGTTGTGATGGCAGGCAATATTGTTCTCAGATGGTGTCATGCGAAGAGGCTAAATGGTTTTTACAGAATTGTTCTGATACCAAAATGGATGGTGATGGTGATGGGATTCCATGTGAAGATAAATGCGGTGGATGGTGATAACTTCAGCAAAGTAGACTAGGTCTATAACCATGAAAACGAAATACAAGGTCGTCTGAAATATCAACTTTAGTGAATCAACATATTTTATTTTAGACGGCATAGAGTCGATATACAAAGGTATATTAGGCCGTCTGAAAACAACGGCTGCAACCTATACGAAAACAAACAGGCACACCAAAAATGGCTATTTACCAATCAGGCGTGATTTTTGACCAAGTGGATACCGCCAATCCCGATTGCTGGACATTGGACGAATACGTCAAACGTGGCGGTTATACCGCCCTGCGTAAAATCCTGTCCGAAAACATCTCGCAAACCGATGTGATTGACGAAGTCAAAACCTCCGGCTTGCGCGGTCGTGGCGGTGCGGGCTTCCCGACCGGTTTGAAATGGAGCTTTATGCCCCGTTCCTTCCCGGGCGAAAAATATGTAGTTTGCAACACCGACGAAGGCGAGCCGGGTACATTTAAAGACCGCGACATCATTATGTTCAATCCTCATGCCCTGATTGAAGGCATGATTATTGCCGGTTACGCGATGGGTGCGAAAGCCGGCTACAACTACATCCACGGCGAAATTTTCGAAGGCTACCAACGTTTTGAAGCCGCTTTGGAGCAGGCTCGTGCCGCAGGCTTTTTGGGTAAAAATATTTTGGGTTCGGATTTTGGATTTGAACTCTTTGCCCACCACGGCTACGGCGCATATATTTGCGGCGAAGAAACCGCATTGCTCGAATCGTTGGAAGGCAAAAAAGGCCAGCCGCGCTTTAAACCGCCATTCCCTGCTTCGTTCGGCCTGTACGGCAAACCGACCACCATCAACAATACCGAAACGTTCTCCTCCGTCCCCTTCATTATCCGTGACGGCGGACAGGCATTTGCCGATAAAGGTATTCCGAATGCAGGCGGTACCAAATTGTTCTGTATTTCCGGCCATGTCGAGCGTCCGGGCAACTATGAAGTGCCATTGGGTACGCCGTTTGCCGAAGTCCTGAAAATGGCGGGCGGTATGCGCGGCGGCAAAAAACTCAAAGCCGTCATTCCCGGCGGTTCGTCCGCGCCAGTTTTGCCTGCCGATATCATGATGCAGACCAATATGGACTATGACTCGATTTCCAAAGCGGGCTCGATGTTGGGTTCCGGCGCGATTATCGTCATGGACGAAGACGTGTGCATGGTCAAAGCCCTTGAGCGCCTGAGCTACTTCTACTACGACGAGTCTTGCGGCCAATGTACGCCTTGCCGAGAAGGTACGGGCTGGCTTTACCGCATCGTCCACCGCATCGTAGAAGGCAAAGGCCGCATGGAAGACTTGGATTTGCTGGATTCTATCGGTAACCAAATGGCAGGCCGCACCATCTGCGCCCTTGCCGATGCCGCTGTCTTCCCAGTTCGCAGCTTTACCAAGCATTTCCGTGATGAGTTTGTGCATTACATCGAACACGGCGGACCGATGAAACCGAATAAATGGTGCTAAGTTTTCAGACGGCCTCTAAAAGAATTATTTATTAAATACCCGTAACTAGGAACGAACCATGTTACAAATCGAAATCGACGGCAAACAGGTATCTGTGGAGCAGGGCGCGACGGTAATTGAAGCCGCGCACAAGCTCGGTACTTATATCCCGCATTTCTGTTACCACAAAAAACTTTCCATCGCCGCCAACTGCCGTATGTGTTTGGTGGATGTGGAAAAAGCCCCCAAACCTCTGCCCGCCTGTGCCACGCCGGTTACAGACGGCATGATTGTGCGTACGCATTCGGCAAAAGCCCGAGAGGCGCAAGAAGGCGTGATGGAGTTCCTGCTCATCAACCATCCGCTTGATTGTCCGACCTGCGACCAAGGCGGCGAATGTCAGTTGCAGGATTTGGCGATGGGCTACGGCAAAACCACCAGCCGTTATACCGAAGAAAAACGTTCCGTCGTCGGCAAGGACATGGGGCCTTTGGTTTCCGCCGAGGAAATGAGCCGTTGTATCCACTGTACCCGTTGCGTTCGTTTCACTGAAGAAATCGCCGGCGTGCAAGAAATCGCTATGGCCAACCGCGGCGAACATTCCGAGATCATGCCTTTTATCGGCAAAGCGGTGGAAACCGAATTGTCAGGCAACGTCATCGATTTGTGTCCTGTCGGCGCATTGACCAGCAAACCGTTCCGCTTCAACGCGCGTACTTGGGAGCTAAACCGCCGCAAATCCGTTTCCGCCCATGATGCTTTGGGCAGCAACCTGATTGTGCAAACCAAAGACCATACCGTCCGCCGTGTGTTGCCGCTGGAAAACGAAGCCATCAACGAATGCTGGCTGTCCGACCGCGACCGTTTTGCCTACGAAGGCCTGTATCACGAAAGCCGTCTGAAAAACCCGAAAATCAAACAGGGCGGCGAGTGGATGGACGTGGATTGGAAAACCGCGTTGGAATATGTCCGCAGCGCGCTTGAATGTATCGCCAAAGACGGCAACCAAAACCAAGTCGGCGTTTGGGCCAATCCGATGAATACGGTTGAAGAGCTGTATCTGGCCAAAAAACTCGCCGACGGCTTGGGTGTTAAAAATTTTGCCACCCGCCTGCGCCAACAAGACAAACGTCTTTCAGACGGCCTTAAAGGTGCGCAATGGTTGGGACAAAGCATTGAATCTTTGGCTGACAACGATGCCGTGTTGGTAGTCGGAGCGAACTTACGCAAAGAACAGCCGCTCCTGACCGCCCGCCTGCGCCGTCCCGCCAAAGACCGTATGGCCTTGAGCGTATTGGCCAGCAGTAAAGAAGAATTGTTTATGCCGCTTCTGTCTCAAGAAGCCGCACATCCCGACGAGTGGGCAGGCCATCTGAAAAACCTGTCTGCTAATGCGGAACACGCCGTTACCGCCAGCCTGAAAAACGCTGAAAAAGCAGCGGTGATTTTGGGCGCGGAAGTGCAAAACCATCCTGATTACGCCGCCATTTATGCCGCCGCGCAAGAGCTGGCAGACGCAACTGGCGCAGTGCTGGGCATCTTGCCGCAAGCCGCCAACAGCGTTGGTGCGGATGTCTTGAATGTAAACTCCGGCGAGAGCGTTGCCGAAATGGCAAACGCGCCGAAACAGGCAGTCTTGCTGCTCAACGTCGAGCCTGAAATCGATACGGTTGACGGTGCAAAAGCCGTGGCCGCGTTGAAACAGGCGAAAAGCGTGATGGCGTTTACACCGTTTGTCAGCGAAACGCTGTTGGACGTGTGCGACGTATTGTTGCCGATTGCGCCGTTTACCGAAACATCAGGCAGCTTCATCAATATGGAAGGCCGTCTGCAATCTTTCCACGGCGTGGTACAAGGCTTCGGCGATTCGCGTCCGATGTGGAAAGTGTTGCGCGTATTGGGCAACCTGTTTGACCTGCAAGGTTTTGAATACCACGATACCGCCGCGATTCTGAAAGATGCGCTGGATGCGGAAAGCCTGCCGTCCAAACTGGACAACCGCAGCACATGGACAGGGGAGGGCGTTCAGACGGCCTCAGACCGCCTCGTCCGTGTCGGCGGCGTCGGTATTTATCACACCGATTCTATCGTGCGCCGTTCCGCACCGTTGCAAGAAACCAGCCATGCCGCTGTGCCCGCCGCGCGTGTAAATCCAAATACTTTGGCACGCTTGGGCCTGCAGGACGGACAAACCGCTGTCGCCAAACAAAACGGCGCAAGCGTATCGGTTGCTGTCAAAGCCGATGCCGGTTTGCCTGAAAACGTGGTGCATCTGCCGCTGCATACCGAAAATGCCGCGCTGGGTGCGTTGATGGACACTATTGAACTGGCGGGAGCTTGATCATGCAAGAATGGTTCCAAAACCTCTTTGCCGCAACGCTCGGTCTGGGCGATTTGGGTATCACCGTAGGCTTGGTGGTATCCGTCATCGTCAAAATCGTGATTATCCTGATTCCGCTGATTCTGACCGTTGCATACCTGACGTATTTCGAACGTAAAGTCATCGGCTTTATGCAGCTTCGTGTTGGCCCGAACGTGACCGGCCCGTGGGGTCTGATTCAGCCGTTTGCCGACGTGTTCAAACTCTTGTTTAAAGAGGTAACCCGTCCGAAGCTGTCAAACAAAGCCCTGTTCTACATCGGCCCGATTATGTCGCTTGCTCCGTCTTTTGCGGCGTGGGCAGTGATTCCGTTCAACGAAGAATGGGTGCTGACCAATATCAATATCGGCCTTTTGTACATCCTGATGATTACCTCGCTGTCGGTTTACGGTGTGATCATCGCGGGCTGGGCTTCCAACTCCAAATATTCGTTCTTGGGTGCAATGCGTGCTTCCGCACAAAGCATTTCCTACGAAATTGCCATGAGTGCTGCGCTGGTGTGTGTCGTGATGGTATCGGGCAGTATGAACTTCTCCGACATCGTTGCCGCACAAGCCAAAGGTATTGCCGGCGGTTCGGTATTCTCTTGGAACTGGCTGCCGCTCTTCCCCATCTTCATCGTCTATCTGATTTCCGCCGTTGCCGAAACCAACCGCGCGCCGTTTGACGTAGCAGAGGGCGAATCTGAAATCGTTGCCGGTCACCACGTTGAATACTCCGGCTTCGCATTCGCGCTGTTCTTCCTTGCCGAATACATTTTCATGATTCTGATTGCCGCGCTGACATCGCTGATGTTCCTCGGCGGCTGGTTGTCTCCGTTCCCGCAAAGCTGGGGCTTTATCGGTACGCCTTCCGCATTCTGGATGTTCGTGAAAATGGCGGCGGTTCTGTACTGGTATCTTTGGATCCGTGCAACTTTCCCACGCTACCGTTACGACCAAATCATGCGCTTGGGCTGGAAAGTGCTGATTCCGATCGGCTTCGCCTACATCGTGATTTTGGGCGTGTGGATGATTTCACCGCTGAATTTGTGGAAATAGGGCAGGGAGCCCGTCTGAAAGTTTTCAGGTAGCCTGAACCCCAAATTTTTAACCGTTTCAAACCGAGAGAAACCGATGAAAGCTCAATGCCTGTGCGGCGCAGTATCACTGGAAACCGCCGAAAACCGCGAACTCCACGCCTGCCATTGCGGGAAATGCCGCACATGGGGCAGCGGCGCGTCTTTTACTTTGGCCGCCCGGTCGCCCGAAATCACAGGCAGCGAGCACATCGCGCATTATCAGTCGTCCGAATGGGCGCAACGCTGTTTTTGCAAACACTGCGGCACACACCTGTTTGTGCAGGTTGGCAACGATTATTACATCAACGCCGGGCTGTTTGCCGACAACGCGGGCTTTGAAACTACCTCACAAATCTTTATTGATTGCAAAGCTCCGTATTATGACTTGGCCAACGATACCCCGAAGCTGACCGAAGCCGAGTTTTTAGAAATGGTGGGCGCGGCAGGTTAAAAAAACCGCTTTCAGACGGCCTGTAAACAGAACAATCCGAAAAGAGCATCCGAAAATGGCTAATTTAGTAAAAACCTTCCTGCTGGGCGAATTGGTGAAAGGCATGGGCGTAACGCTCAAAAACTTCTTCGCCCGCAAAGACACGATTTACTTCCCCGAAGAAAAAACGCCGCAATCCGTGCGTTTCCGCGGCCTGCACGCGCAACGCCGTTATCCGAACGGCGAAGAGCGCTGTATTGCGTGTAAATTGTGCGAGGCAGTTTGTCCGGCAATGGCGATTAACATCGAATCGGAAGAACGCGAAGACGGCACACGCCGCACCAAGCGTTACGACATCGACCTGACCAAGTGCATCTTCTGCGGTTTCTGCGAAGAGGCCTGCCCGACCGATGCGATTGTGGAAACCCATATTTTTGAATACCACGGCGAGAAAAAAGGCGACTTGCACATGACCAAGCCGATTCTTTTGGCAATCGGCGACAAATACGAAGCTGAAATCGCCAAACGCAAAGCCGCTGACGCGCCGTATCGTTAAGGAGCAGACGAATGACTTTTTCCGCGATTCTGTTCTATATTCTTGCCGCCATCGTTTTATACGGTGCGGTTCGTACCGTTACCGCTAAAAACCCCGTGCACGCCGCTTTGCATCTGGTGCTGACCTTCTGCGTGAGCGCGATGCTTTGGATGCTGATGCAGGCCGAATTCTTGGGCGTGACGCTGGTGGTGGTTTACGTCGGCGCCGTGATGGTGTTGTTCCTGTTCGTCGTGATGATGTTGAACATCGACATTGAGGAAATGCGCGCCGGTTTCTGGCGTCATGCGCCTGTTGCCGGTGTGGTCGGCACATTGTTGGCAGTTGCCCTGATTCTGATTCTGGTCAACCCGAAAACCGACCTGGCCGCATTTGGTCTGATGAAAGACATTCCGGCCGATTACAACAATATCCGCGATTTGGGCAGCCGTATTTATACCGACTACCTGTTGCCGTTTGAATTGGCGGCGGTATTGCTGCTGTTGGGTATGGTGGCCGCGATTGCGCTGGTTCACCGTAAAACTACCAATCCGAAACGCATGGATCCTGCCGACCAAGTTAAAGTACGTGCCGATAAAGGCCGTATGCGTCTGGTGAAAATGGAAGCCGTGAAACCACAAACCGAATCTGCGGAAGAAAACGAAGTTTCAGACGACCTCAAGCCGAAAGAGGAGGGCAAAGCATGATTACCTTGACGCATTATTTGGTATTGGGCGCGCTCCTGTTCGGTATCAGCGCGATGGGCATCTTTATGAACCGCAAAAACGTGCTGGTATTGTTGATGTCCATCGAGCTGATGCTTTTGGCGGTAAACTTCAACTTTATCGCCTTCTCGCAACATTTGGGCGATACTGCCGGACAGATTTTCGTATTTTTCGTACTGACCGTTGCTGCTGCCGAATCTGCCATCGGTTTGGCGATTATGGTATTGGTGTACCGTAACAGAAAAACAATCAACGTTGCCGATTTGGATGAGTTGAAAGGGTAATCATGAACGACATGACTTTATATTTGGTAATTGCCCTTGTGCCTTTGGCAGGCTCGCTGATTGCGGGTTTGTTCGGCAATAAAATCGGACGTGCCGGCGCGCATACGGTTACGATACTCGGCGTGGCGGTGTCCGCCGTGCTGTCGGCTTATGTGCTGTGGGGCTTTATCGACGGCAGCCGTGCCAAGTTTGACGAGAACGTCTATACCTGGCTGACAATGGGAGGTTTGGATTTCTCCGTCGGCTTCTTGGTCGATACGATGACGGCGATGATGATGGTCGTGGTAACGGGCGTGTCGTTGATGGTGCATATCTACACCATCGGCTATATGCATGATGAAAAAGTCGGCTACCAACGCTTCTTCAGCTATATTTCTTTGTTTACTTTCAGCATGTTGATGCTGATTATGAGCAACAACTTCATCCAGCTCTTCTTCGGCTGGGAGGCTGTGGGCTTGGTGTCGTATCTCTTGATCGGTTTCTATTTCAAACGTCCAAGCGCAACATTTGCCAACCTGAAAGCCTTTTTGATCAACCGTGTCGGCGACTTCGGCTTTTTGCTCGGTATCGGCTTGGTGCTTGCCTATTTCGGCGGTAGCTTGCGCTATCAAGATGTATTCGCTTATCTGCCTAATGTTCAGACGGCCACTATCCAACTGTTCCCCGGTGTGGAATGGTCTTTGATTACCGTAACCTGTTTGCTCCTGTTTGTCGGTGCGATGGGTAAATCGGCACAATTCCCACTGCATGTCTGGCTGCCTGATTCGATGGAAGGCCCGACTCCGATTTCTGCATTGATTCATGCCGCAACCATGGTTACCGCCGGTCTGTTCATGGTATCGCGTATGTCGCCGATTTATGAGATGAGCAGCACTGCGCTGTCTGTCATCATGGTAATCGGTGCGATTACCGCCTTGTTTATGGGTTTCTTGGGCGTGATTCAAAACGACATCAAACGTGTGGTTGCGTATTCCACCCTGTCGCAACTGGGCTACATGACCGTGGCTCTGGGCGCGTCTGCCTATTCCGTGGCGATGTTCCATGTGATGACTCACGCTTTCTTTAAAGCCTTGTTGTTCTTGGCCGCAGGTAGCGCGATTATCGGTATGCACCATGACCAAGACATGCGCCACATGGGTAACCTGAAAAAATACATGCCGATTACTTGGCTGACCATGCTGATCGGTAACTTGTCGCTGATCGGTACGCCATTCTTCTCCGGCTTCTATTCTAAAGATTCGATTATCGAAGCAGCGAAATACAGCACCCTGCCGGGTAGCGGCTTTGCTTATTTTGCCGTCCTCGCCAGCGTGTTTGTTACTGCGTTCTACGCGTTCCGCCAATACTTTATGGTGTTCCACGGCGAAGAGAAATGGCGCAACCTGCCTGAGCATCATGACGATCATCATGGCGAAGAACATCACGGCTTGGGCAAAAACGACAATCCGCACGAAAGCCCGCTGGTTGTTACCCTGCCTTTGATTTTGCTGGCCATTCCGTCCGTCATCATCGGCTATGTTGCCATCGAGCCTATGCTTTACGGCGATTTCTTCAAAGACGTGATTTTCGTCAACGCCGACGCGCATCCGACTATGCACATCATGAAGGAAGAGTTCCACGGCGCATTGGCAATGGTGTCGCACAGCCTGCATTCGCCTGTACTCTACCTCGCTATCGCAGGTGTCTTGAGCGCATGGCTTTTGTACGTCAAACTGCCGCACCTGCCTGCGAAAATTGCACAGGCGTTCCGTCCGGTTTACGTTTTGTTTGAAAACAAATACTACCTCGACGCCCTGTATTTCAACGTCTTCGCTAAAGGCACGCGCGCATTGGGTACTTTCTTCTGGAAAGTCGGCGATACCGCCATTATCGACAACGGTATTGTCAACGGCTCCGCCAAACTGGTTGGCGCGATTGCCGCGCAAGTGCGTAAAGCCCAAACCGGCTTTATCTACACCTATGCCGCCGCTATGGTATTTGGCGTATTGGTACTGCTCGGCATGACCTTCTGGGGATTGTTCCGATAGGAATAAGGTTTTAGACGGCCTTAAACCTTCAGGCCGTCTGAAACGAAGAAATATCCACATAAACACATTTTTATTTTAACCACAGGTTAACCACTATGTTTTCCAACTACCTACTCAGCTTGGCAATATGGATACCCATCGCCGCAGGTGTGCTGGTTTTGGCGACCGGTAAAGACAGCCGTGCGCCGCTGGCGCGTGTGCTTGCCTTCATGGGTGCGCTTGCCGGTTTCTTGGTAACGCTGCCCCTGTTTACCGGTTTCGACCGTTTGAGCGGCGGCTATCAATTTACCGAGTTCCACGAGTGGATTCCGCTTCTGAAAATCAACTATGCATTGGGCGTGGACGGTATTTCAGTGCTCTTTATCATCTTGAATGCGTTTATTACGCTGTTGGTGGTATTGGCCGGTTGGGAAGTCATTCAGAAACGTCCGGCGCAGTATATGGCGGCATTCCTGATGATGTCGGGTTTGATTAACGGTGCGTTTGCTGCGCAGGATGCAATTCTGTTTTATGTGTTCTTCGAGGGTATGCTGATTCCGCTGTACCTGATTATCGGTGTATGGGGCGGCCCGCGTCGCGTCTATGCGTCGGTCAAGCTGTTCCTCTATACGCTGATGGGTTCACTCTTGATGCTGGTTGCTATGGTTTACCTGCACTATCAGACAAACAGCTTCTCTATTGTTGATTTCCAAAACATCAAACAGATTCCGTTGGGCGTACAACAGCTTTTGTTTGTAGCGTTCTTCCTGTCATTCGCCGTAAAAGTGCCGATGTTCCCTGTGCACACTTGGTTGCCGGATGCCCACGTTGAAGCGCCGACCGGCGGTTCGATGGTGTTGGCGGCAATTACGCTGAAACTGGGTGCGTATGGTTTCTTGCGCTTTATCCTGCCGATTATGCCGGATGCGGCACGCTATTTCGCCCCTGTAATCATTGTATTGAGCCTGATTGCCGTGATTTACATCGGTATGGTGGCTTTGGTGCAAACCGATATGAAAAAACTGGTGGCGTATTCTTCCATCAGCCATATGGGTTTTGTCACTTTGGGTATGTTCCTGTTTGTGAACGGCCAATTGAATGATTGGGCATTGAAAGGTGCAATCATTCAAATGATTTCCCACGGTTTTGTGTCTGCCGCGATGTTTATGTGTATCGGCGTGATGTACGACCGCCTGCATACTCGCAATATTGCCGATTATGGCGGCGTGGTCAATGTGATGCCTAAGTTTGCGGCGTTTATGATGTTGTTCGGTATGGCCAATGCCGGTCTGCCTGCGACTTCCGGCTTCGTGGGCGAGTTTATGGTGATTATGGGCGCGGTTAAAGTGAATTTCTGGGTAGGCGCTTTGGCTGCCATGACCCTGATTTACGGTGCGTCTTATACCCTGTGGATGTACAAACGCGTTATTTTTGGTACGATCCACAATCCGCACGTTGCCGAAATGAAAGACATCAATTGCCGCGAATTTGCGATTTTGGCAATTTTGGCGGTTGCTGTATTGGGCATGGGTCTGTATCCGCAAGCGTTTATCGAAGTGGTGCATCAAGCGGCAAACGATTTGATTGCCCATGTGGCACAAAGCAAGATTTGAGGTGTGTAAATGAACTGGTCTGATTTGAATTTAATGCCCGCCATGCCCGAAATCGTGCTGCTTGCGCTATTGGGTGTCGTATTGCTGGCAGACTTGTGGATTTGCGATAAAAACCGCTATTTGACCCATCTGATGAGTTTGGGAACGGTCATTATTGTGGCTATTACCCAATTGGCGGTATGGGAGCAGGGCAGTGTCGATGCCTTTCACGGTATGTATATTGCAGACGGCATGTCCTGTTTGGCAAAACTGGTGCTGTATGCACTGACGTTTGGTCTGTTTATTTACAGTAAACCGTACAATCAAGACCGCCAAATCTTTAAAGGCGAGTTTTACACCCTGTCATTGTTTGCCCTGTTGGGTATGAGCGTTATGGTCAGCTCGGCACATTTCCTGACTGCGTATATCGGTTTGGAATTGTTGTCTTTGTCGCTGTACGCCATGATTGCCCTGCGCCGCGATTCCGGCCGCTCTGCCGAGGCTGCGCTGAAATACTTCGTATTGGGCGCGTTGGCCTCCGGTTTGCTGCTCTATGGTATTTCTATGGTTTACGGCGCCACCGGTTCCCTTGATTTTGCTTCCGTCTTGGCTTCTGCTTTCAATGAGCAGGCCAATGAATGGTTGTTGAAATTGGGTATGGTGTTTATTGTGGTCGCCATTGCATTTAAATTGGGTGCGGTTCCATTCCATATGTGGGTGCCCGATGTGTACGATGGTGCGCCGACCTCTGTTACCGCCTTTGTGGGTACTGCTCCGAAAATCGCCGCCGTTGTCTTTGCGTTCCGTATCCTTGTTACCGGCATGGGTACCATACATTCAGACTGGGCGCCGATGTTGGCCATTCTTGCCGTTGCTTCTTTGGTGGTCGGTAACCTTGCTGCCATTATGCAAACCAATATCAAACGTATGCTTGCCTATTCCACCGTATCGCACATGGGCTTTATCCTGTTGGCGTTTATGGCAGGCGCGGTCGGCTTTACCGCAGGTTTGTATTACGCCATTACCTATGCTGTGATGGCGGCAGTCAGCTTCGGTGTTTTGATGGTATTGTCTACCAAAGACATTGAGTGTGAAGAAATCAAAGACCTCGCTGGCCTTAACCACCGCCATGCATGGTTTGCCTTCTTGATGTTGCTGTCCATGTTCTCCATGGCAGGTATTCCGCCGCTGATGGGCTTTTATGCCAAGTTCGGCGTGATTATGGCGCTCTTGAAACAAGGCTATGTTTGGTTGTCAGTGTTTGCCGTCATCATGTCTCTGATTGGCGCGTTCTACTACCTGCGCGTGGTCAAAGTCATCTACTTCGATGCGCCTGACCATGACCAGCCGGTCGGCAGTAACTATGCCGCTAAATTTGTCCTGACGGTCAATGCCTTCCTGCTGCTCCTCTGGGGTATCATGCCGCAAACCGTTATCGACTGGTGTGCCAAAGCATTGGAAAATACCCTGTAAGCTTCAAACAAAACCAACGGCGGCTGTTCCAAAGTCGCCGTTTTTGTTAGGATTCGCATTCGGATGAAATATACCCAAAGTTCAGACGGCCTCAAGCCTTTGAACAATCATCAAGCAGGTATCATCAAGATATTGAATATCCCACGGATAATGATGGGCAAGAATGCCCATTTAACATGTTAAAATCACACGCAGGCCGTCTGAAAACAGAAAGACCATCATGACCGCATCCATGTACATTCTTCTGCTGTTGGCACTTATCTTTGCCAACGCACCATTTATTACCACCAAATTCTTCGGCATCATCGCCCTGAAACGCAAACACATCGGCCATCACTTGATCGAATTGTTGGCAGGCTTCCTTCTTACCGCGATTCTCGCCTATATCCTCGAATCGCGCGCCGGAGCCGTACATGCCCAAGATTGGGAGTTTTATGCGACCGTTGTCTGCCTCTACCTGATTTTTGCCTTCCCATGCTTCGTATGGCGTTACTTTTGGAATGAGCGGAATAGAGAGTAGGATTTGAATAAGGAAAAGGCCGTCTGAAAGATTTTCAGACGGCCTTGTATTTGAGAATGTAGGTGGCAATGACTACATCTTTGAGTTAGGTAGATATGGATTCAATAAAGACTTTATCTTCTTTTTGGATAAAAGTAGCGGAGAGACAATAATCTGTCTCATAAACACATCCCATAATTTTGACTTTATTTTTGTTTTTCCATTCAATACCGGCAACAATGGTCTCCAAAGGATAGTCTTTAGTTTCTGAGAAAGGCGTTACAGAACGAGATTTTGGTAATTGTGCCATTGTTACGGTTGTTTTGGGTATGCCGTTTTTTAAAATGGGAAACCAAAGAAAAGGGATGGACTCACCTTTCTTTTTATTCCATTGAGCAGAATATTTGCTAAAAGCAGTAATGGCATCGCTTAGTCCCCCTTGGTAAAAGCATCTTTGGCTTTCCCCAATCATTTCTTCTACGGGCTTTTTACAATGTAAGTTTCCAGCCAAAGAAAAAGAGGGGAGGATGAATAGAACTGTAAAAATAAGTTTTCGCATAATTAATACCCCGTATTTAGAGTCAGAAGACTGATGGAAAAGATAGAAAAGGCTTTTTTCATTTTTTATCTCTCAATGGTTGAATGAAATATAAGTCTTTAAAAGTGATTAAAAAGAAATCTCATATCGAGATTTCTTTACGTAGTTATGTGTAACATTTGCAAACATTGTAACATAGTAAATTCAATGCTACAGTTATTTGATATGTTTAATCAATTTAGATAATTGGTCATTATAACCGATTATCGGTATATTTCCCGAGGAAATTCATTTCGATTGAAAAGAGTAGAGTTGTTTATATCTATTAGCAATAAAATTCGTTCTTTGTGTGGATGGAAACAATGGTCTCAAGATAGAAGCTTAGTTTCCAAATAAATTCAGGAAAAGGCCGAGTTGATGTAGTTGCTTGAAACAATAAAGGCCGTCTGAAAGATTTTCAGACGGCCTTTATTTTGTTTGATGTTAAATATCGGTTAGAAAACAAGGATGTTGGGGCGTAAAGCCTTGTCGTGGGGGCGGTTTAACGGTACTATTCTCGGTTAATCCTGTTTTATTCCTATGAAATTGAAAGTATAAGATGATTAATGATATTCAAAAGACAGCTGAAGGCAAAATGCAGCGTTCTCTGGAAGTATTGAAAGACAATTTGGCTAAAGTGCGTACCGGCCGTGCGCATACCGGCCTGCTTGACCAAGTGGAAGTGGAATACTGGGGCAGCATGGTGCCTGTGAGCCAAGTAGCGAATGTGACGCTTTTGGATGCGCGTACGATTGGGGTGAAACCTTTCGAGAGCAATATGGCTTCAAAAGTTGAGAAAGCGATCCGTGATTCCAACTTGGGCCTGAACCCTGCTTCTGTCGGCGATTTGATCCGTGTCCCTATGCCTATGTTGACTGAGGAACGCCGTAAAGATTTGATCAAAGTGGTACGCGGCGAGGCGGAAGAAGGCCGTGTGTCTATCCGCAATGTGCGCCGTGATGCAAACGACCACATCAAGAAATTGTTGAAAGACAAAGAGATTTCTGAAGATGAAGCCCGCCGCGGCGAGGAAGCGGTTCAGAAGTTGACCGACAAATACATTGCTGAGGCAGACAAGCTCTTGGCTGCCAAAGAAGAAGATTTGATGGCGATTTAATCCTGTGTGCAAACCGTTCAGACGGCCTTTGGACGGTTTGCTCCTTGAAAGGCAGACATGAAAAGCAGTACGCAGACGATTTTGGAACACTCTGCCATCCCCCGACATATTGCTGTGATTATGGACGGCAACGGACGTTGGGCAAAGAAGCGTTTTCTTCCCCGTGTGATGGGGCATAAGCGCGGCTTGGATGCGCTGGAGAACATGGTGAAGCATTGTGCTGAACTGGGTGTGCAGTATTTGACCGTGTTTGCTTTTTCGACTGAAAACTGGCGACGCCCCGAGGAAGAAGTTTCTTTTCTGATGGGGCTGTTTTTGCAGGCTTTGCAAAAGCAGGTGCGCCGTTTGCACGATAACAATATGCGCTTGAGGGTCATCGGCAGCCGCGAGCGGTTTAATGCTGAAATCCTGAAGGGGATTGAGGCGGCCGAGGCGTTGACGGCAAATAATACCGGTTTGACTTTGAGCATTGCCGCCGATTATGGCGGCCGCTGGGATATTTTGCAGGCGGCAAATCAGTTGATTGCTGAGGGAGTCACTGAGATTACGGAAGAGGCGTTGTCGCGCTATTTGATGTTGGGCGATGCACCCGAGCCGGATTTGTTTATCCGAACCGGCGGCGAGACGCGCATCAGTAATTTCCTGCTGTGGCAGATGGCGTATGCAGAATTGTATTTTACGGATACGCTGTGGCCTGATTTTAATGAGAAATCGCTGAATGAAGCGATTGTTTCGTTCCAAAAACGGGAACGCCGCTTCGGGCGGACTTCCGAACAGCTGCCGGTTGAGCAGCAACGGGGTTGAGAACTATGTTGAAACAACGGATTTTGACGGCGCTGTGGCTCTTGCCGCTGATGCTGGGTATGCTGTTTTATGCACCTATGTGGCTGTGGGCGGCGTTTTGCGGCCTGATTGCCATGCTGACTTTGTGGGAATATGCCCGCATGAGCGGCTTGGACAAGCTGAAAATCAATCATTATTTGGCGTCAACGCTGGTGTTCGGCGTGATTGCTTATGCCGGCGGTTGGCAGCTGCCTGATTTGGTTTGGTATGTCGTATTGGCGTTTTGGCTGATTGTCATGCCTTGGTGGCTGAAAGCGAAATGGAAGCTAAACGGCGGCTGGCAGGCTTACACGGTCGGTTGGTTGTTGGTGATGCCGTTTTGGTTTGCACTGGTTTATCTGCGCCCTCAGCCTGAAGACGCGCTGTCTTTATTGGCGATTATGGGCTTGGTGTGGGTGGCCGATATTGGCGCGTATTTCTGCGGCAAGTCGTTTGGTAAGCACAAAATTGCGCCGACCATCAGTCCGGGTAAAAGCTGGGAAGGTGCGATCGGCGGCGCATTATGCGTTGCTGTGTACATGACCATCGTATGGAAAGCCGGTTGGCTGGCTTTTGAAGCCGGTTGGTTCAAAACGATTTTGATCGGCTTGATTCTGACCGTGGTCAGCGTGTGCGGCGATTTGCTGGAAAGCTGGCTCAAACGTGCGGCCGGTATCAAAGACAGCAGCAATCTGTTGCCGGGGCACGGCGGCGTGTTCGACCGTGTGGACAGCCTGATTGCCGTTATCAGCATTTATGCCGCCTTTGTATATTTGTTTTAAACCGCCTGTCTCACATTGTTGAGGGAGCTGATTATGTCCGAACAAAAACAGATTTCATCTTTATCGATCTTGGGCGTATTGTTGGCACTGGGATTGATGGCTGCGGCGTTTATTTTGGGCGTGCAGTTTAAAAATCTGCGCCAACCGGGGACGATTACCGTAAAAGGTTTGGCGGAGAAAAACTTCCAATCCGACAGCGCAACGTGGAATACGGGCGTGAACGCGCACGGCGAGAGCTATCAGGAAGTTTTGGATTTGCTGACGGCAAGACGCAAGAAGCTGTCTAAATTTTTGGGCGAGCAAGGCTTTACGGCGGCTGAAATGAAAGTGGGACTGCCCGAAGTGTCGCGCGTTTTCAATGAAACCCGCGATGAACTGGGCAACGTAACCCGCACGCCCAACGGCTACGATGGCGACCTCAATATTGTGGTCAACACCAAAAAACTGGACAAAATCCAAGCCGCCCAGCGTGCCATTTTGCATTTCCGTGCGCAAAACGAATTTATCCGCTTCGACAATCCTCAATATTTGCTGGGCAATTTGGAAACCATCAAACGCGATTTGATTACGCAGGCGACTGAGGATGCGCAGAAACGCGCGGCCGAATTTGCCAAAACCGGCGGCGGCAAAGTGGGCGCCATGCGTTCTGCTTCGCAAGGTTCGTTCAATATCTATGCCGACACCGGCAGCAGCGAGGACGACGAGTACGGCGGTTCTTACGATAAAAGTACCGTCGGTAAACAAGTCCGATTGGTTGTTACCATCGAATACGGCATTGAGTAATTCTTTCAGACGGCCTTTGTAGCTGGGAGGCAAAAGGCCGTCTGAAAATTGGAAACGGCAAAGAAATTTATTTCAAATACACTAAATACCGTTTGCACAGCACATAAAGAACACACCATGACACAACAAGTTCTGACCATATTAGGCAGTACCGGCAGCATAGGCGAAAGCACTTTAGACGTTGTTTCCCGCCATCCCGAAAAATTCCGCGTGTTCGCGCTGGCAGGGCATAGGCAGGTGGACAAGCTGGCGGCACAATGCAAACAGTTCTGTCCGGAATATGCTGTTGTCGGCGATGCCGGTCATGCGGCCGAGCTGGAAAAGAAACTCAAACAAAAAGGCATCAGTACGCAGGTTTTATATGGTGCTCAAGCCCTGATTGATGTGGCTTCTGCCGATGAAGTCAGCGGCGTAATGTGTGCCATTGTCGGCGCGGCCGGCTTGCCGTCGGCTTTGGCCGCCGCTCAAAAGGGCAAAACCATTTATCTGGCCAACAAAGAAACGCTGGTGGTTTCCGGCGCATTGTTTATGGAAACCGCCCGTCAAAACGGCGCCACCGTCTTGCCGATTGACAGCGAACACAACGCCATCTTCCAAGTATTGCCAAGGGATTACACAGGCCGTCTGAATGAGCACGGTATCAATTCGATTATCCTGACCGCATCGGGTGGCCCGTTCCTTAACACCGATTTAAGTACATTTGATAGCATTACGCCCGAGCAGGCGGTCAAGCATCCGAATTGGAGTATGGGGCGAAAAATTTCCGTCGATTCCGCGTCAATGATGAATAAGGGCTTGGAGTTGATTGAGGCGCATTGGCTGTTTAACTGTCCGCCGGAAAAACTGGAAGTCGTCATTCATCCGCAATCTGTGATACACAGCATGGTGCGTTATCGCGATGGTTCGGTATTGGCGCAGTTGGGTAATCCCGATATGCGTACGCCGATTGCTTATTGCTTGGGCCTGCCCGAACGTATCGATTCCGGCGTGGGTGAGTTGGATTTCGGCGCATTGTCCGCATTGACCTTCCAAAAACCTGACTTTGACCGTTTCCCATGTCTGAAATTTGCCTATCAGGCCATGAATGCAGGCGGCGCCGCGCCTTGCGTGTTGAACGCTGCCAACGAAGTTGCCGTGGCCGCTTTTTTAGATAAACGCATCAAGTTTACCGATATTGCCAAAGTCGTTGCCCACTGCCTTGCCCAAGATTTTTCAGACGGCCGTCACGATATCGAAGGCCTGTTGGCGCAAGACGCGCAAACACGCAGACAGGCAGAAGCCTTTATCGGCAAACAATAAAGCTTCAATGACAGGCCGTCTGAAACGCCAACCGCTTGGCATTTAGGCAGACAAAATGGAACAACTGCCTTTATAATCGGTTTTCAGACGGCCTTATCCGTTGCTCATCACATTCCACTCAGGGGATTTTTTTGCAAACCTTTTTAGCCTTTATCGTCGCCATTCTGATTTTGGTCAGCCTGCATGAGTTCGGACACTATATTGTTGCCCGCTGGTGCGGCGTTAAAGTCGTGCGCTTTTCTGTTGGCTTCGGTAAGCCCTTTTTCACTCGAAAACGCGGCGATACCGAGTGGTGTCTTGCCCCGATTCCGCTGGGCGGTTACGTTAAAATGGTCGATACGCGCGAAGGCGAGGTGGCGGAAGCAGATTTGCCGTACGCCTTTGACAAGCAGCATCCGGCCAAGCGCATCGCCATTGTCGCCGCCGGCCCTTTGACCAATTTGATTTTGGCCGTTTTGCTTTACGGTTTGAGCTTTTCCTTCGGCGTAACCGAGTTGCGCCCCTATGTCGGCATGGTCGAGCCTGCCAGTATTGCCGCCAAAGCAGGTTTTCAGGCAGGCGATAAGATTGTTTCGGTCAACGGAATTGCCGTTAAAGACTGGAGTGATGCGCAAACCGAGATGGTGCTGAACCTTGAAGCCGGTCCTGTAAAAGTCGCCGTTCAGACGGCCTCAAATACCCAAACCATCCGCATAATTGATGCCGCCGGCACGCCTGAAGCAGGTAAAGTTGCGAAAAACCAAGGCAACATCGGCCTTTTGCCTTTTAGAATTACTAACCGCATCGGCAAAGTCTTGGCCAATAGTCCGGCCGAAAAAGCAGGTTTGAAGGAAAACGACAAACTGCTGACCGCCGATGGGAAGCCCATCGAAAGCTGGCAGGCATGGACGGAACTCTTCCGCGCCAGCCCCGGCAAACGAATCGAACTGACTTACGAGCGCGACGGTAAAATACTGGCGACCGCTATCCGGCCGGACAGCGTTGAGCAGTCGGCAGGTGTGCTGGTGGGTAGAGCAGGGCTCGCCGCCCAGGCGGATAAAGAGTGGGATAAAACCATCCGCTACCGTTATACGCCTTCCGTTGCCCAAGCCTTTGAATTGGGTTGGAACAAAACTGTCAACTATTCGTGGACGACCCTCAAATTTTTCGGAAAACTGGTTACAGGCAATGCCTCTTTAAACCATATTTCCGGTCCCCTGACCATTGCCGATGTCGCCGGACAGTCCGCCAAACTCGGATTGCAGAGCTACCTCGAATTTCTGGCCTTGGTCAGCATCAGCTTAGGCGTGTTGAACCTTTTGCCCGTGCCCGTTTTAGACGGCGGACATCTGGTTTTCTATACCGCCGAATGGATACGCGGAAAGCCTTTGAGCGAGCGCATACAGGCAGCCGGCCTGCGCTTCGGACTGGCAGCCATGCTTTTGATGATGGCTGTGGCTTTCTTTAATGACATCAACCGTTTGTTTGGATAATTTATGAAACTGAACCAGATTGCTTCCGCTTTAATGGTATTGAGCCTGTCCCCACTGGCATTGGCTGACTTTACCATTCAGGACATCCGCGTCGAAGGCCTGCAACGCACCGAGCCGAGTACCGTCTTCAACTACCTGCCCGTTAAAGTCGGTGATAATTTCAATGATGCGCGCAGTGAAGAAATCATCAAAAAACTCTACGCAACCGGTTTCTTTGACGACGTACGCGTCGAGACCATGGACAATCAAGTCCTGCTGACCGTGATTGAGCGTCCGACCATCAGCTCGCTCAATATTACTGGCGCGAAAATGCTGCAAAACGATGCCATCAAGAAAAACCTTGAAGCATTTGGTTTGGCGCAATCCCAATACTTCAACCAAGCAACGCTGAACCAAGCCGTTGCCGGTTTGAAAGAAGAGTATTTGAGCCGTGGCAAACAGTCTGTCCAAATCACTCCGACCGTAACTAAACTCGCCCGCAACCGCGTGTCTATCGATATTGCCATCGAAGAGGGCAAATCTACCAAGATTACCGATATTTCCTTTGAAGGCAACGAAGTTTATTCCGACCGCCGCCTGCTGAAACAAATGTCCCTGAGCGAAGGCGGCATGTGGACTTGGATCACTAAGAGCAACCAGTTCAATGAGCAAAAATTTGCTCAGGACATGGAAAAAATCACCAATTACTACCAAAACAACGGCTACTTCAACTTCCGTATTTTGGATACCGACATCCAAACCAACGAAGACAAAACTAAGCAAACCATTAAAGTAACCGTCAGCGAAGGCGACCGCTTCCGTTGGGGTAATGTACGCATCGAAGGCGATACGCTGGAAGTGCCGAAAGAAGATTTGGAAAAACTGCTGACCATGAAGCCGGGCAAATGGTACGAGCGCGCGCAAATGTCCAATTCGCTCGAAGCCATTCAAAACCGCATGGGTCAGGCAGGTTACGCATTCAGCGAAATCAATGTCCAACCGATTCCAAATGCCGAAACGCATACCGTTGATTTTGTACTGACCGTTCAACCGGGCCGCAAAATCTATGTAAACGAAATCAACATTACCGGTAACAACAAAACCCGTGACGAAGTCATCCGCCGCGAGTTGCGCCAAATGGAATCGGCGCCTTACGATTCTGCCAAACTGCAACGTTCTAAAGAGCGCGTTGAGTTGTTGGGCTACTTCGACAACGTTCAATTTGATGCGGCTCCTGTGGCCAATACGCCTGACCAAGTCGACCTGAACATGAGCCTGACCGAACGTTCTACCGGCTCGCTCGACTTGAGCGCAGGTTGGGTTCAGGATACCGGTTTGGTGATGTCTGCCGGCGTGGCTCAAGACAACCTGTTCGGTACGGGTAAATCCGTTGCCTTGCGTGCTTCCCGCAGTAAAACCACAGTAAACGGCTCATTGTCGTTTACCGACCCATACTTCACACCTGACGGCGTAAGCTTGGGCTACGACCTTTACGGCAAGACTTACGACCCGCGTAAAGCTTCTTCCAGCGCGAAACAGTATAAAACCACGACTTTCGGCGGCGGTTTGCGTATCGGTATTCCGGTTACCGAATATGACCGTGTGAATTTCGGTTTGGCCGCAGAGCGTCTGACCGTGAATACCTACAAAGGCGCGCCTAAACGCTATGCCGACTTTATCAACCAATACGGTAAAGGCGACGGCAGCGGCGTGGGTAGCTTCAAAGGCTGGTTGTACAAAGGTACCATCGGCTGGGGCCGCAACAAAACCGACAATGCCTTGTGGCCGACTCGCGGTTACCTGACTGGCGTAAACGGTGAAATCGCCTTGCCGGGCAGCGACCTGCAATACTACACCCTGACCCATAACCAAACTTGGTTCTTCCCGTTGAGCAAAGATTTCACATTGATGCTGGGTGGCGAAGTCGGTTATGGCAACGGCTACGGCAAAACCAAAACCATGCCGTTCTTTGAAAACTTCTACGGCGGCGGCTTAGGTTCTGTCCGCAGCTTTGAAAGCGGTACGTTGGGCCCGAAAGTCTATGACGAATACGGCGAGAAAATCAGCTACGGCGGTAACAAAAAAGCCAACGTTTCCGCAGAGTTGCTCTTCCCGATGCCGGGGATTAAAGACTCACGTACCGTCCGTCTGAGCCTGTTTGCCGATGCAGGCAGCGTGTGGGACGATAAAACCTACAACGACAGCAGCAGCAATTCTTATTACACCAATGGCGCGCTCCAAAACGTGTACGGCGTAGGCACAACGCACAAATCGACATTTAAAAACGAATTGCGTTACTCTGCCGGTGCTGCCGTGACTTGGCTCTCTCCGCTGGGTCCGATGAAGTTCAGTTATGCTTATCCGATTAAGAAAAAAGAAGGCGACGAAATCCAACGCTTCCAATTCCAACTCGGTACGACATTCTGATGATGTTTAGGCCGTCTGAAACCGGGTTTGTCCGTTTCAGACGGCCTCATGGCAGATTGGCGGCAAGCTTATTGCAAACCGCTCGTTTGTTTTCAAGCAAGGATTTTTATCATGAGTAAAATAGCCGACACCCTCCGTGTCCTCGCCGTAGCCCTGCCGGGTTTCGTGCTGTTGCCGCAAGCGGCGGCGGATGGAGTGCAGAAAATCGGTTTTATCAATACCGAGCGCGTTTATCAGGAATCCAAGCAGGCGCAAAACATTCAGATGACTTTGGAAAAAGAGTTCAAAAGCCGTCAAACCGCCTTGCAAAAGCTGCAGCAGGAAGGCGAGGCTTTGGAGCGAAAACTGAGCGGCGACAAGCTCAGCGACAGCCAAAGGGAAGCGGAAACCCAAAAATGGCGCAATCTGGTACAAAAATTCCGCAAACAGCAGACCGAGTTGGCTGAAGACTACAACTTGCGCCGCAATGAAGAATTCGCCGCGCTCCAGCAAAATGCCAACCGCGTCATCGTCGATTTAGCCAAACGCGAAGGTTATGACTTCATCTTGCAGGACGTGATTTACGTCAACGGCCGCTACGACATTACCGACAGCGTTATTAAAGCCCTAAATGCTCACTGACCCTGCTCGGCAGCGAATGTAACCATACAGACAAACCTAAGGCCGTCTGAAACCCAAACCGGCATCTTTCAGACGGCCTGACATCTTGACGGCAGATTATCATGACTTCACAAGCATACACCCTGTCCCAAATCGTTTCCCAACTCGGCGGCGAATGGAAAGGCGAAGACATCGCCATTACCGCCGTCCGTCCGTTGGATCAGGCGCAGGCAGAACACATCAGCTTTTTGGCTAACCCGAAATACAAAGCCGAAGTACACGACAGCCAAGCAGGCGCAGTGATTGTGTCGCCGAAAGCCGCAGATGAATTTGCGGGCCGCAACCTGATTGTGGCTGCCGACCCTTATCTTTATTTTGCCAAAGTGGCACGATTGTTCTCGCCGATTGTCAAAGCACAGGGCGGCATACATCCGACTGCCGTTATCGAGGCCAGCGCCAAAGTACCGGCAAGCTGCGAAATCGGCGCGAATGCCTATATCGGCGCGAATACCGTATTGGGCGAAGGCTGCCGTATTTTGGCCAATGCCGTTGTTCAACACGATTGCACGTTGGGCGATGAAGTCGTATTGCATCCCAACTCCGTCATCTATTACGGCTGCACTTTGGGCAACCGTGTCGAAATCCACAGCGGCGCCGTCATCGGCGCGGACGGTTTCGGCTTAGCCTTCGCCGGCGATTCATGGTTTAAAATTCCGCAAACCGGCGCAGTCACGCTGGGCGATGATGTGGAAATCGGTTCGAACACCAATATCGACCGTGGCGCAATGAGCGACACGACCGTCGGCAACGGCACCAAAATCGACAACCAAGTCCAAATCGGCCACAACTGCAAAATCGGTTCGCACACCGTTATCGCCGCCAAAACCGGTATTTCCGGCAGCGTCACCATCGGCAATTATTGCATTATCGGCGGCGGCGTCGGCACGGTCGGACACATCGAAATCGCCGATAAAACCACCATCGGCGGCGGTACATCAGTTACCCACAGCATTACCGAAAGCGGCCAGCATCTGGCCGGTATTTTCCCGATGTCGGGCTACAAAGACTGGGCGCGCAATGCCGTTTATATCCACCGTTTGAGCGAAATGAACAAACGCCTCAAAACGCTGGAAAAACAGCTTGCCGACAGCGACGAAGCCTAAAGGCGGCGCAAACAGTCCGCGCCCCGCATCCGAATACGTTTAAACCCAATACAAATAAGGAAAGACGAACATCATGGACGTACAACTCCCGATCGAAGCCAAAGACATTCAAAAACTTATCCCACACCGTTATCCGTTTTTGCAACTCGACCGCATTACTGCGTTCGAACCGATGAAAACCCTGACTGCGATTAAAAACGTCACCATGAACGAGCCGCAGTTCCAAGGCCACTTTCCCGACCTGCCCGTGATGCCTGGCGTGTTGATTATCGAAGCCATGGCGCAAGCGTGCGGCACACTGGCCATCCTCAGCGAAGGCGGCCGCAAAGAAAACGAATTCTTCTTCTTCGCCGGTATCGACGATGCCCGTTTCAAACGCCAAGTCATCCCCGGCGACCAACTGGTTTTTGAAGTCGAGCTGCTGACCAACAAACGCGGTATCGGCAAATTCAACGCCGTTGCCAAAGTCGACGGCCAAGTTGCCGTTGAAGCCGTGATTATGTGCGCCAAACGCGTGGTGTAAGAATGGGACAGGCCGTCTGAACGTTCAGACGGCATCTTGCAGGCAATACCTGTATCAGACAGCAAGGAGACAGCATGACCCTTATCCATCCGACCGCCGTCATCGACCCTAAAGCCGAACTCGACTCCAGCGTCAAAGTCGGCCCATACAGCATCATCGGCCCCAATGTGCAAATCGGTGCGAATACCGAAATCGGCCCGCACGTCGTCATCAACGGCCATACGACCATCGGTGAAAACAACCGCATTTTCCAATTTGCCAGCCTCGGCGAAATTCCGCAGGACAAAAAATACCGCGATGAGCCGACCAAGCTGATTATCGGCAACGGCAACACCATTCGCGAATTTACGACGTTCAACCTCGGCACGGTTACCGGTATCGGCGAAACCCGTATCGGCGACGACAACTGGATTATGGCCTACTGCCACCTCGCCCATGACTGCGTGGTCGGCAACCATACCATCTTCGCCAACAACGCCTCACTCGCAGGCCACGTTACCATCGGCGACTACGTCGTCTTGGGCGGCTACACGCTGGTGTTCCAGTTCTGCCAAATCGGCGACTACGCCATGACCGCGTTTGCCGCCGGCGTACACAAAGACGTACCGCCGTACTTCATGGCTGCAGGCTACCGCGCCGAACCGGCCGGCCTCAACAGCGAAGGTATGCGCCGCAACGGTTTCACTGCCGAACAAATTGCCTCCGTCAAAGATGCGTATAAAACCATTTACCATCGCGGCATTCCGTTTGAAGAGGCCAAGGCAGACATTCTGAAACGTGCCGAAACCCAAAGCGAATTGGCGGTATTTAAAGACTTTTTTGCACAATCCACACGCGGCATTATCCGTTGATGGATGGATTGAAGGCCGTCTGAAACTTTTTCAGACGGCCTTTGGATTGCAAAAATCCGCGCAGTAGGGCAGGTTTCCTGTCTGTTTGCCGCCGATGCCGTCTGAAAACGGGCGGGCAAATGTCTGCCCAAAATCTTTTAGCTTTTAAACCTCAACACATGAATTCCAATCCTTCCCCCCTTATCGCCATCAGCGTCGGCGAAGCTTCCGGCGACTTGCTCGGCGCACACTTAATCCGTGCCATTAAGGCGCGTTGCCCGAATGCGCGGTTTACCGGCATCGGCGGCGAGCGCATGAAGGCGGAGGGTTTCGAGAGTTTGTACGATCAGGAAAAGCTGGCGGTACGCGGTTTTGTTGAGGTCATCAAACGCCTGCCGCAAATTTTGAGAATTCGCAAAGGGCTGGTGAACGATTTAATCCGCCTCAAGCCGGATGTGTTTATCGGCATCGATGCGCCGGACTTTAATCTCGGCGTGGCGGAAAAACTCAAGCAGGCAGGCATTCATACCATTCATTACGTCAGCCCGTCGGTTTGGGCGTGGCGGCGCGAACGGGTCAATAAAATCGTACATCAGGTCAACCGCGTGTTGTGCCTGTTTCCGATGGAGCCTCAGCTTTATATCGATGCCGGCGGCAAGGCCGAATTTGTCGGCCATCCAATGGCGCAAACCATGCCCGTGGAAGCGGATAGGGCGGCGGCACGGCAGAAGCTGGGCGTGCCTGCGGACGTGCCCGTGTTTGCGATATTGCCCGGCAGCCGCGTGAGCGAAATCGATTACATGGCGGCGGTGTTTTTTCAGACGGCCTTATTGCTGCTGAAACGTTATCCGCAGGCACAGTTTTTGCTGCCTGTGGCGACGGCCGCAACGCGCAAACGCATTACCGAAATTTTGGCGCAGCCTGAGTTCGCCGCCCTTCCCATTACGTTGACCGACAAGCAGTCGGATACGGTTTGCACCGCTGCCGACGTGGTATTGGTCACCAGTGGTACGGCGACTTTGGAAGTGGCCTTGTGCAAGCGGCCTATGGTCATCAGCTACAAAATTTCGCCGCTGACTTATGCGTATGTGAAAAACAAAATCAAAGTGCCGCATGTCGGTTTGCCCAATATTCTGTTGGGTAAAGCCGCCGTTCCCGAGCTGCTGCAACACGATGCCGTCCCTGAAAAACTGGCGCAGGCCGTTGCAGACTGGTATGACCGCCCTGAGGCAGTGGCCGCATTGGAACAGGATTTCCACGCCTTGCATCTGCTGTTGAAGAAAGATACGGCGGCATTGGCGGCGGCGGCAGTATTGGAAGAAGCCGGATTTTCAGACGGCCTGAAAGACAATTAAGGAAAATACATGAATTTATTGGGAGCCTTGGCCAAGGTTGGCAGCCTGACGATGGTGTCGCGCATTTTGGGCTTTGTGCGCGATACGATTATTGCCCGTGCGTTTGGTGCAGGCATGGCGACGGATGCGTTTTTTGTCGCGTTCAAACTGCCCAACCTGCTGCGGCGCGTGTTTGCAGAAGGCGCATTTGCCCAAGCCTTTGTACCGATTTTGGCGGAATACAAAGAAACCCGCTCACCCGAAGCCACGCAGGCGTTTGTGCGCCATGTGGCCGGTATGTTGTCGTTTGTGCTGGTCATCGTTACCGCGCTGGGTATACTTGCCGCGCCGTGGGTGATTTATGTTTCTGCGCCCGGTTTTGCCAAAGAAGCCAATAAGTTTCAGCTCTCCATCGATCTGCTGCGGGTGACATTTCCTTATATCTTTTTGATTTCCTTGTCGTCTTTTGTCGGCTCAATACTCAACTCCTATCATAAATTCGGCATTCCCGCCTTTACGCCGACTTTTTTGAACATCTCCTTTATCGTCTTTTCCCTGTTTTTCGTACCGTATTTTGATCCGCCTGTTATGGCTTTGGCGTGGGCGGTATTTGTCGGCGGCGTGTTGCAGCTGGTGTTCCAACTGCCTTGGTTAGCAAAATTGGGCTTCTTGAAAATGCCCAAACTCAGCTTTAAAGACGCAGCGGTCAACCGCGTAATGAAACAGATGGCCCCGGCTATTTTGGGCGTGAGCGTGGCGCAGATTTCCTTGGTTATCAACACCATTTTTGCCTCATTTTTGCAGTCCGGCAGCGTGTCGTGGATGTATTACGCCGACCGACTGATGGAATTGCCGACCGGCGTTTTGGGTGTGGCACTCGGTACAATCTTGCTGCCTACCTTGTCCAAACACGCCGCCAGTCAGGATACCGAGCAGTTTTCCGGCCTGCTCGACTGGGGTTTGCGCCTGTGCATGCTGCTGACCCTGCCTGCCGCCGTCGGCCTTGCCGTATTGTCTTTCCCTCTGGTTACAACCTTGTTCATGTACCGTGAATTTACGCTGCACGACGCGCAAATGACCCAACACGCGCTGATTGCCTATTCCTTCGGCTTGATCGGGCTGATTATGATTAAAGTATTGGCCCCCGGCTTCTACGCGCGCCAAAACATCAAAACCCCCGTTAAGGTCGCTATTTTCACGCTGATTTGCACGCAGCTGATGAACCTTGCCTTCATTTCGCCGCTCAAACACGTCGGTCTGTCCCTCGCTATTGGTTTGGGCGCGTGTCTGAATGCAGGCTTGCTGTTTTTCCTTTTGCGCAAACACGGCATCTACCGCCCCGGCAAAGGTTGGGCAGCGTTTTTAGTTAAAATGGCCATCTCTTTGGTCGTCATGGGCGGCGGTTTGTGGCTGGCGCAATATTATCTGCCGTTTGAATGGGTACACGTCGGCGGCTTTAAAAAAGCAGGCCAACTCTGCATTCTGATTGCCTTGGGCGGAGGCCTCTACTTCGTTTCCCTCGCCGCGCTCGGTTTTCGTCCGCACCATTTCCGCAGGGTGGAAAAATAAGCAGCCGTAGTGCGTATTGCTTTGGCTTAAAGGCTATTCGCTAAAAAGGCCGTCTGAAATATTTTCAGACGGCCTTTTCTTGCGTTACGTTTTAACTGTAAAGCTTCGCTCCTTTTTTGACGAACTCAATCGCTTTTTCTTCCATGCCTTGCTGTTGGGCTTTTTGCTTGTCGGCGTAGTCGCGCACTTCCTGCGTGATTTTCATCGAGCAGAATTTTGGGCCGCACATCGAGCAGAAGTGGGCGATTTTCGCGCCTTCTGCAGGCAGGGTTTCGTCGTGGAAGCTTTCGGCGCGTTCGGGGTCGAGGCTGAGGCGGAATTGGTCGCGCCAGCGGAACTCGAAACGCGCCTTGCTCAGAGCGTTGTCGCGCAACTGTGCGCCTGGCCAGCCTTTGGCGAGGTCGGCGGCATGGGCGGCGAGTTTGTAGGTGATGATGCCGGTGCGCACGTCTTCTTTGTCGGGCAGGCCGAGATGCTCTTTCGGGGTAACGTAGCAGAGCATGGCTGTGCCGTACCAGCCGATGTTGGTCGCGCCTATGCCCGAGGTGATGTGGTCGTAGCCGGGGGCGATGTCGGTAACGAGCGGGCCGAGGGTGTAGAAAGGTGCTTCAAAGCAATGTTGCAGCTCTTCGGTCATGTTTTCTTTCACGCGTTGCAGCGGTACATGGCCGGGGCCTTCGATCATAACCTGTACGTCGTGTTCCCATGCTTTGGCGGTCAATTCGCCCAAGGTGTGCAGCTCGGCAAATTGGGATTCGTCGTTGGCATCGGCAATGCAGCCGGGACGAAGGCCGTCGCCGAGGCTGAACGATACGTCGTAGGCTTTCATGATTTCGCAGATTTCGTCGAAATGTGTGTAGAGGAAGTTTTCCTGATGATGGGCGAGACACCATTTCGCCATGATGGAGCCGCCGCGTGATACGATGCCGGTCAGGCGGTCGGCCGTCATCGGTACATAACGCAGCAATACACCTGCGTGCAGGGTGAAATAGTCCACGCCTTGTTCTGCCTGCTCGATTAAGGTATCGCGCACCAAATCCCAAGTCAGGTCTTCGGCAATGCCGCCGGTTTTTTCCAAAGCTTGGTAAATCGGCACCGTGCCGATGGGGACGGGCGCGTTGCGGATAATCCATTCGCGCGTTTCGTGGATGTGCGCGCCTGTGGATAAGTCCATAATCGTGTCCGCGCCCCAACGCAGCGACCATACCATTTTTTCGACTTCTTCGGTCAGGCTGGAGGTTACGGCGGAGTTGCCCAAGTTGCCGTTGATTTTGACGCGGAAGTTGCGGCCGATAATCATCGGTTCGAGTTCGGGGTGGTTGATGTTGGCAGGGATAATCGCACGTCCGGCGGCGATTTCTTGGCGCACGAATTCGGGCGTGATTTGGTCGGGATGGGTTGGGATATTCGCGCCGAAACTTTGCCCTGCGTGTTGTTTCAAGAGCTTGGCGTATTCAGGCCGTCTGAAAAGTTCGTCCAGCTTCATGCGTTCGCGTATGGCGACAAACTCCATTTCCGGCGTAATGATGCCTTGGCGGGCGTAGTGGAGCTGGGTTACATTGCGGCCTGCTTTGGCGCGGCGCGGACGGGTGATTTGGTTGAAGCGCAGATGGGCGGTTTTCGGATCGTGTGCGCGTTCGGTGCCATATTCGCTGGAAAGCTTGGGCAGGATTTCGGTATCGTCGCGTTCATCCAGCCATGCGGTGCGGACGTGTGGCAAACCCTGTTTTAAGTCGATGTGTGCCGCCGGGTCGCCGTATGAGCCGCTGGTGTCGTACACTGGAATTGGCGGATTGGCTTCCGTACCTTGTGCCGTGTAGGTATCGTCCTGACGGATTTCGCGCAAAGGCACGCGGATGTCGGCGCGGCTGCCCGGGATATAGACGCGGTTGGAATTGGGATATTGGAAGCGGATGCCGATGTCTTCGCTCAAGTCGGAAAGACGGCGCGCCTCATCGCCGGTTTTTTTAGCGGTAGTCATAAAAAATTGCTCCTGTTTTTCGGTTATGAAATGGAAACAGGAGCATTGCTTTTTTTTCAGACGGCCTTGTGGATATCTTCAATCAACCGTCTAAAAACACATTTGCCGAAACTCCCCACGCAGGTATTATCCTGTTCGGGTGTAAAGGGTATTTCTCAGCCGCTCGGTTTGAAAGCAGCACCCCTGTTTCTTTATTAAGGAAAAATTAAACCATGCGGATGGTTTTTTGTAAAGCGGCGTTTTTCGCATTTTCTGTCAAAAACGCTTGACAGCGATTCCGTCTTTCCGTATAGTTACAACTTCTGACGCGGGATGGAGCAGCATGGTAGCTCGTCGGGCTCATAACCCGAAGGTCGTAGGTTCGAATCCTGCTCCCGCAACCAAATATAAAAATCCCCTGCAATCGCAGGGGATTTTGCTTTATGCGGTATTTATTGTTGCTTGGATTGATTGAAAGAGGCCGTCTGAACCATTGGGTTTCAGGCGGCCTTTTTTATGTGCTGATGTCATCAGCGGCTAATTCGCTTTTATTTTGTGAGTTTGCGTTTTTCAGACGGCCTATTGTTACTCCGGATCGGTATCGTTGCGTAGGTATTCTTTCAAGCGTTGCAATTCTTTTTTGTCCAACCATTTATTGCGCGAACGTTGCAACAGGATCACCAATGCGGCGATTTCGTTACGCATATTGGTGCTGAGCCAGAGGAAGCCTTGCCAGTCGTAATGCAGGCGGGCGGCCGGTTTGCTTAGTTCGGTATTGAGCGAAGTATCGATGCGAATGCGGCGGGCGTAGTGGCCTTTGATGAGGCGGACGGTCAGCCGAAGCTCGCGTTGGAGTTGGTTGAAATGGCGGTCGAGCAGGCGGATTTCGCTTTCGTTGAGCGTGGGCGCGCGCAGTTTGGCGGCTGTGGTCAGGAGCAGCTCGGTGGTGTTGACGATTTTGCGGTGGGCATGCTGCATGGCTTCCATCATATTGTTGCTGATGTGGCTTTCACCGGATGTTGCGGCCAGATGGCTGCGGCTTTTGACCATGCGGGCGTTGATTTTGCGCATTTTAATCATGTTTTGCTCCAAACGCTCGCGCGTCATGCGCTTACCGTTGCTGATTTCTGCAATCATTTTGGCGCAGTCGGTGAGGTTGTCGGCAAGCATGAAGCGCCACATCAGGGTGGAGCGCAGGGGCAGAAGTTTGGCGGCGGCAATGGCGATGGCGGCACCAATCAAAACGTTCATGGCGCGCATCAGACCGCTGTCGAGCCAATGGTGGCTGCTGTCGCCGATGAGCATACACATGGTCAAACCGGCAAGCATGGCGACGTAGCCGTTTTTGCCGACCGCAGACCAACCGGCCACCGCGCTGGCGGCACCGATAATCAGATAGAAGAAAACGCCGTCTTGCAAATAATGCTGGTTCAACCATAAAACGGCCAAACCGACGCCCAAACCGATGGCCGTGCCGAGCATGCGTTCGACTGCTTTGGAGTAAATCGCGCCTTGGAATTGCAGCATGCCGAGGACGACAAAGACGGTCATGCCGATCCACTCGCCGTGTTGCAGGTGGAAGACTTTGGCCAACAGGGTGGAAAACACGATTGCCAAGCCGAGGCGGAAGGCGTGGATATGGCGGCGATAGCGGTAGCGTTCGTAGGCGTTGAGCCAGCGTTCGGAAAAATGGAGGCGTTCGGATTGGGCAGGCATGTTGTAAGACGTATGGGTATGTGGGGATGTAAATTATAACTGATTGGTAAAGCAGATGAAATTTGAACTGCTCCCAAACGGCTTGTCCTATTGCGGATTTTATCTGCCGCAAGCGGATATAATGGCGGCTTTGAATCAGACAGGCGGTGAAGAAATGGCGACGGTTTTAAGCGCAGGCGTGGACGAAGCGGGGCGCGGCCCTTTGGTCGGCAGCGTATTTGCGGCGGCAGTGATTTTGCCGGAACATTTTGACCTGCCGGGTTTGACCGACTCAAAAAAACTGAGCGAAAAAAAGCGCGATATGTTGGCGCAGATGATTAAGGAACAGGCGGTTGCATGGAGCATTGCCTTTGCCGATCCCGACGAAATCCTGCAACTGAACATCCTGCACGCAACCATGGCCGCGATGAAGCGCGCAGTCGAGGGGTTGTCGGTCGTGCCTGACAAAGTATGGATAGACGGCAACCGTGTGCCGAAAGATTTGAATGTCCCTGCAGAGGCCGTGGTCAAAGGCGACAGCAAAATTATTGAAATCTCCGCCGCTTCGGTTTTGGCCAAAACCGCGCGTGATGCAGAAATGTATGAATTGGCGAAACGCTATCCGCAATACGGGTTTGACCGCCACAAAGGCTACGGCACGGCGCAACATTTGGCCGCATTGAAACAATACGGCGTATTGCCGGAACACCGCCGCGATTTCGCACCGGTCAAAACCTTATTGGCACAAGGCAATCTGTTTGAAGAATGAAAGCATAGCAAAAGGCCGTCTGAAAGATTTCAGACGGCCTTGTTTTTTAGGAAAGTATCATTTCAACGCAGCCAAACACTCTTTAATCAACTCAGGGCCGCGATAAATCAAACCGCTGTACACCTGAACCGCACTGGCACCCAAGCGGATTTTTTCTGCCGCGTCCGCGCCGTTCATGACGCCGCCGACGCCGATAATCGGCAGCTTGCCGTCAATGCGTTCCGCCAAAAGTTTCAACACCTGATTGCTTTTCTCGCGAACGGGCAAGCCGCTCAAGCCGCCTTGTTCGCCTGCGAGCGGATGGCTGTCCAAGCTTGATTTGTCGATGGTTGTGTTGGTGGCGATGATGCCGTCCATTTCCACAGATTTGACCACATGGGCGATGTCGTCGATTTGCGCTTCGTCCAAATCCGGCGCGATTTTGACCGCCAGAGGCACATATTTGCCATGCGCGGCTGCCAGTTGCGCCTGTTTGTTTTTCAAGGCCTCCAACAATGCGCTCAATTCGTCGCCGCCCTGCAAGGCGCGCAGGTTTTTCGTATTGGGGGAGGAAATATTGACCGTGATGTAGCTTGCGTGGGCGTAGGCTTTTTCCAAGCAAATCAGATAATCGTCGGCCGCATTTTCAATCGGCGTAACGGCATTTTTGCCGATGTTGATGCCCAAAATGCCTTTAAAACGGCTGTTTTCAATGTTGCGGATCATTGCGTCGATGCCGTGGTTGTTGAAACCCATGCGGTTAATGATGCCTTGGTGTTCGGGAACGCGGAAAAGGCGCGGCTGCGGATTGCCCGGCTGCGGCTTGGGCGTTACCGTGCCGATTTCGACAAAGCCGAAACCCAAAGCGGCAAACGCATCGATGCACTCGCCGTTTTTGTCCAAACCCGCCGCCAAGCCGACCGGATTGGGCAGCTGCAAACCCATCAGCTCGGTTGGCCGGGTGTGGCTGTCTACTTTGGGCAGCAGGCCGAGTTTTTCGATAGAACGCAAACTGTTGAGCGTGAAATGATGGGCCTTTTCTGCATCGAAACGGAACAGGATAGGGCGGACGAGTGAATACATGGCGGCGGCTTTCTGAACGGTTGATGAATTTGGCGTTATTCTACCTGAAACCGTCAAACTGCCCCAAACGTCTGTATCGATATGATTTTATTGTTTGGCGTCAAATGAAAATAAATAGGGCTTTTGCGTGTAATCGGATAGTTCATTAAAATGGTAAGAGAGAGGCTTTTCAGACGGCCTGATGGATGTATCAAAAGGCCGTCTGAAAAGTTTTGATTTGATTGTTTACCTGATACAGGAAGATTTTTTATGAAACAGGCGGTTGATCCTTATGCGAGTTTCCGTGAACTGACGCTGCGGGGGATGATACTCGGCGCGTTGATTACGGTGATTTTTACGGCATCCAATGTGTATTTGGGCTTGAAGGTGGGCTTGACTTTTGCGTCTTCGATTCCGGCTGCGGTGATTTCGATGGCGGTTTTGAAGTTTTTTAAAGGCAGCAATATTCTGGAAAATAATATGGTGCAGACTCAGGCTTCGGCCGCGGGGACGCTCTCCAGTATTATTTTTATTCTGCCGGGTTTGCTGATGGCCGGTTATTGGGCGGGCTTTCCGTTTTGGCAGACTACGCTGCTGTGTATGTCCGGCGGTATTTTGGGCGTGATTTTCACTGTGCCTTTGCGTTATGCGATGGTGGTGAAGAGCGATTTGCCTTATCCGGAAGGCGTGGCGGCGGCCGAGATTTTGAAGGTCGGCGACCATGATGCGGACCAGCAGGAAGGCGGCAGCGGTATCAAGGAATTGGTGTCGGGCGGCGCATTGGCCGGTTTGATGAGCTTCTGCGCAAGCGGTTTGCGCGTGGTGGCGGACAGTGCGAGCTTTTGGTTTAAAGGCGGTGCGTCGGTGTTCCAAGTGCCGATGGGCTTTTCGCTGGCTTTGTTGGGCGCGGGCTATTTGGTCGGACTGACCGGCGGTATCGCGATTTTGCTGGGTATCTCGATTGCTTGGGGCGTGGCCGTGCCTTATCTGTCGGCACATATTCCGCAACCTGCCGATATGGAGATGATTCCTTTTGCGATGTCTTTGTGGAAGGAAAAAGTTCGTTTTATCGGCGCGGGTACGATCGGTATTGCGGCTATTTGGACGCTGTTGACTTTGATGAAACCGATGGTCGAGGGTATGCGCCTGTCTTTCCGCAATTTCGGCGGTGCGCAGATGACCGAACGCACGGAACAGGATTTGTCGCCTAAGGCGATGATTGCCTGGGTGTTGGCGATGATGCTGGTGTTGGGCGTGTCTTTCTTCCACTTTATCGGCGACTCGCATATTTCCGGCGGTTTGGCTTGGCTGTTGGTGGTTGTATGTACGCTGCTGGCTTTGATTATCGGCTTTTTGGTGGCGGCGGCTTGCGGTTATATGGCTGGTTTGGTTGGTTCGTCTTCCAGCCCGATTTCGGGTGTGGGCATCGTCTCTATCGTTATTATTTCGCTGGTGTTGCTGTTGGTTGGTGAATCCGGCGGCTTGATGGCTGATGAGGCAAACCGCAAATTCCTGCTGGCGTTGACGCTGTTTTGCGGCGCGTCTGTGATTTGTGTGGCTTCGATCTCCAATGACAATCTGCAGGATTTGAAAACGGGTTATCTGGTAAAAGCGACGCCTTGGAAACAGCAGGTTGCGTTGATTGTCGGCTGCGTTGTCGGTGCATTGGTGATTTCGCCTGTGTTGGAGCTTTTGTATGAAGCCTACGGCTTTACCGGCGCGATGCCGCGCGAAGGCATGGATGCGGCCCAAGCACTTGCCGCGCCTCAGGCAACTTTGATGACCACCATCGCCCAAGGTATTTTCTCGCACAATCTGCAATGGGATTATATTTTTACCGGCGTGGGCATCGGCGTGGCGTTGATTGCGGTCGATCTCACATTGCGTAAATCTTCCGGCGGCAAGCGCGCTTTGCCGGTATTGGCCGTGGGCATGGGCATTTACCTGCCGCCGTCTGTGAATATGCCGATTGTAATCGGCGCGGTATTGGCGGCGGTGTTGAAATCCGTCATCGCCCGCCGTCAGGAAAACCGTGAAGGCCGTCTGAAAAATGCGGAACGTATCGGTACGCTGTTCTCCGCCGGTTTGATTGTCGGCGAGAGCCTGATCGGTGTGATTATGGCGTTTATCATCGCCTTCTCCGTAACCAACGGCGGTTCGGATGCGCCTTTGGCCCTGAACCTGGAAAACTGGGATACGGCCGCCAAATGGCTGGGCTTGGCGTTTTTTGTTTTCGGTATGTTCGTGTTTGCACGCCGCGTGTTGAAAGCAGGACGTTAAGTTTGTAGGTTGAGAAAAGGCCGTCTGAAACCCAAAAAATTGGGGTTTCAGACGGCCTTTTTAGTGGAAATTTGTTTGGAATGATTTTAGGAAGTTTGGGTATAATTGTTGCGGGGCTGGTAGCAAAAAAGCCCCATTGCAGTGGGGCTTTGTGCTGAAACCGCCCTAGAAAGGATGGTTTCAATCATGAAACATACCACTCGCACGGGTCGTTCATGGCTGAGACTGCGGACAGTCGTTAGGATTATCTTAACCCTGTTCCTGCTCTTAGTCAATTAAACGGCTGAAAACAAAAAACTGTTTTTCAGTTTCCGCCTGTTTGTCATGAACAGGCGGTTTTTTATTGTTTAACGCTATTCAAACAATCTGCAATCGCTTTGGCAATTTTGGCACTGGCGCCTTGGTGTTGCGAAATGAATTGCTCGGTGTGGCTAATTAGCTGTTGACGCAGCGTTTCGTTGTCGAGGTATTGGCGCGTGGTTCTGTACCAGGCTTTGGCAGTTTCGACGCGGACGGCGGCTTTGGCTTCGACTGCGCCTTTGCAGGCTTGGGCGAAGTTGTAGTTGGAGTAGCCGAAGAGGGTGGGGACGCGGCAGGAGATGGGTTCGATGATGTTTTGGCAGCCGGCATCGACGAGGCTGCCGCCGACGAAGGCAATGTCTGCGCTGAGATAGTAGGCGGCAAGCTCGCCCATGCTGTCGCCTATCCAAACCTGTGTATCGGGGGAAACGGGTTGTCCGTCGCTGCGTTTTTGGACGGTATAACCAAGCGATTTGGCGGTATCGTAGGCCGTCTGAAAGTTTTCAGGGTGGCGCGGTACGATGACCAGCAAGGCATTGCCGCGGTAGCCCTGCCATGCTTTGAGGAGCAGCTCGGCTTCGTCTGTGCCTTTGTACACGCGTGTGCTGGCGCAGACGACGACGGCTCGTGCGCCGATGCGTTCTTTAAAGGCAGCGGCAAGCGGGCGCGAGTCGTCGGGGGGCGCGATGTCGTATTTGGTGTTGCCGCAGACGTGGACGTTGGACGCGCCGATAAGGTGCAGGCGTTCGGCATCGGCGGCGGTTTGGGCAAAGCAGCCGGAGAGGCTCTGCATGGCAGGCTCGACCAGCTTACGGATTTTGAGGTAGCCGCGTTGGGATTTTTCGGAGAGGCGCGCATTGGCCAAAAAGAGGGGAATGCCTGCTTCTTGGCAGCCGTGCATCAGGTTGGGCCAGATTTCGGTTTCCATCAAAATGCCGCAGATGGGGCGGTGTTCGGCTAAAAATCGGGCGACCCATTCGGATTTGTCGTAGGGCAGGTAACGGCATTGCGCCTCGGGGAACAGGGATTGCGCGGTGGCGCGGCCGGTCGGCGTCATTTGGGTAATCAAAAACGGCGAGTCGGGAAAATGGCGGCGTAATGCCTGCACCAAAGGTTCGGCCGCACGCGTTTCACCGACGGATACGGCGTGTATCCAAATCGGGCGTTGCACGGGATTGGGATACGCCTGCCCGAAACGCTCGTCCCAATGCTCGAGATAGGCTGGGGATTTGAGGGCGCGGCGGCGCAGGTGGCGGCGGATCAGGAAGGGGGCGAGGTGCCACAACGTGGCGTAAAGGCGGCGTATCATGCTTACGGGTCTTGTGTCGGAATAGGCCTATTTTATCGGAAACTGAAACGGAAGATATAGCTTTGATGCGTGTTTTACGCAAAGGAAACAGGCCGTCTGAAAGGTTTCAGACGGCCTTTAATACAGGCATAAACGCGTTTACTTCACTTGCGCCATGTATTTTTTCAGACGGCCTTTGCTTTGCATGGCGCGGTTTTCCATTTCATCGACAACGGCTTGCGCTTTGGCTTTGTTCACCGGTTTGCCGACCTGAATCACGCCGCTCATGTTCATCATGCGGTGCGGCGGACAGGTGTAGACGTACACGCCTTCTTTGTCGAGTTTGAGCGTGAAGTCTTTGCCGTCTTCGGAAAGGAAGTCGGCAACGCCGTCGGGCAGGGCTTTGCTTTGCACCCAGTGGCCGCTGTTGGCGGCTTTGAAGGTAACAGTGTCGCCGACTTTGGCGTTGACGTAGCCGGGCTCGAACACCATGCTGCCGTCTTTGCCGTTGTCGAGCATTTTGACTTCGTGGTTGGCGGCGTATGCGCTAAGGGACGCGGTCAGCATCAGGAGGAAGAGGGTTTTTTTCATGGAGAAAGTCCTTTCTAAGGATATAGTGGATTAAATTTAAATCAGGACAAGGCGACGAAGCCGCAGACAGTACAAATAGTACGGCAAGGCGAGGCAACGCCGTACTGGTTTAAAGTTAATCCACTATAAAAAATATGGGACGGGCTGATGAGTCTAAGAGGCAAACCTTGGGCTTACCGCCCTCTCCCGCAGGAGAGGGGATAAGTTGCAGGGAGTTTGCAGGCCGGATGCTCACATCCGACATTTGCAGGAGCGGTTAAGTTACGCACTCTTCCGCATCGGGCGGATAACGGGCAGGCCTTTGCTGCAGTACAAAAGCTCGATGTCCACTTTGTACAATCTGCCGATCATGTCCGCCTGTAACACGTCCTGCGGCGCACCCTGCGCCTGTACTTTGCCTTCGCCGAGCAGAATCACGCCGTCTGAAAACTGCGCGGCGAGGCTCAAATCGTGCAAGACCATCAGCGTAACCAGATTGTGTTCGTGCGTGTATTGCACCACGCGCTCCAAAAGATTGAGCTGATGGTGCATATCCAGCGCGCTGACCGGTTCGTCCAGCATCAGGATTTCAGGGCGGCGCAGCATGACTTGGGCAAACATGACGAGCTGCCGCTGTCCGCCGGAAAGCCGCATGACGTCGCGGTGTGCCAGATGGCCGATACCCAGCTCAGCCATGATACTTGCGGCTTCGTGCAGCAGTTCGTCACCGACGTGCATGTGCAGCGCGTCCATGCGGCCGAGCAACACGACTTCCAGCGCGGTCAGCGAGGCTTCGGCGGCGGTGTCCTGCGGCATATAGCCTATGCGTTTACGCCAGCTTTGCAGGTGGATTTTGCTCAACACTTCGTCGCCGTAGCGGATGGTGCCTTTGTGCGCGACTTCGCCGAAAATCGTTTTCATCAGTGAGGATTTGCCCGTGCCGTTGGGGCCGAGCACGGAATAGACTTTGCCTTGTTCCAGCGTCAAATCGATATTGTCGGCGACCACATAATCGCCGCGCCGGATGTGTACGTTTTCAAGTTTCAACATTTCAGACGGCCTATCGTTTCGTTAATACAATCCAGAAGAAGAATGGCACGCCGACAAACGACGTAACAATCCCCACCGGAAACAGCGCGCCCGGGATAATCACCTTGGACAACACGCTGGCCACCGACAAAAACGCCGCTCCCGTCAGCATTGCGCCGGGCAGGAAGAAACGTTGGTCTTCGCCCAAAAGAATCCGCGCCACATGCGGGGCAACCAAGCCGATAAAGCCGATGACGCCGACAAAACTGATTGCCGTTGCCGTCATTACCGCCACCAACACCAGCGTTTTCAGGCGCAAAAGTTGCAGATTGATGCCCAGCCCGACGGCGCGTTCCTCGCCCAAGCGCAGCGCAGTCAACTTCCACACATCGCGTGAAAGCAGCAGCACGCATACCGCCGTAACCGCCGCCGTAACGATGACCGTTTCCCAAGTTGCTTTGTTCAAACTGCCAAACAGCCAAAACAAAATCTGCTGCGAAATCTCAGGCGCGGCGATAAATTGAATCAGCGACAAAATCGACTGAAACAGAAACAACAGCGCAATCCCCACCAACACCAGCATCGCCGAATTGAAGCGGCGTGCCGAGGCAAACAGAAACAAGATGCCCGAAGCCAGCATGGTCATCACAAACGCGCCGATGGGAACGGCGACCGTTTCAGGCAGCCCGAAACCGCCGAACGCAATCACCGCCGACGCGCCCAAACCCGCTGCCGCCGCCAAGCCCAGCGTATAAGGGCTGGCCATCGGGTTGTTCAGGAGCGTTTGAATTTCCGCACCGCCGACACCTAAAGCCGCGCCGACCACCAAGGCCATCACCGCAATCGGCAGGCGCAAATCCATCACAATCAGGCGGTTCATTTCATCGACTTCGGGTTTGCCCAGCAAAACATTGACCACTTCGCCGACGGGCAGCGTGTCCGTCATCGCAGGGCCGGTGGCAATGTCGAATAGGAAACTGACCGCTGCGATGACTAAAAACATCAACACAATCAACCAACGCTTGCCTTCCAACTTGCGCTGGTTTTTCACAATCTCGGCGACAACCGAATCATTCATGTTTCAAACCTTTAAAAAAGAGTGTTGTGAAAGGGGAGAACAGGTTTGCCTTTTTCTTCCGCAAAAATTTCAGACGGCCTTCCGATTTAAAAGGCCGTCTGAAAATCTAAATTACCTTATTGTCCTTTCGGATAGAGGTAGAACGTGCCGTTCGGTACGACGGGCAGGTTTTGGCGGTAGAAGTCCAGATAGGTCTTCTCAGGGTTGAAATCCTTAAACAACTGCGGATAAATCGCTTTGGCCATAAACTGAATCGACGCGCTGTCGGACAGCGTGCGCGAGTTGGCGTGGTAGGCGGCGTAGAGGCGGTTGTTTTTAATCGCAGGCAGGTTTGCCCAGCCGGCGCGTTTGGCAAAACCTGCCAAGCGTTTTTCCGCTTCCGTTTTCGGAATGCCCCAGCCCATGACCATGGCGGCAGGGTTTTTCTTCAATTCGGTTTCGCGGCCGGTAATCACGATCACGTCGGGTTTGGCGGCGAGGACTTTTTCAGGATTGATCGGGCCGTAGAATTCGACCGAAGAAGCGGCGATATTGTTGCCGCCGACCAGCGTCGCCATCGAACCCCACATGCTTTTGCCGAAGGTAACGCTGTGCTCTGCAGGGCCTTTGTTGCCGAACTCGACATAGACTTTAGGCTTGGGCAGGTTGGCTTTTTGGACGCGCGCTTGGATGGTGTCGGCGATGCGTTTGTAGTCCGCCGCCAGTTTGTCGGCTTTTTGCTGCTGGCCGGTCAGCGTGCCGATGAGCTTGGTCGATTGAACGTGTTTGGCCACCGTTTGCGCGTTGTAGTCCAACACGACGATGGGGATGCCGGCTTTGTTGATGCGGTCGAGATCGGAACCCAAAGCCTTGTATTGCCATTCGGCCAAAACCAGCAAATCGGGTTTCAGCGCCAATACTTTCTCAATCGAGAATGTGCCGACTTCCACTTCGCCCACGTCGGTCAGCTGATTCAGTTTAGGCACGGCTTTGCTGAATGCCGCCCAGCTTGGCGGCGCCCAGTCGGCCCAAACTGCTTTGGAAAAACCGACGACGTTGTCCAGCGCAGTTTTACCGCCGATGGCCATGTAGTCTTGGTAATAGAAGCCCAACACCACGCGCTTGGCAGGCAGGTCGACAGTTACCTTACGGCCGAGGATATCGGTCAGCTGAACGGGTTTGGCAAAAGCGGATACGGAGCCGACTGATAAAGCGGCGGCGGCAATCAAAGCAGAAAGTTGCGTAAATCTCATGAATCATTCCTTTAAAATATGATGATAATTACTATCATTTTATAAATTTACAAGGTATTGAATCTTTTTTCAAGTAAACGAGTGAGTAGACATATTTCGAAATAAAAAGTTTCATCATTAAAACGAAGGGATAGTGTTTATATAGGGCTTGGGTGTACTGAAGACCTAGTAAAAAGGAATGATATAGGGTACCTAAAGCCATAGTGGGCAGTAGCTGGAATAGATCGGTAAAGGGTTTTTTATTGCAAAAAAATAAAAGGTATTCGGTTGAAAACAAGGCCGTCTGAAACCTTGCAATCAGGGTTCAGACGGCCTTTAATGCAGGCATAAACGTTTTTACTTCACTTGCGCCATATATTTTTTCAGACGGCCTGCAAGCAATATTTGGGAAAAGTGAAAAAGGTCGGTTTTTGAAATGGCGAAATAGGGAAGAAGGGGGCTTGAGGGAGAATCGGGCGCAAACCCAAAATGGGGACGAATAAAAGGGCGTGTATCGAAACACGCCCTTGCCGGAGGTTCAGACGGCCTGTGATTCCGCCTGTTCGCTTTGGTTGAGGATTTTAATCAGTTTTTCGGCTTTTTCCGGATCTTCGCAGCGCAGGATTTTGGCGGCATCGTTTTCGAGATGGCCGGTGTGGCTGTGCAGGATGATGTTTTTAACCGAAAGCAGGTTGTTGGGGTTCATGGAGAAGCGGCGCAGGCCCATGCCGAGCAACAGTCGGGTGAAGACGGTATCGCCGGCCATTTCTCCGCAGATGGACACGCCTTTTTCCATGCGGTTTGCGGTGCGGATGATGTGTTGCAGCGTTTTGAGGACGGCAGGGTGGCCGGGTTGGTAGAGGTGGCTGACGCTGTCGTCGCCGCGGTCAACCGACAAGAGGTATTGAATCAGGTCGTTGGTGCCGACGGAGATGAAATCGACGAGCTTAAGGATGCTGCCGACGGTCATGGCGGCGGACGGGATTTCAATCATGCAGCCGATGCTGACCGGGCCGAAGGTTTCGCCGCGTTCGGTCAGTTGGCGTTGGGCCGTGTCCAGATGGATAAGGCATTGGCGCACTTCGGAAATGGATGTGATCATCGGCCACATCATACGCACGGTGCCGTGGGCGGCGGCGCGGAGGATGGCGCGCATTTGGGTGCGGAACATGACCGGCTCGGCGAGGCACAGGCGGATGCCGGTCAGGCCGAGTGCGGGGTTGAGGCTGCCGTTGGGCGTGCTGTTTTGGCCGAACCAGCGCGGATTTTTATCGACGCCCAAATCGACAGTACGGATGGTGATGTTTTTGCCTTTGAGTTTTTTGACGATGCCGGCATAGACTTCGTATTGTTCGTCTTCGGTCGGCATGTTGTCGCGGTTGAGGTAGAGGAATTCGCTGCGGAACAGGCCGACGCCGTCTGCGCCGAAGTTGTGCAGGGCTTTGATGTCTTCGGCGGATTCGATGTTGGCGAGCAACTCAATGTTGATGCCGTCGGCCGTGGTGGCGGCGGTTTTTTTGATTTTGTTGAGTTCGCGTTTGTGGCTGCGGTATTCGCGAGCGAGGCGACGGTATTCGTTGAGGACGACTTCGTCGGGATCGATGATGAGGATGCCGTTGATGCCGTCGACAATGACGATTTCGTTTTCGGTGATGAGTTTGCGGGCGTTGTGCAGGCCGATGACGGACGGGATGTCGAGGCTGCGGCCTAAGATGGCGGTGTGGCTGGTCGGACCGCCGGCATCGGTTACGAAGGCGGTAATGTGCTGCTCTTTGAACAATACGGTATCGGCAGGCGAGAGGTCGTGCGCGATGAGGACGGTGTCGTCAAACAGGTTGCCGGCGAGGTTGATTTCGTTGCTCTGGCCGACAAGGTTGTTGTGGATGCGGCGGACGACTTGGAGCATGTCCTGTTTGCGTTCGCGCAGGTAGTCGTCGTCGATGCTGTCGAACTGGGCGGCGAGCTTGTCGCTTTGCTGTTTCAATGCCCATTCGGCGTTGATTTTTTGCTCGCGCAAAATGTCGATGGGTTCGCGCGAGAGGGTAACGTCGGTCAGCAGCATCAGGTGCAGCGAGATGAATGCGCCCAATTCGGTCGGGGCGTTTTCGGGAATTGCGCCGCGCAGCTGTTCCAATTCTTTGCGCGTGGCTTTGATGGCGTTGTCGAAACGGGCAACTTCGGCATCGAGTTTGTCAGGATCAATGTCGTATTGGGGGACTTCCGTTGTGCCGCGCGTGATGAGGTGGGCGTGGCCGATGGCAATGCCTTTGCCCGCGGCTACACCGTGTAGGACGATGCTCATTATTCGCCCTCGCCGAAGTAGTCGTTGATGAGGTCGGTCAACGCCTGCATGGCGGCGGCTTCGTCTGCGCCTTCTGTTTCCAGCTCAATCACGCTGCCTTTGGCGGCGGCCAGCATCATCAGGCCCATGATGCTTTTGCCGTTGACGCGGTTGCCGTTTTTGGTGACCCAGACTTCGCTTTGGAATTGGGAGGCGGTTTGGGTGAATTTGCTGGAGGCGCGCGCGTGCAGGCCGAGTTTGTTGATGATTTCGATTTCTTGTTTGAGCATGGATGTCCCCTAAATGTTCGTAAAGTGAATGTTTTCAGACGGCCTTAGCCGTGTTCTTTGCACACCAGGTCTTCAGGTGCGGATGTAATGGCGAAAATGCCCCGGATGGCGGCTTCTTTGACGGTTTCGGTGAAGTCGGAGAGATTTTCGGCTTGTGATGAGTATTGGATGGCTTTAATCATCATCGGGGCGTTGAGGCCGGTCAGAATGGCGGATTTGTTTTCGCGCACCAGCCGGCGTGCGGCGTTGCACGGGGTTGCGCCGAAGATGTCGGTCATGATCAGCACGCCGCGGTTGTCGGGAAATTCCTGCAACGCGGCGATGGCGTTGTTGATGATGTCGTTTTGATCCTCGTCGGGCTGTACGCCGAGGATGTGGAGATTTTCGGGGAAGCCGTTGGGGAAGAAATGGTCGGCCAAACCGCGATAGGCTTCACCTATGGTTTCATGTGTAATGATTAACAAACCTATCATGATGTGTTCCTAGCATGGGGGTTGAGGCCGTCTGAAGATTTTTCAGACGGCCTTTGTTTTATTTATTGTTTAAGGCGTAGATTTCGCCGAGGTTGCGCCAACAGCCGGCGGCATCCATGCCGTAGCCGAAGACGTAGCGGTTGGGCACGTTCAAACCGACATAATCGGCTTTGGTCGGTTTTTCTTTGTCGATCAGTTTGTTGGCAAATACGGCCGCACGGCAGCTTGCCGCGCCCATTTCCAACAGTTTTTCCTGAATGGCGGCCATGGTGTGGCCTTCGTCCAGAATGTCGTCTAAAACGACTACATGACGGCCTTTGATTTGCTCGGGGTCGGGCATGCGTTTCCAGTTGAACGCGCCGCCTGCGAGCTTGTCGCCGTAGCGGGAAACGTGGACGTAGTCAAAGTCCAAAGGGAAGCGCAACAGCGGCAGCAGCTGCCCTGTAAACACCACCGCACCACCCATCACAGGCAAGAGCAGGGGGTATTTGTCGCCCAAGTCGCGGGTGATGTCGTCGGCAACTTTTTGCAAGGCCGCGCGGCATTGTTTTTGGTCAAACAGCAAGTCGGCATTGTCCAGCATGGCCTGGGTTTCAAGGCGTTTGGTTTCTAAGTCGGTCATGATAGGTCGTGTTGAGTGCGGTTAAAAACAAATTATATAGCGGATTCAATCAATTTTCGATACAAGGCGCGGCAATAGTGTAGTGAATGTGAAGGGAGTTTGAGCCGACCACGTTCAGACGGCCTTTTGCCCTTCCGCTTCGTCCACCAGCAAAAATGCCGTCAAAGCCAAAGCGGTCAATACCGCCGTCAACACCATCGCCCGTCCGTAATTGTCCGCACCGGCGCGTCCGAGATAATCGTAAATCAAAGTGGTCAGCGTCTGCCATTCGGGGCGAGACAGGAACAATGTGGCCGCAAATTCGCCGATACACGTTGCCGAAGCCAAAGTCAGGCCGCGCCGCAAAGCCGGTTTTAATAAAGGCGCGGTGACATAACAGGCCGTCTGAAAACCGTTTGCGCCCATGGTGCGCGCCGCCGCTGCGTAATCTTTGGGCAAACCGTCCCACGCGGCCAGTACGTCTTTGGCCACAAATGGATACGCCAACAGCGCGTAAGTCGCGGTCAGTAGCCACAGCGAAGCCGTCCACTGCGGATAGAGCAACAATACGCCAAACGCGATGCACACGGGCGACACCATAAACGGCAAAAACATCAGCGCGCGCAACCACGCCATTTGCCGTGCCGCCGCCGCATACAGCACGCCCAAAACCGTCGCCGCCGCCACCGCTGCCGCAGAGAAACGGATGGTGTTCCACACAGCCGCCCAAGTCTGCGCTTCAAACAAAACCGACCACGAAGAGCCTGCCGATACCGCCTTGAGCCACACCGCCGCCAAAGGCAGCAGGCAGCACACTGCCAACATGGTCAATACCGTTGCTGTCAGCCATTTTTCCCAAGCCCATATCGGCGCACGTGGAGGCAAAGGCGAGACCGACTTATCCACAGCCACGCGCCTGCTCCAATACGCATACAAACCGCCTGCCGCCGCCGTGACCGCCAGCACCAGCCACACCAACACCGACGCACGCGCCATGTCCAACTCATACGCCACCAGCCGGTAGATTTCCACTTCCACCGTCGCAAAACGTTCGCCGCCGAGCAGCAAGGCCAGCCCGAAGCCTGAAAAACAATATAAAAACACCAGGCACGCGCCGCCGGCAACCCACGCACGAACCACCGGCCACTCGACCCAGACAAACCGCCTCCACGCGTCCGCGCCCAAAGATTGCGCCGACAGCAACCGCGCCTGCGGCACACGCACAAATCCCTGATACGCCGAGCGCACCAAAACCGGCAGGTTGAAAAACACGTTGCCGTAAATCAGCAGCCACGGCGTGTCCTGCCAACCTGCCGCCAGCATACCGTGTGCGCCAAACAAGGCTAGCACGCCCATGCCTGCCACCAAAGTCGGCATCACAAAAGGCAGCATCAGCAGGCGTAAAACCGTGCGCCGTCCGGCAAAGTCCATCCGAGCCAACACCCACGCCGCAGGCACGCCCAAAGCCGTGACCAAGACGCAGGTCAAAATTGCCTGCGCCACCGTCCAGCCCAAGCGCAGGCGCATATAGTCATCAGCCACCACTTCCGCCCAAGCGCCTTCGCCGTCGTAAAACGCCAACGACAGCAAAGGCGCGGCCACCATAATCGCTAAGAAACCTAAAGGCAGAAGCAACAGCGCAAACCGCCGAATCCAAACCTGCATCGATGCGTACCCGAGAATAAAAACGCCTATTTTAGCCCGAGTTCGGTATAGAAGGTGGTATTCCTGCCCTTGTTTTCAGACGGCCCGGGCAGCCTGACGGATAAAACCGCCGTTTCTTCAAATTTTCCAAACATTTACGAAATCTCTTCAAAAAGGCAACATAATTGTTTGGGCATTTTTGTTACAATGCCGCCGATTCAAAAAACCAAACAAATCAAAAACAAGGAAACATTATGACCGCTACACGCCCACAAACCTACGATGCCGTCGCGCGCGCGTTGCACTGGCTGACCGTACTCGGTTTCATCGGCATCCTCTCCACCATTACCGTTTGGACCATCTACGATGGCGAAGAATGGGTCAAATCGCTCTTCGGCGTGCATAAATCCATCGGTTTCATCACGCTGCTGGTAATTGCCGTGCGCATTGTTTGGGCTTTGCTCAATGCGTCCAAACGTCCTGCCGCCGACAGCTTTGCCGCCAAAGCAGGCCACCTTGCCCTTTACGTCCTCATGCTCGCCGTTCCCGTTATCGGCATGATCCGCCAATACGGCGGCGGCCGCGGCCCGTTGAAAGTATTCGGTGTCGAAGTGATGCAGGGTTCGCCTGAAAAAATCGAATGGATGTCCAACCTCGGCAATATGGCGCACGGCAAACTCGGCTGGCTGCTCTTCGCGCTTGTCGCCGGCCACATTGTCATGGTTGTCGTCCACCGCATTCAAGGCCACGACGTTTTGTACCGTATGATCGGCCGCCGTTCTTAAGTGTAAAACGGTAAACAGCCAAGGCCGTCTGAAAACAGTTTGACCAAGCAAAACTGTTTTCAGACGGCCTTTTTGTATTTGTGTTAATCTGCAAAAGTAGGTCAGGCATTTTGCCTGATGTTGTTCAAATACTGTAAACCGTACCGAGAAACACCATGACTGCTCCCATTCTCGCCATCACCTCCGGCGAACCGGCCGGCATCGGCCCCGACATCTGCCTTGATTTGGCTTTCGCCGACCTTCCTTGCCGCCCCGTTGTTTTGTGCGACAAAAACCTGTTGGCGCAAAGGGCCGAACAGCTTGGCAAATCCGTCATCCTGCGTGACTTTCAAGCCCAAGCGGCCGATCTGTTGCCCAAGGGCGAACTCGAAGTCCTGCATATTCCCTTAGCTGCCGAGTGTCGGGCGGGCGAACTCAATCCTGCCAATGCCGCGTATGTGCTCCGGCTGCTGGATACGGCGTATCAGGGCATTTCAGACGGCCTGTTTGCAGGTATGGTGACCGCGCCGCTGCACAAAGGCATCATCAACGATGCCCACGCAGGCAACGGCTTTTTCAGCGGTCATACCGAATACCTCGCCGAAAAAAGCCATACCGAACAAGTCGTCATGATGTTGACCGGCGGCGGCCTGCGTGTGGCGCTGGTTACCACCCATCTGCCGCTTAAAGATATTTCCTCTGCCATCACGAAGCCTTTAATCGAGTCGGTTGTCCGCATTCTTGAACACGACCTGCGCCATAAGTTCGGCATAGCCAAACCGGTCATCCTCGTTACCGGCCTCAATCCCCACGCCGGCGAAGGCGGCCATTTGGGACACGAAGAAATTGACACCATTATTCCGGCGCTTCATGCCCTGCAGGCCGAAGGCATAGACGCACGCGGCCCTTATCCGGCCGATACTGTGTTCCAACCCTTCCTGCTCAAAGATGCCGATGCCGTCCTTGCTATGTATCACGACCAAGGGCTGCCGGTGCTCAAATATGCCGGTTTCGGCGAAGGTGTGAATATCACCCTCGGCCTGCCCTTTATCCGCACCTCCGTCGATCATGGCACGGCCTTGAACTTGGCAGGCACGGGCAAAGCCGACTCCGGCAGTTTGATTACCGCCGTCCGCGCCGCGCTTGATATGGCGCACAATATGCAGAAACAGGCCGTCTGAAATGTGGAGGTTTAATCGTTTGCAGGCGTAATGTGTTCCTGTAACAGCATCATCAGGGATATTTGCCTGCCGATTTGATGAAGCCGATGGATGTTTGGACAATAATCAGCGTTTTATTTTAAAAATCATATAAAAAAGGCCGTCTGAAACCCCGATGTTTAGGGTTTAAGACGGCCTTTTGGTTTTTTGGTTTACCAAATTTCAGACAAAGTTTCTTTGACTTTGGCCTTCACTTCCGCACCAAAGCGGCGGCTGAGCATTTTGCTGAAATCGTCTTGCGGCGTGTAGTTGACCAGCTCGGGGGCTTTGACGACATCGCGGGCAACGCTGTAAATGCTGCCGAAGTCGTCAATCAGGCCGACCTGTTTGGCTTCTTTGCCGGTATAGATGCGGCCGCTGAAAACGTCGGGATACTGTTTGTCTTTCAACCTTGCGCCACGGCCGAGTTTGACGGCTTTGATAAATTCTTGGTGGATATCTCCCAACATGGTTTCCCAAATTTGGGTTTGCGCCGGTGTTTCAGGCGTGAAAGGGTCGCCCATGCCTTTGTTGCTGCCGGCGGTTTTCAGACGGCGTTTGACACCGGCTTTGTCCATCAGGCCGGTAAAGTCGAAACCGCCGCCGATCACACCGATGCTGCCGACAATGCTGGAAGGGTCGGCGTAAATTTTGTCGGCTGCGGCAGCAATGTAGTAGCAGCCGGAAGCGCACATGTCTTCGGCAACGAGGTAAACAGGGATGTCTTTGTGTTCGGCTTTGAGGCGGCGGACTTCGTTAAAGGCCGTGTTGGACACGACAGGCGAACCGCCGGGGCTGTTGGCGCGGATGATGATGGCCTTGGCGTTGCCGTTTTCGTAGGCGGCTTCCATGCTGTCGCGCAGGATTTGGACTTGGTCGTCGATGTCGTTGCCGATTTCGCCGGTCAGGTCGATAACGGCGGTGTGTTCGCTGCGGGCATGGATGCTCGTGGTTTTTCCATCTTCTTCTGCGAGGCCGAAGATCAGGCTGAGGAAGATGAGGACGGCGACGCCGCGCCAGATATTGCGCCAAATGCGGGCGCGGCGCTGTTCTTGGTAGGCGGCGAGGAGGACTTCGCGCAGGGTGTTGCGCTCCCAGTTGTCGACGGGTGTGGAGGCTGAAGAGGGTGTGTTTGGGGCATCGCCTTCACGGTGGATTCGGTATTGCATGATGTGATGTGCTTTCTTGTAGGCCGTCTGAATGTTCAGACGGCCTTATCGGTTTTAGTTGATGGAATAGCCGCGCAGGTATTGCGTACGTTCGCGGGTCATGCGGGTTTCACACTGCAGGCGCAGGTATTCTGCTTGTGCGGCGTTGTCTGCGGACGCGGCGGCTTGTTGGCAGTTGAGTTTTTTGCTTTGAATCCAGGCGCGTTGTTCGCCGAGGATTTGTTGCTTGACATCGCTGTCCATGCCGCCCCAGAGGTCGTTGATCTCGCCGTCTGCCTGACGGTTTTGCGCGCGCGCGTTGTCAAGTTCGCTTTGGCTGAGGCCGGGCGGCTCGTTGCGCGGAGTTTCACGGTCAGGGTGCAGGACTTCGTAGTCTGAATCGTCATCATCATCGGTTAAACCGACGGCTTGGCTGGCGGCGTTGTTTTCAAGTATGTCTTGCGGATCAACAGTCGGCGGCTCTTCTGTGTTTTGGTTTTGCAGCAGCTTGATGGCCTGCTCTTTTGATACAGGTTTGCCGTCTATCATGACGATGCTTTTCACGCCGTAGGGCAGCAGGGTGGCGGAAAGGGTTTGGGCTGTGGTGCTCAGGGTGTTGTCTTCGAGAACCAGTTTGCCGTCTTTGTCGGGGGTATAGAGCAGGGTGGTGCTGAACGTGTTGTTTTCAAAAGTCAGGTTGCTGCCCATCAGTTTTTGTTCGAGCATGTCGGACAACGGGGTGTTGCCGTAAATCAGCGGGCTGTTGTCTATGGCCGTTTTGAGGATGGTGTCGGGAATGCGGATTTTGAGGTTGGCGCGGCAGATGGCTTTGCCGTTGTCTTCGGTTTCTTTGGGGTCTTCAAGCAGGGTTTCTAATTCGAGGCCGGCGGCGATGATTTTGTCGGCATCGACGAATTGGCGGCTGTCATTGCGGGCAAAGGAGCGCGCTTGTTGTTTGAGGGTGTCTTCGATGGTGGTACGGATGTTTTGCAGTGTGGCCGGTTGGGCGCAATCAAGCGCGACTTTCGGCTCTTCTTTGTTGCATGCGGCAAGAAGAATCGTGCTTAAAATCAATACGGAAGCGGTTTTTTTGTACATGGGTACTCCTGAAGATGACGGCCTTTCAGACGGCCTGACGTGCCTATCATAACAAAAGCACTTGCAGCAAGTAAATGCGGCAAGTGCTTTTCTATGTCAGACGTATCAGCCTTTGATGACGCTGACAAAGCCGGAGAGGATGGCGGCGTTGAGCAAGTCAACGAAGAACGCACCGACCATAGGTACAATCAGGAAGGCTTTGTGCGACGGGCCGAAGGTTTGGGTCAGGGACTGCATGTTGGCAACGGCGGTCGGGGTGGCACCCAAACCGAAGCCGCAGTGGCCTGCCGCCAATACGGCAGAGTCGTAATCGCGACCCATGAAGACGTAGGTAACGAAAGTGGCGTACAGAATCATCACAACGGTTTGTACGGCCAAGATGATGGTCACAGGGCCTGCCAGACCGGTCAACTCCCACAGTTTCAGATTCAGAAGAGCCATGGCAAGGAAGAGTGACAGGGAAGCGTTACCGAATACGTCGATGGCGCGGTCAAACATATTGACTTTGAAGGCTGCGGTCAGGACATTGCGGATGACCACACCTGCAAACAGACACCATACGAATTTAGGCAAGTCGAAGAAGGCTTTGTCGTAGCCATCCACGATTTCGGCAAATGCCAAACAGCCGGCAAACATAGCCAGGGTTTCGACAGCAGACTCGGCAGTAATCAGGCGGGTGCGCTGTGCTTGTTCGAAGATGTCGTCGGCAGCATCGTTGTCGTCGGATTTGGCAGTTTTGACGACAGGTTTACGGCCCAATTTGTTGATCAGACGGCGTGCAACAGGACCACCGATCAAACCGCCGAATACCAGGCCGAATGTTGCAGAAGCCATACCCAAGCCGGTTGCACCGGTCAGGCCGAATTTGCTTTCAAAGTCAGGACCCCATGCACCGGCAGTACCGTGACCGCCGGTCAGGGTAATCGAACCGGTAATCAGGCCAATCAGCGGATCCAAGCCCAATGCGCTCGCCAAGCCGACACCTACGAAGTTTTGGACGATGATGAATGCACCCACCACGGCGGTAAAGATAACCAAAGGCAAACCGCCCGCTTTCAGACGGGAGAAGTCGGCGCTCAAACCGATGGATGTGAAGAAGATGAGCATGAACGCATCTTGCAGCGGTTTTTCAAATTTGAAGCTGACGCCGTAGGCTTCGTGCAGGGCGAACAGGACGATAGCGGCAATCAAACCGCCGGCGACCGGCTCGGGAATATTGAAGTCTCTTAAGAATTTGATTTTTTGAACCAGAAATTTACCAACCAGCAACACGAGCGTGGCGGCAATCAGTGTGTAATAACTGTTGAATTCCCATTCCATGTTGTTTCACCTCCTAGAAATGTTTTTCCGAGCATCCGTTTTTGTTCCGGATGTAGTGTGTTTCAACGCTTGGCGTTATCCGCCGAGTGTCATGGTATTAATGCGCGGACAAGGTGCTTTCAGAAAGAAATGAAAACAATGACGTGTCCGTGAAAAATAACTGGCAAATATTAGGGGAATAGTTAAAGATTGTCAAAAAATGCGAGTGTAAATCTTTTCAGACGGCCTTTTGCCCGATGGTATGGTGCGCTTCGCGGCGCCATTGTTCTAATAGGGATGTTAAAGATTCGGCCGAAGTGTGGCCGTTGCTGATGGCGGCCTGCAGCCAGTAGCAGGCGGTCGGAACATGACAGCCGACACCTTGCCCGTGATAGTAAAAACAGGCGAGGTGGTATTGGGCGGAAGGGTGGTTTTGTTCGGCAGCGATGGCGTACCAGTGTGCGGCCGCCCGAGGGTCTTGCGTCGTACCGAGGCCGTAATGGTAGATGCGGCCTAAGGCTGCCGCCGCGTTTTTATGGTGGAACTCGGCAGCTTCCATGTAATTTTTGCGCGCAGCATTGTAGTTGGCGGGACGGCCGATGGCGTGGGCTTGTGCTTCCGCCAAACGGTATGTGGTCTCGGTTTGTTGCTGTTGCAGGGCGGCAGTTTTGATTTGATCGTATTGTTGCGGATGGTACAGTGCGGCGTCGCTGATGAGTTTTTGTGCCGCGGCGGCGGAACCTAGCGCGGCGGCCCGGTGGTAGTAATCATGCGCGATATGGTTGTCGGCTTTGATGCCGAGGCCGTAGCGGTAGAGGTCGCCCATGATTTTTAGGGCTTCAGGATAGTCTTTCTCGGCGGCAGCTTTGGCATAGCGCGCCGCTTGGAACGGGTCGCGTTCGGAAAGTTCGCCGGTCAGGGCGTATTGGGCCAGCTTGGCCTGTGCTTCCGCTTGCTCCTTCTCGGCAGCACGACGATACCATTCTAAGGCTTCAGGTTTGTGTTGGGCGGCAAGAAGGTCGGCCAGCAGGGTTTGTGCGGCAGTGTGGCCGGCTTGCGCGGCTTGTTCGAGGTATTGTTCGGCTTGTGCGTGGTTTGGGTTGATACCTGTGCCGTAGAAGTAGATTTGACCGAGTTGCCAGCAGGCGGCAGTCACGCCGAGCGTGGCTGCTTTTTCGTATTGTTCGATGGCTGTCGCAACGTCGCCTTGGCGTTGATGATGGCGTGCCAGATGGTAATAAGCAGGCGCGGCATATCGGGCGGCGGCAAGCTCCGCCCAGTAAAGGGATTGTGGATCGTTGCGTTGCGCGTGGTAACGCATGAGGATTAATTGGGCTTCGAGGTGACCTTGCTCACCCAGCCAGGCGTAGTCGTTGAGAAGCTGTCCGGTCGGAGTGCCGTTGTGTTCGCGTTGTTGCAGCAGGGTAAAGAGTGTCTTAGGATGGCGTTGAGCCGCGGCGGCTTCCAACCATGGAAGTGCCTGCTCCGGATGACCGTTTTGCAGCAGATGGTCGCCCAATACAAAAGCGGCTTCCGTATATCCCTTCTCTGCGGCCTGTTGCAGCAGGGGCAGGGCTTGGGCGGTATTGGATTGTTCCAAAAGGGCGGCGGCTTGCCGGTAGAGGATATCAGGAGCGGCGGTCATGGTTTGCGGGCGGATATAAAGTGGAAGACGGATGCTGCGGCATATGGGCGGCAATACCCGCTGAGGGCTTTGTAAAAATATAGCTCGCCATAGTTTTGTAAAGTGTATTGCCTTGCTGGCTTATCTTTAGGATGTTTGGCTTGTTATATTGTTTTGCCTGGGAGTACATCCATATTTTGTGTGTTATTAAGGCCTCAGCTTGAGTTGGTATGCTTTTATGACATCTCAGTTATTATACTGTCTTTGTAATTTATTGTTAATGATAAATGCAGTTTTTATGTTTTATTTACATGGTAGTAGCTAAGATATTGTTTGCTTCAGGCCGTCTGAAATGTTTTTCAGACGGCCTGAACTTTTCCTTCACTAAGTCAGGTTGTCGGTGTGGAAGAGTCGGAAGTGTTTTTGTGAGGAAAAAAGACCTTACTGTAGAAGTTACCGTTAATTTGGGTCACGTTGAGGTGGTACATTCGGTAGGCATGGAACAGCTCTTTATCAGGCGGTGTCGGATGATTCCAAAATTCTGCCAAGGTATTTTGGTCAGTAATGCCGGGAATATCATAATAGGCACGGCCGAGCACTTTGACAGGCATATTGTGAATCAGGCCGGACAGGCCGCTGGTGCTGTTGATGGTGACCATGCCGAGGCCATGGCGCAGGAAAGCGGGCAGGGGAACATCATGGACGTAAGTCACGCGGCCTTTGAGTTCGGGGTGTTCTTTGATAAAGCGTTTAATGTCGCGCCAGTAGTCGATAAAGCCGCGGTCCATCGGATGATGCTTGATGATGATGTTGGTATCGGCAGGCGCGTGTTCGGCAAATGAACTCAAAACATGGAGCAGGAAGTTGCGGACGCTGGGAAAGTCGCAATGGATACGGACTTGGCTGTCGTTGAATACCTGCAGGGGAACAATAAAAAACTTGCCGTATTTGCCTGCTTCCACACGTTTGGCGATTTGGATGTCTTCAATATAGTAGTTCAAACGCTTGAGGATGGAGAGCGACCACAGTTTGAGGTAATGGCCGGCATTGGGCGCGCGGTGGTGGATGTAGTCGGGGTATTTGCGTGGATTGCGGAACAATTCGATATAGTAACGGATGGCGTTTTTTGCCATGGGCGTAAACCCGCCGCGTACCGGCGTTGGCGCTTCATATTCTTGCTGGGCAAGCTTAGGGAATTGTTCAAGAAAAAAGTCGGCACGGCGCGGTAACGGAGAAAATGCGTTGACGCCGTCTTTTTCTAATGTGATGTAGTAGGGGCGGAAATAGCCTTCTTCAAACGCCCAGAAACTGGCTTGGTTTTCGGTTGCAATGCGTTTTGCAATGACGTGATAAGGGCGTGTGTCGCCAAAGCAGACAACGGCCTGGATGTGATGTTGAACGATGTATTCTTGCAAAAATTAAGGAAAGGCATCGTAGTCGTCGTTAAAAACAACGGTATAAGCTTGAGTGGGCGGATAAAAATAGTCGTCGCCTGCATTAAAGTTGAATTTATGTACGGTTTTGCCGTTTGCAGTCAGCCAGTCGGCAAGACGCAGAAAAAAATTGCCGACAGGACCTTGAAGTAGCAGGATATTTTCTGCGCTTTCAAGCAGGTTTTGCAGGTTGTTTTGGAGGACGGTCTGTTTCATGTCGCAATGTGGTTTTGTTTTTTTATGTAATAGTTTTAGGTTGAACTTTCAAGCATACGCCAAGAGAATTAACGATGCAAAGGCAATAATGACTCAATAGAGGCAAGTTTATGACGTATCGTTAAATTAGATGGTATTTATTTAAAAGATCGATATAGTTGTTTGATTTTACCTAATTTTTTGGCAAAGTACCCGCGATGTAATCCGTTGTTGTTTTTTTGCATATTTTTTTATCGTATCAGGATTTGGGCAGCGGTTTCCGCATTGATGGCCTGATGGGTTTCGGGGTGGATATAGTCGGGATAGTGGATGAGCGTGCCGGCAATCAGCTGCCAAAGCTCAAGCCTGCGGCTGCGGCGCGGAATAGGGAGCAGATCTTGGGTAAGCCCCCAGCCTGTATAGAAAGGAAGGCCGTAGCAGCTGACTTTCTTGCCACGCAACAAGGCTTCAAAACCGGTCAGCGAAGTCATGGTATGTATTTCGTCTGCGTATTGGAGACAGGTCAGGATGTCGGTTTGCTCGGCGGTTTGGTCGGCATATCGTGCAGCATCTTCAGGGGAAATATGGCCGATGCGGTTACCGCTGACTACATCGGGATGCGGTTTATAGATGATATAGGCATCGGGATTGCGTTCGCGTACGGTACGGAGCAGATCCAGATTGCGATAGATTTGGGGCGAACCGTAGCGGATAGACGCGTCATCCTCAACCTGGCCGGGAACGAGAATCACGGTTTTGTTGGTTGATGGGGCGGTAAAGTCTGAGTTGCCGACGTTGTATTTGCTGATGTGGTTTTCGGTCAGCATTTTTTGCAGCTTCAAGGCCGTCTGAAAGTCTCGATCGTCGAAGTTTTGGTTTTGCAGGATGTGTTCAAGACGGGACGGGGTTTCGGCATTGAAATAAATGCCCATATTGTCGGTAACAAGCGACAGCGGCGGCACTAAATTAGAACCGAGTCCGACCGAGCGTATAAAGCCGTCTTCCATGCGCAGCAGGGGGATATGGTGTTGTTCGGCAAAACGGACGATGGCCTCTTTGCCATTGCCCCAAGCAAGGATGTGTGCATCGTCGGACAGTTTGACCCCTGCTAGTTTTTGGGTGGAGGAGATAAATTTCAGACGGCATGAGGGTACGTTAAAGAACGGTTTGGCAACCGCGCGTTTCCACAAAGACATGCCGACGCAATACAACTCGCCACGCAATTTGTCGTTTTTGCGTTTGACCGTCGTCAGATAGTCGATGACATCAAAGAGGCTGCCTGCTTCACCGGTATTGGGGTTGAGGTAGCGGCTGTATTGCAGATAGGTCGCGGCGAAGAGTTGTAGCAAGTTGCGGGGGGCGCGGCGTTGGGTTTGAACAAGGCGGTTGATTTCAGGATGGCGGTCGTCACTCACGCCCCATCCGGCATACCACGGCAGGCCGAAGGTGGTCAGCGGTTTGCCGCACAAAAGCGCCTCAAAACCCATTTGTGAGGTAACGCAATAAACTTTATCGACGTTTTGCAACAAAGAAATCGGATTGATGTCCTCTGCCAAAAGATGGACGCGGTGTTGCTGCGCCAGCTGGGTCAGATAGCCTTGTTTTTTGCCGCACAAAACATCGGGATGGGTTTTGACCCAGATATCGGCTTGCGGGTTTTCATTCAAGGCCGTCTGAAACATCAGTTCAAACGTAGAGGCATCTGCGCCGCCATATTGGATGGCCATATCGCCGAAGGTTTGATCAATGATGAGGACGGTTTCGGGTTTGGATGGGGAACGCAAAGGATGATCGTCTGAAAGTTCGGGCGCGTGGTTGTATTTGGACAGGTGGTGTTGCAGGATGGAATCCATCGCCTGTCGCGCCTGAGCCAAGGTTTTAGACGGCATGGTATCGGCGGCGAGAATCAGTTGTTCCAAACGCGAAGGACGCGTGGTGTCGTAGTAGATGCCGATGTCGTCATAGACGATGGAGTAGGGCGGATAACCGGTGACACCTAGTCCGAGCGATCGCAAAAAGCCGTCTTCCAAAGCAATAAAGGGAAGCTGGTGTTCGGCGGCAAAAGCACGCGCTTTGTGTGTCGTCGGGCGCAAACCCCAGCCAACAACAGCCTCTGCTCCTTTTCCATCTTTGCAGATATGAAATTCAGGCAATAGGGTGGAGAGATGGGGGATTTTGCGAATGCCACGAGAGGGAATGTAGGCGTTTTTCACAATGCGTTTTCGTCGATTATTGTTATTAATGGATTGTAGGCCGTCTGAAAAGAGGAACATTCTTTCAGACGGCCTGAATAGTCTTAAAACGTGACTGCTTCGGTCAATACTTTGCCTGCCAAGTCTTTAGGCGACAGGTTTGGCTCGCCTTGCAGCGGCCAGTCGATGCCGACGGTCGGATCATTCCAAATCAGCGAGTGTTCGGCTTTTGGGTTGTAATAGTCTGTGCATTTATAGACGAACTCGGCTTCATCGCTCAGTACATAGAAGCCGTGAGCGAAACCTTCGGGTACCCACAGTTGGCGTTTGTTTTCTGCGGACAGAATCTCGCCTACCCATTTGCCGAAAGTGGGGGAGTCTTTACGCATATCGACAGCCACGTCGAATACTTCGCCGACAACCACGCGCACGAGTTTGCCTTGTGTGTTTTCAGTTTGATAGTGCAGGCCGCGCAATACGCCTTTGCTGGATTTGGAGTGGTTTTCCTGCACAAAGGTGCGGTCGCAGACTTGGGTCTTGAACCACTCGTCGCGGAAGGTTTCCATAAAAAAGCCGCGCGCGTCGCCGAAGACTTGCGGCTCAAGCAGTTTTACGTCGGGAATGGCGGTATCAATGATGTTCATCGTTTTATCTTTCATCTAAAGGCCGTCTGAAAAGTTTCAGACGGCCTCAAATATTATTTTTTCAACAGGCGCAGCAAATATTGGCCGTATTGGTTTTTCGACATCGGGCGTGCCAGCTCTTCCAGTTTTTCATCGGAAAGCCAACCGTTGCGCCAAGCAATTTCTTCCAGGCAGGCGATTTGCAGGTCTTGGATGTTTTGTACGGTTTGGACGAATGAAGCAGCTTCGTGCAGGCTCTCGTGAGTGCCGGTGTCCAGCCATGCAAAACCGCGTCCCAAAAGTTGCACCGACAATGAACCGTCTTCCAAATACATTTGGTTGAGGTCGGAAATTTCCAATTCGCCGCGGGCAGACGGTTTGATTTGTTTGGCGAACTCGACGACGCGTTGGTCGTAGAAGTACAAGCCGGTTACCGCCCAATCGGATTTGGGCTGTTGCGGTTTCTCTTCGATAGACAGGGCGTTGAAGTTTTCGTCAAATTCAACCACGCCGAAACGCTCGGGATCTTTGACCTGATAACCGAATACGGTTGCGCCGTGGGTCTTGGCGGCGGCCTGTTTCAATGTTTGCGTAAATGATTGGCCGTAGAAAATATTGTCGCCCAAAACCAAGCAAACATTGTCGTTGCCGATAAATTCTTCACCGATGATAAATGCCTGTGCCAAACCGTCCGGACTGGGTTGAACGGCATAGCTGATGGAAATGCCGAAATCGCCGCCGTCGCCAAGCAGGCGCTTGAAAGAGGCGTTGTCTTCGGGCGTGGTAATCACCAAAATATCGCGGATTCCTGCCAGCATCAGTACGGACAGCGGATAGTAAATCATGGGCTTGTCGTACACGGGCAGCAGTTGTTTGGATACTCCGCGTGTGATGGGGTAGAGGCGTGTGCCGCTGCCACCTGCAAGGATAATGCCTTTCATGGGTTTTCTCCTGAGTAGTGTGTGTTTGCGTGATTCTCAGACGGCCTAATAGTGGGAACAGGCCGTCTGAAAACTTATTTTCCGGTGCCTAAACGCTCTAAACGATAGCTGCCGTTCAATACGTTTTGCCACCAGGTTTTGTTGTCCAAATACCATTGCACTGTTTTGCGGATGCCGGATTCGAATGTTTCCTGAGGTTTCCAGCCCAGCTCCCTGCCGATTTTGGCAGCGTCGATGGCGTAGCGCACGTCATGGCCGGGGCGGTCTTGTACGAAAGTAATCAAATCTTCATAACGCGCCACGCCGGCCGGTTTTTCAGGAACAAGCTCTTCCAGCAGGGTGCAGATGGTTTTGACGACTTCAATATTGGCTTTTTCATTGTGGCCGCCGATATTGTAGGTCTCGCCGACAACACCTTCGGTAACAACCTGATACAGCGCGCGCGCGTGGTCTTCGACAAACAGCCAGTCGCGGATTTGCATACCGTCGCCGTAAACGGGCAGCGGTTTGCCGTCAAGCGCGTTCAGAATCATCAGCGGAATGAGTTTTTCCGGGAAATGGTAAGGGCCGTAGTTGTTGGAGCAGTTGGTTACAATGGTCGGCAAACCGTAAGTACGCAACCATGCGCGGACGAGGTGGTCGCTGGACGCTTTAGAGGCAGAGTAGGGGCTGGACGGCGCGTATGGCGTGGTTTCGGTGAACAAATCGTCCGTACCGTGCAAATCGCCATAGACTTCATCGGTAGAAATATGGTGGAAACGGAAGGCTTCGCGTTTTTCAGACGGCATTTGTTGCCAGTAGGCGCGGGCTGCTTCAAGCAGATTGAATGTACCGACGATATTGGTTTGGATAAACTCGCCTGCCGAATCGATAGAGCGGTCGACATGGCTTTCCGCAGCCAAGTGCATCACGGCATCAGGCTGGTGTTGTGCGAATACGCGGTCGAGTTCGGCGCGGTCGCAAATATCCACTTGCTCAAAAGCATAGCGAGGATTGCCTGCTACCTCGGTCAAAGATTCCAAATTGCCGGCATAAGTCAGCTTATCGACATTGACGACAGAGTCTTGGGTGTTTTGGATAATATGACGGACAACGGCAGAACCGATAAAGCCCGCACCGCCGGTAACAAGGATTTTTTTCATAAGTTTCAGAGGATAGTCAAAATAATATAAACGGATTATAGCAGACAGAAAGTGTGTTTTTCAGATAAAGAGGCCGTCTGAAAACATCTCTTTCAGACGGCCTGTATCAGGTCAACTTAATCTTCGTAGCCATTTGGGTTGTTGCTGACCCAACGCCATGAGTCTTCCATCATCTGCGCCAAATCACGCTTAGTTTCCCAACCGGTCTGCGCTTTGGTGTAGGCGGGATCGGCGTAGAAACAGGCCAAATCGCCATCGCGACGCGGTTTGATTTGGAACGGAATGGTCAAACCGGAGGCTGCTTCAAAGGCACGGATGATTTCCAATACCGAATAAGCACGTCCCGAACCTAAATTAAACAGGTGTACGCCTGAAACATCGCTTTTCGCCTGCATCGCCGCTACATGGCCTTCCGCCAAATCCATCACATGGATATAGTCGCGCATACCCGTACCGTCGGGAGTAGGGTAGTCATCGCCGAAAACCGACAACTGCGGCAGCTTGCCTGAAGCCACTTGGCAGATATAAGGCAGCAGATTGTTTGGGATGCCGTTTGGCTGCTCGCCGATCAAACCACTTTCATGCGCACCGATAGGGTTGAAATAGCGCAACAAAATCACACTCCAACGCGGATCGGCCTTTTGGATATCCGTCAAAATGCGCTCCACCATAGACTTAGACGTACCGTAAGGGCTGGTCGTATCCCCCGGTTGCATATCTTCCGTATAAGGCACTTTACCCGGATCACCGTAAACCGTAGCAGATGAGCTGAACACAATCTTAAATACGCCGGCACGCGCCATTTCTTCAGCCAAAACCAAACTGCCCGACACATTGTTGTCGTAGTATTTCATTGGTTCGGCCACGCTTTCACCGACTGCCTTCAAGCCGGCAAAATGGATGACGGCATCAATATCGTGTTCCGCAAAGATTTGACGCAACACTTCACGATCACGGATATCCCCTTGGTAAAAAGGCGCAGACTTGCCGGTAATCTTTTCCAAGCGCGGGAGGATGTTGGCAGACGAATTGCACAAATTGTCCAAAATCACGGCATTAAAGCCTGATTTCAGCAGGGAAACAACGGTATGAGAACCGATAAAACCGGTACCGCCGGTGATAAGAATAGTCATTGGTTTTCCTTATACAGCATATGTTATCTTGTTTTGAATGAAGTGTATCAGTATTATCCTTTGTCTTCCCAAAAATTATCTTACGTTGTGCTGTCCTATCAATCGTTCAGATGGAATATGAAGGAATATATGAACATTACCCAAATCCTCTCTCAAGAACTCTCTGCCACCACTGCGCAAATTAATGCCGCTATTGAGCTTTTAGATGACGGTGCGACCGTCCCCTTTATCGCCCGTTACCGCAAGGAAGCCACGGGTGGGCTGGACGATACGCAGCTGCGCCAGCTTGCCGAGCGGCTGCAATATCTGCGCGAGTTGGAAGATCGCAAAGCCGTTGTGTTAAAAAGCATTGAAGAGCAAGGTAAGCTTTCAGACGACCTCAAAGCGCAAATCGAAGCCGCCGACAACAAAACCGCGCTGGAAGACCTGTATCTACCCTACAAACCCAAACGCCGAACCAAAGCGCAAATCGCGCGCGAACACGGTTTGCAGCCGCTGGCGGACGTGTTGCTTGCCGAGCAGCCGCAGGATGTTGAAGCCGCCGCGCAAGGCTACCTGAACGAAAATGTTCCCAATACTAAAGCTGCACTGGACGGCGCACGCGCGATCCTGATGGAGCAGTTTGCCGAAGACGCGGAACTCATCGGCACGCTGCGCGACAAGCTGTGGAACGAAGCCGAAATTCATGCGCAAGTCGTTGAAGGCAAAGAAACCGAAGGCGAAAAATTCAGCGATTATTTCGACCATCGCGAACCTATTCGCACCATGCCCAGCCACCGTGCGCTGGCGGTATTGCGCGGCCGCAACGAAGGCGTGTTGAACATCGCGCTCAAATACCAGCCCGACGACACGCCGATTACGCAGCAAAGCGAATACGAGCAAATCATTACCCGCCGTTTCAAGGTTTCAGACGGCCACAAATGGCTGCGCGACACCGTACGCCTGACTTGGCGCGCGAAAATCTTTTTGTTGCTGGAACTCGAAGCCTTAGGTCGTCTGAAAGAAGCCGCCGACACCGACGCGATTACCGTGTTCGCCCGCAATCTCAAAGACTTGTTGCTCGCCGCGCCCGCCGGACGGCTGACCACTTTGGGTCTCGACCCGGGCTACCGCAACGGCGTGAAATGCGCCGTAGTGGACGACACGGGCAAGCTGCTGGATACCGTCATCGTCTATTTGCATCAAGAAAACAATATGTTGGCAACGCTGTCGCGCCTGATTAAGCAACACGGCGTGAAGCTCATCGCCATCGGTAACGGCACTGCCAGCCGCGAAACCGACAAAATCGCGGGCGAACTGGTGCGCGGAATGCCGGAAATGGGGCTGCACAAAATCGTCGTTTCCGAAGCCGGCGCATCGATTTATTCCGCGTCCGAACTGGCGGCGCGCGAGTTCCCCGACTTGGACGTTTCCCTGCGCGGCGCGGTGTCCATTGCCCGCAGGCTGCAAGACCCGCTTGCCGAGTTGGTCAAAATCGACCCCAAATCCATCGGCGTGGGGCAATATCAGCACGACGTGAACCAAAGCCAGCTCGCCAAATCGCTGGACGCGGTGGTCGAAGACTGCGTGAACGCCGTCGGCGTGGACGTGAACACCGCTTCCGCCCCGCTCTTGGCGCGGATTTCCGGTTTAAATCAAACCCTTGCCCAAAACATCGTTGCTTACCGCGATGAAAACGGCGCGTTCGACAGCCGCAAAAAACTGCTGAAAGTACCGCGCTTGGGCGAAAAAACTTTCGAGCAGGCAGCAGGCTTTTTGCGGATTAACGGCGGCAAAGAGCCGCTCGATGCGAGCGCCGTCCACCCCGAAGCCTATACCGTCGTCGCCAAAATGCTGGCGCAACAAGGCATTACTGCCGCCGAACTCATCGGCAACCGCGAGCGCGTGAAGCAAATCAAAGCGTCCGACTTCACCGACGAACGCTTCGGCCTGCCGACCATTCTGGACATCCTGTCTGAGCTGGAAAAACCCGACCGCGACCCGCGCGGCGAATTTCAGACGGCCTCCTTCGCCGAAGGCATCCACGAAATCAGCGACTTGCAAGTCGGCATGATACTCGAAGGCGTGGTTTCCAACGTCGCCAACTTCGGCGCATTCGTGGACATCGGCGTCCATCAGGACGGCTTGGTGCACATCTCCGCCCTGTCCAATAAATTTGTCCAAGACCCGCGCGAAGTGGTGAAAGCCGGCGACGTGGTGAAAGTGAAAGTGCTGGAAGTCGATGCCGCCAGAAAACGCATCGCGCTCACCATGCGGCTGGATGACGAACCAGGCGGTGCAGCCAAAGGCAATAGGCCGTCTGAAACCCGACATCAAGAACGCCGCGACCGCAAACCCCAACGTAACGAGCGTGCCCCAACCAATTTGGCAATGGCGGATGCGTTTGCGAAGTTGAAGCGGTAAGGTAGAAATTAATTGAAGGTCGTTTGAGAAGTGATGTTCAGACGGCCTTTATCGTATGGGACGGATTAGATAATTGGTGGAATGGATATAGTGCTGCGTCTATTGAATCTTACTGATACATTTTGTAGTAGGCACATGCAAACAAGCGTATAGTTCCAAATATTACAAACCCATCATTACAACCTTAGGAGTTCAAACCATGAAACCTGTTTTGTTTGCCGCGCTGATTTCCTGTTTCTCTGTTGCTGCGTATGCGGCCTGTACCGACAGCCAGCAGCAGTGCGTGATTTATAAAAACGGTAATGTTGCGACAGAAGGCGGCTGTACGGTCAGCAAGTGCCAAAGTGCCGATGCGCAAGTGTTGAAATGGAAGCTGAAAAACGGCAAAGGCGTAACCGTTGAAATCGGTAAAAACGGTAAGGTTTTGGTGAACAAGAAACCGGGTGCGAAAGCGAACAACAGCAATGCGTCAGGCATGGGTTTGACATGCTATGCCGCCGATGCGGACAAACGCGAACAGTTCTGTTCGACCAATTATTGATTGGATTGTTGCTTTGATTAAAGGCCGTCTGAAAAGTGTTTCAGACGGCCTTGATGTTTATCCTTCCGATATTTTTTTATTGAGAAAGTCGATAAAGCTGCGCACTTTCGCGCTGAGGAATGCCCTGTCGACATAAGTGGCATTCAGTTGGTCTGTCCAGATGGTGTAATCGGGCAGAAGTTGGATCAATGTGCCGTCCTTCAATTCCTGCTGAACTGCCCAAAGGGGCTGATAGCCTATGCCTGCACCTGCTTTAATCAGCTCGCGGATCATCAGTGTATTGTCGCTGCGGATAACCGGGGAGAGGTGGAGAATGGCTTTTTCTCCGGTGTGGTTTGTCCGCTGACTTGTCCTTCCTCATCAACTTCTATGGCCTGACGCTGTTTGCTGCCGGCGGTCTGAATAATGGTGGCGTCAATGACGGCGGCGGATGCTTTCTTTACTTTTAAGCCTTTTTCGGTCAGTTGGCGGTTGATCAGTTCCAGCAATTCGGACAGGGTGTCGTCTTACGCCAGCCAATTGCGGTAGCGGCATAAGGTGCTGTAATCGGGGATGCTCAACTCGTCGAAACGGCAAAACAGGTTGAAGTCGATGCGGGTGATGAGGCTGTGTTCGAGTTCGGGATCGGAGAGGCTGTGCCATTGTCCGAGCAGGACGGCTTTGAACATGGACAACAGGGGATAGGCGGGACGGCCGCGGTGGTCTCGGAGGTAACGGGTTCTTTGACGATTCAGGTATTGTTCGATCGGTTGCCAATCAATCACCTGATCCAACTTCAATAGTGGGAAACGGTCGATGTGTTTGGCAATCATGGCTTGGGCAGTTTGCTGGAAGAAGGTGGTCATGGAAAATCCCCTAAATGTCTTGGTGAGAATTTAGGGGATTTTGGGGAATTTTGCAAAGGTCTCAGATAGTACGGCTATGCGAGGCAACGCCGTACTGGTTTAAAGTCAATCCACTATAAGTCTTTTATTCGAGATTCATGTCCAGTTGAGCAAACCCGCCAAACAAAACAAAAAACCCGCAGCATAGCTGCGGGTTTGATACCTATTTAACACTAAACCAGTATTACCATTCGTAGTTCACGCCTACGTTGTAAGATGCAGAGCCGCCTGAAGAGGTGCCGACTGCAAGACCGGCCTTGGCTGCAAAGTTTTCATTGAAGCGGTAGCCTGCACCGACTGCAACTGCGGTGTCAGATTTGAAACCACCCAAAGCAGCGGTAACGTTAAACTTACCAACGCTGTAAGGTTGGAACAGACCGCTGAGGGCTGCTTGTGCAGCAAGACCTTGGCGGGTCTCTTTGCGCAGATTAGCTACGTTTTTGTCCAAGTTGTCGATACGCGCTGAGTTTTTAGCAATACCGGCAGCGTGTTGGTTGCTTGCTGTTTGCAGGGTAGCAATATCGGCTTTGTTAGCGGCAACTTGTGTGGCATTAGCTTTAACTGCATCTTGAGCTTGAGCAGCAGCAGTTTGCGCCGCACTTGCTACATTATTGGCAGCATCAGCGGATGTTTTTGCAGCTTTGGCATGGCTTTCAGCAGTTTCAGCAGATTTTTGGGCAACTTCAACAGCACCTTTTACCACTTGAGCTGATTTTTGAGCTTCAACAGCTATTGTTCTTACGCTTTCTACAGCAGTCTTATCAGCTTTGGTCTCAATTGCTGCTTTATTGGCGTCGATGTCTTGACGGTTAGCTTCTAAAGCGTCAGCTGCTGCTTTACCGGCTAATGCGAGATCACCGATGTCTTTATCCAAGCTGGCGATCGCATTATTGAAGCCTTCGTTAGCTTCTTTTTGCTCTTCAAGTTTGGCAGTATTTTCAGCGATTGCTGCTTTATTGGCGTCGATGTCTTGACGGTTAGCTTCTAAAGCGTCAGCTGCTGCTTTACCGGCTAATGCGAGATCACCGATGTCTTTATCCAAGCTGGCGATCGCATTGTTGAAGCCTTCGTTAGCTTCTTTTTGCTCTTCAAGTTTGGCAGTATTTTCAGCGATTGCTGCTTTATTGGCGTCGATGTCTTGACGGTTAGCTTCTAAAGCGTCAGCTGCTGCTTTGCCGGCTAATGCGAGATCACCGATGTATTTTTTATTGGCATCAATATCTTTACGGTTGGCTTCCAAAGCCTCAGTTGCTTTCAGACCTGCTTGTGCCAAGTCAACGATGTCTTTATCGTGACGAGTGATAGCTGCGCTAGTCGCGTCGCTCAGGGCAGTTACTTCATCACCGATGTCGTTAACTTTTTTACCCATGTCGGCAGTGTATTTTGCCAATTCTTCGAAGTCAGCTTTATCGGCTTTAGTTTCGATTGCTGCTGTGTTGGCATCAATATCTTTACGGTTGGCTTCCAAAGCCTCAGTTGCTTTCAGACCTGCTTGTGCTAAGTCAACGATGTCTTTATCGTGACGAGTGATAGCTGCGCTAGTCGCGTCGCTCAGGGCAGTTACTTCATCACCGATGTCGTTAACTTTTTTACCCATGTCGGCAGTGTATTTTGCCAATTCTTCGAAGTCAGCTTTATCGGCTTTAGTTTCGATTGCTGCTGTGTTGGCATCAATATCTTTACGGTTGGCTTCCAAAGCCTCAGTTGCTTTCAGACCTGCTTGTGCCAAGTCAACGATGTCTTTATCCAAGCTGGCAATCGCATTATTGAAGCCTTCGTTAGCTTCTTTTTGCTCTTCCAATGCTGCTTTATTAGCATTTACATCTGCGCTGATGGCGTTAACAACTTCTGCAGTTTTTACCAATGCTTCGCTGTTGTCGTTGACGGTTTCAGTCAAGTCACCCAATGCCTCATCGTGTGCAGCTACAACTTCTTTCAAACCCAATCCGCCAAAGCCGTCAGCTTCAACATCTGCTTGTGTAGCTTCACGGACGGTTTTGCTGCCATCTTCATTAGTAGCGACGAAGTTGCTGCCGGCAGCAAAGCCATTAACTGCCTGCTCCAGCTCCATAGTTTTCAACAACAGGGCTGAGCTCTCCTTGTCAAAAGTGAATTTCCCAGTATCTTGATCGAATTTGGTGTTTTCACCAAAAACGGTCTGAAATGCCATAGCATTTTGTGCCTTTTCGGGAATTGAACCCAGATCTCTTTCAGCCGCGCCCGCTGCGCTGCTTACCACAGCTGCCGCAATAGCCAAACTCAATGCTTTAACGTTGAATTTTTTCATGTTTTTTACCTTTTTGTGGTGGGTGTAGGGACGTTATTCAAGCTTCTCTTTCCCCGTAAACTGAAAAAGGGACACCGCATGGTCTTAACGGTGATAGTCACTTGAAGAAAGTCGCACCCTCCATTGTAAAAAAATGAAATTTAAATGCAAGTATTCTGTATAGATTTTTCACATATCATGAAAATATGTTGTACATATACATCATTCGGATAAGATGCAAGGAGCACAAAAAATAACGCAAATAGAGACCTTTGCAAAATCCCCCCAAAAATCCCCTAAATTCCCACCAAGACATTTAGGGGATTTCTCATGAGCACCTTCTTTCAGCAAACCGCCCAAGCCATGATTGCCAAACACATCGACCGTTTTCCACTATTGAAGTTGGATCAGGTGATTGATTGGCAGCCGATCGAACAATACCTGAATCGTCAAAGAACCCGTTACCTCCGAGACCATCGCGGCCGTCCCGCCTATCCCCTGTTGTTCATGTTCAAAGCCGTCCTGCTCGGACAATGGCACAGCCTCTCCGATCCCGAACTCGAACACAGCCTCATCACCCGCATCGATTTCAATCTGTTTTGCCGTTTTGACGAACTGAGCATCCCCGATTACAGCACCTTATGCCGCTACCGCAACTGGCTGGCGCAAGACAACACCCTGTCCGAATTATTGGAACTGATTAACCGCCAACTGACCGAAAAAGGCCTAAAAGTAGAGAAAGCATCCGCCGCCGTCATTGACGCCACCATTATTCATACCGCCGGCAGCAAACAGCGCCAGGCCATAGAAGTCGATGA